>CACGAC010000022.1 GCA_902571015.1 uncultured Pelagibacteraceae bacterium | reverse complement strand
ATTTATATAGTTAACGAATTTGAATATTCCCTTAAAAACAAGGTCATAAAATTACTTAATCTTAAGGTTTTTGATAAAGAGAAAAATTTATTTAAGTTAGATTTGGGCTTTTTAGATTTAAATAAAAAAGAGTTAATTGCAAAGGATGTAAGTCTTGATTTTAAAATTTCAGAAAATTCTGAAAATGAACCTCGTCTAAAGGGAAGAAGTTTAGTCAGCGATAATCAAAACACAATTGTAGAAAAAGGAACTTTTACATTTTGTAAAAAAAGAGAGAAATGTCCACCTTGGGAGATGAGTGCAGATAAAATTAGGCATGATAAAAAAAATAAAACGATTCATTATAAAAATGCTAAATTAAAGATATACGATAAAAGTGTTTTTTATTTTCCTAAATTTTTTCATCCTGATCCGACTGTTGAAAGGCAAACTGGTTTTTTAATTCCAAGAATACAAGATAACAGCGCTACTGGATTATCTCTAAATTTACCCTATTTTTTAGCAATCGCTAAAAATAAAGATATGACTTTAAGCCCAAGATTTTTTAATGATGATAAATTTTTACTTCAATCTGAGTTCAGAAAAAAAAATATAAACTCAGATTATATCATTGATTTAAGTCAGTTTATCTCAAGCGATGAAAGCTCTAAAGGTCATCTATTTTATAATTTTAAGAAAGATTACGTGAATAAAAATTTAGATAATGTTGAATTGAACATTCAATTAGAGCATGTTACAAACGATACATATCTAAAAACTTATAAACTAGAAAGCCCTATAATTAATAACACTTCAATCCTAAGTAACTCTATTAGTATTAGTCATAATAATAATATTCAATCTCTTGATACAAATATAGACGTTTACGAAGATTTATCTAAAACTGATACTGATAAATATGAGTATGTACCTAATTTTTATTTTTCAAAAATTTTAAATGACAATTTTGTTTTTAATTCAGAGGGTTATTATAAAAATTATAATACAAATATTACAGAAAAAATTTTAATAAATGATTTTGAATATAGTTCGACACCAATTTATTTTGAAAAAGGATTAATAAATCAAAAAAAATTGTTAATTAAAAACATTAATTCTGAAGCCAAAAATTCAAAAGATTATAAAAATAAGAGTAATTTTAATTTAATACCAACTCTTCAGACCAATTATTCATTTCCATTAAAAAAAGAAACAAAGAAATTTGATAAAATACTTACTCCACGGTTTTCACTAAGATTAAGCCCATCTCATACAAAAGATATAAGAAAAAAAGATAGGCAAATAAACTATAATAATATTTATGATCTTAATAGATTGGGCATGTCGGACACAAGTGAGGGAGGAATTTCAGCGACTTATGGGTATGAATATACTAAAATAGATAAATCTAGTTTAAATGAGCAAATAAAACTAGGTTTTGCAAATAACATAAGATTTGAAGAAAATAAAGATCTACCTAGGAATAGCAACTTAGGAGATAAAGTTTCAGATTTTGTTGGTTTATTTGAATACAAACCTGATGAAAATTTAAAGTTTAATTATGATTTTTCGCTAAAAAATAATTTAATTGATAAAAATTATGAACTTTTTGGCTTCGAATTTTATTTAAATAATTTAACTTCAAAAGTTGAGTATCTTAATGAGAATAATAGTAATTCAAAGACCTCATACATACAAAATGAAACTCATTATAAGTTTAATGAAAACAATAGTTTAATTTTTGAAACAAGAGAAAATAAAGAAAAGAGTTTTACAGAATTTTACAATTTAATATACCAATATAAGAATGACTGTTTAAGTGCAGCAATTGAATATAATAAAGAATACTATGTTGATAAAGATTTAAAGCCATCTGAAAATCTATTTTTTAAAATTTCAATTTTACCCTTTGGTGGAATCAATAGTCCTAACTTAAGATGATTTTAATATGTAGAACTGTTTTTTTTTGGTTAATTTTTTTTTTATTAAGTAGCACTGTTTTCTCTGAAATAAATCTTAAGATAATCATGAAAATAAATAATGAAATAATTACATCATATGATATTGAAAAAGAGCGTAATTATCTTTTAGTTTTAAATCCAAAACTTGAAACAATGGATAAAGAACAAATTTTGGAAATATCTAAAAAATCTTTAATTAAAGAAACAATAAGAAAAAATGAAATTTTAAAATACAAAAAATTAGACTTACAAAATCCTCAAATTGAATTTGTATTGAATGACCTAATTAAAAATTTAGACTTTCAAAATTTGAGTGAATTTCAAGTTTATCTAAAAAAATTTGATATCTCAATTAATGATATTAAGGAAAAAATTGAAATAGAAAATCAATGGAAAAGCTTGATTTATGCAAGGTACTCAAATAGTTTAAAAATTGACTTAGAAAATCTTCAAAAACAAATTGATAATACTAGTAAACAGAAATTTTTATTAGAATATAATTTATCTGAAATTG
>CACGAC010000021.1 GCA_902571015.1 uncultured Pelagibacteraceae bacterium | reverse complement strand
TAAAACCAAAGATTAATAATAATATTAATATTAAAAATCTAAAAATTATTTTTTTCATTTAATTTGATACAAAGATTTCTCTAAAAAAACATCAATGTCACCATCTAAAACTTTATCTGGGCTTGTGCTTTCGAAGTTTGTCCTATTGTCCTTAACTAATCTGTAAGGTTGAAGCACATATGATCTAATTTGATGACCCCACCCTATTTCAGATTTAGAAGCTTCATTACTTTGATTTTCTTCATCTTTTTTTTTCATTTCAAAATCGTAAAGTCTTGCTCTGAGCATATTCATACAGGTTTCTTTATTTTTATGTTGAGACCTCTCGTTTTGGCATTGTACGACTATTTTTGACGGGATATGAGTTATTCTAACAGCACTGTCAGTTGTGTTAACATGTTGTCCACCAGCGCCACTTGAACGATAGGTGTCAATTCTTAAGTCCTTATCTAGTATTTCTATATTCAGATTTTCATCGACGACCGGATAAACCCAAATACTTGCAAAACTCGTGTGTCTTCTTGCTCCAGAATCAAAGGGAGATATTCTTACAAGTCGGTGAATTCCAGACTCTTTTTTTAGCCAACCAAACACATAATCCCCCTCAATTTTAATAGTTGAAGATTTAATTCCTGCTTCTTCACCTTTGTGTTCACTTATTAAATTACACTTATAATTCTTACCATCTGACCACTTCATATACATTCTTCTTAGCATATTTGCCCAATCTTGACTTTCTGTGCCACCAGCACCAGCATGAATTTCCACATAGCAATCAAATGAGTCTGCCTCATTAGATAAAAAACATTTTATTTCATTCTTCTTAACTTTTGATCTCAATTCTCTAATATTTTCCATAACTTCTTTTTTCACATTAAGATTATTTTCATCTGTGGCCAACGTATAAAGGTCATCTAAATCTTTAAGTTGAGTAGCTGAGTCTTTGAATGAATTTACTAAATCTTCAAAAAGTTTTTTTTCTTTAATCGTTTTTTGAGAATCTGACTTATTATGCCAAAAATTGGCACCAAGCATTTTTTTTTCTAGATCATCCAGTTTTGAGTAAATCTTATTTTTTTCAAAGATACTCCTTAACTCTGTAGTTAATTTTTTCGATTTCTTTTTTAAGATCTAAATATTTATCGTCCATTAATAAAACTTTAATATATTATTTGTATCGATTCTATTATTATCAGAATACAATACTTTACCATTTAAAACATTTTTACTTTTATAAGCTTCAATAATTGTATTTTTTGAATTAAATTTAGCCTTTTCTCCAGTTAGCGGATCAACTACCATTAGTGTCATATTTTCAGGTACCTTAAATGGCCTCGCTTCAGATTTTTTAACTGACTTTTCAATAAATTCTCTAAAAATTGGTAATGCTGCTTTTGATCCAGTTTCAAATTTACCTAATGGTTTAGGATTGTCCATTCCAACATATACTCCAAT
The DNA here is from genome assembly GCA_902571015.1 of uncultured Pelagibacteraceae bacterium. Taxonomy (GTDB): domain Bacteria; phylum Pseudomonadota; class Alphaproteobacteria; order Pelagibacterales; family Pelagibacteraceae; genus Pelagibacter. The sequence continues at coordinate 1,062 of CACGAC010000021.1, read as the reverse complement.
CACTAAATTTGAGGTAAAGCCAATAAACCATGCATCAGTGTTTTCATTAGTGGTTCCAGTTTTTCCAGCCAAGTTTAGTTGTAAATCTCTTAATTTTTTACCAGTTCCTCTTTTAATAACTCCCTCTAATAAAGTTGTAACTTGATAAGCCGTTTGCTCGGACATTACTTGATCATAATTATCTTCAATTTTAGGATAGTCTTTTCCAGTAAATGAAATTTTATCACAATTCATGCACTTTCTATTTTCATTATTGATTATTGTATTACCTTCACTATCCTGAATTCTATCTATTATGATAGGGCTTATTAATTTTCCACCATTCACAAACGATGAGTATGCTGAAGTCAAATTTAAAAGAGTTGTTTCAGCTGACCCTAAGGAAATTGATAGTAGTTCTTCAGGTTCATCATATATTTTTAATTTTTTAGAAAAATTTGCTACTTTATCTACACCTAAGTTTTGTGCAATTCTTACAGTCATTAAGTTTCTTGATTTTTCAAGCCCGACTCTAAGTGTAGAGGGGCCATAAAACTTTTTACCATAATTTTCTGGTTTCCATTTTTTTAAATCAACCCCTTGGTCTAAAACTAAAGGTGCATCAAGTACTAATGATGATGGAGTATATTTATTTTCTAGTGCCAATGCATATACAAACGGTTTAAATGCTGAGCCAGGTTGTCGTAGTGCTTGTGTAGCTCTATTGAATTCACTTGATTTGAAACTAAATCCTCCGCTCAAAGCTAAAACACGTCCAGTGTAAGGATCCATTACAACAATACCACCATTTATTTTTGGGAGTTGTTTTAAACTATAAGAGGTGTCTTTAACTTTCTTAACATAAACTAAATCACCGATTTTGAATAAATCTTCAAACTCTTTTTTAGTCCATGAGATTTCATTGAAATTTATGTAACCACTTAATTTATTTATTGTTTCGATTTTTGTTTGGAATTGACCTATTTCTTTAACGATTGCTATTTCCCAATCGATAGAATTCTCTAATTTATATTTCTTATCTACATTCAGATGCCAATTATCATCATTTTTCATATTGATAAT
>CACGAC010000020.1 GCA_902571015.1 uncultured Pelagibacteraceae bacterium | reverse complement strand
AGCTTTAAGGAAACTGGAATTATCTACCTTTATATCACTTTCGTGATCAGAACCTTTTATGACATCTACATAAAGTTTGTAGACAATATAGAGAAGAAGAATACCTCCAATTAACCTTAAACCTGTAATTTGTAATAAATAAGCAGTCAATAAAGTTAAGATTATCCTTAAGACAACTGCTCCACCTATTCCCCAAAAAATAATTTTTCGTCTTTGTTCTAAAGGAAATTTTGATGCAACCATTCCAATTATGATTGCATTATCTCCTGCTAAAACAAGATCAATTAAAATGATTTGTGTTAAAATTGTAATTTGTTCTGGAGTAATAAAATCAGAGAGCATTAACTTCTAAGTATCATATCAGCACCTTTTTCGGCAATCATTATTGTAGGTGCATTAGTATTACCCGAAGTTATATTAGGCATTATTGATGCATCAATTACTCTTAAATTATTTAAACCCTTTACTTTAAGAGTCTCATCAACTACCGCCATATCATCTTGTCCCATTTTACATGTGCCAACTGGATGAAAAATAGTTTGTGCATAATTTGATCCAGCTTTTACAAGTTCTTCATCATCATTAATATCAATACCAGGTCTATATTCTTCTGGTTTATATTTTTTAAAAGTTTCAGACTCCATTACTATTTTCCTTGTAAGTCTCAAACCTTTTGCAGCAACCATACGATCATGGTCAGTTGAAAGATAGTTGAGTTTTACCTTTGCATAAATTCTAGAGTCTTTATTAATAATATTTACGTGACCTCTACTTGTTGGTCTTATATTTGATACAGTAGGTGTGAATGCATGAAAGTCATGGTTTTTTGTAGCACCTAAAGTGTCCATACTCATTGGTTGCACGTGCCATTGAAGATCTGGCAATTCTAAAGAAGGATCACTCTTTGCAAACATACACATTTGACTAGCACCCATTGTCATTGGTCCACTCCTATTAAAAACATATTCTAGACCAATCATTAATTTACCAAATAAACTATTAACTTTTTTATTTAATGATTTAAGTCCATTAACTTTGTAAATTGGTCTGAACATTAAATGATCTTGTAAATTTTCTCCAACTCCCTTTAGTTCATGCACCATAGTTACACCAAGGTCTTTTAATTTTTCTGAATTTCCTATCCCTGAAGTTTGCAAAATCTGAGGTGATCCAATTGACCCAGATGAGAGTATTATTTCTTTGTTAGCTGCAACCTTTTTCAGAGTATTTTCTTGCCAGTACTCAATATTTTTAGCAGTTTTATTTTCGAAATTTATTTTTTTTACATGAGCATGAGTAATAATCTTTAAATTTTTTCTATTTTTAATTGGGTTTAAATATCCAACTGCAGTACTACACCTAAATCCATCTTTCTCAGTTACTTGAAAGTATCCACACCCATGATTATCACCAGTATTAAAATCTTTCGTTTTTGGAATACCAAATTCTTCTGCTGCATTTTGAAATTCATTTAACAGCGGTAATTGAATTCTTTGATCTGAAACAGACAAAGGCCCTCCAACACCATGGTAATCATCTTTACCACGTTCTTGATCCTCAGCTTTGATAAAGTAAGGCAGAACATCATCCCAACCCCAACCAGTATTACCCAGTTGACGCCAAATATCATAATCTCTACTTTGACCTCTTATATATAGCAAACCATTAATAGCTGAGCTTCCTCCTAAAGTTTTCCCTCTAGGATAACGAATTGATCGATTATTCATTGTTTCATCAGGTTCAGTTTTGTAACACCAATCAACTGAAGGATTATGCATAGTTTTAAAATAACCAACTGGTATGTGTATCCAAGGATAATTATCTTTACCGCCAGCCTCAATTAAGAGAACTTTATTTTTTGGATTTTCAGATAATCTATTAGCCAAAACACAACCAGCAGATCCAGCTCCTAAAATTATAAAATCAAAGTTTTCCATCTATAGTTGAAAAGTTATTTTTATAAATCTCATTTGTTCATCTTTACACTCATATTAATCAATTGTCACTTGTACGACCTTTGTTTTTCTGATTGTATGTTGTCGTTAAATTTAACTAACAAGAGGAAATATAATGAAAAAAATCATTTCAATGTTGTTTGCAACTGTTTTGGTACTTGGATTTGCATCTAGTGCTAATGCTGCAAAAACACTAAAATGTCAGACAGTTCTTAACACTAAAGCTGATGAAGTTAAAATGTTAAAGGACTTTACTGATACAGTAACAGAACTTACATCTGGTTCGTTAAAATTTGAAATTTTACCAGCAGGTGCAGTTGTGGGAGTTAAAGAAACTCTAGATGCTGTTGATAAAGGATTGATTGATTGTGGTTTCGCATGGACACACTATTGGTCAGGTGATCACCCTGCTGCTATGTTATTTGGTTCGCCAGTAGCTGGTGGTGGAGTTGGTATCGACAACTTAGCGTTTCTATCATGGTTTCAATATGGTGGTGGTAAAGAATTATACGATCAACTTTGGAAAGAAATGGGAAGAGATATCAAAGGATTTATGCTTCAACCAGTTGGTCCAGAAGCTTTAGGTTGGTTTCCAAAACCAATTAAAGATATGGCTGACTTTAGAAAATATAAGTTCAGAACTCCCCCAGGAATTCCAGGACAAACATACAAAGACATTGGTATAGCATCTGTTGCAATGGGTGGTGGAGATATTCTACCAGCACTTGAGGCAGGAACTATTGATGCTGCTGAGTGGTGTTGTCCTAAACCAGACTTAACATTTGGTTTCCAAAAAGTATTAAAGCACTATTACCTACAAGGTTTACACCAAGTAGTAGTAAATGCTGACTTTTACATTACTGGAAAAACTTATAATGCTATGAGTGCTCATGAGAAAAAGTCTCTTGAAGTTGCAGCTAATGCTTCATTAGCTAAATCTTTAAGTTACAGAATCTATGAAAATGGAAAAGCATTACAAGAACTTACTACTAAACATGGGGTAAAATTAGAAGATACTCCATCAGACTACTTTACAGAGTACATGGCAGCTGCAAAAGCTACATTGAATAAAAACGCAGAGAAGAACAAATTCTTCAATGAAGTTTATACTTCAATGAAAAACTTTGCTGATGTTGCTGTTCCTTTCTGGAGCGGTGCTCAAATGTCTAATGCGAAGCTAGGAATGGCTCACGCTGCAACATTAAAGTAATAAGTAATTAATCTTGATTTTTTAGAGCGGACTTTTACAGTCCGCTCTAATTTTTTTAACTAAAATTTTATGGCAGAAGAACCTGGTAAACTAGATATCTCAGATGAAATGATTGCCGAAAGGCGAGGTGGATCAGGAAAAATGCCAACTGATATGCCATCATGGATGGCAAAATCTATTATTAATATTGATAAATTTAGTAAGTGGATTGGTAATATTGTTTGTTGGATATTGATGCCACTAATATTTGCAATGACTTATGAAGTTCTTGCAAGAAAACTATTTTTAGCACCCACAATTTGGGCTTATGACATTAGCCGTTTCCTTTACGGGGCGTTGTTTATGTTAGGAGCTGGTTACGCGCTTTCTCGAGGTGTACACATCAGAGCAGATTTTTTATATAGAAATTTCAAAACAAAAACCCAAGGTTTGATAGATTTTTGGCTATATCTATTATTTTATTTTCCTGGTCTTTTGGTTTTTCTTTACATGACAATTGGGTTTGTAGAAGAGTCTATTAGAAGAGGTGAAAGAGGTATGGATACCACATGGATGCCTTTCATGTGGCCTATAAAAACTTGTTTATTAGTCGGAATTATTTTTTTACTTATTCAAGGTTTCTCAGAATTACTTAAAAGTTATTGGGCAGCAAAAAAAGGTGAGTGGCCAGGAGAGGATAAAAAATAATGATAGCTGAG
>CACGAC010000019.1 GCA_902571015.1 uncultured Pelagibacteraceae bacterium | reverse complement strand
ATGATTCTTGCAACTAAATCAAATTTTGCTATTGCAAAAAAATTTGCAATTTTATGAAAAAAAATAGCCTTAATCCCTGGGTAAGTTAAGATAAGACTTAACTTAGATTTTGCCGCAGGATCTCTGTCTATTATAGATTGTAAAAAATCAGTCATATAATTTTGTCAGCTTGATAAAAATAATTAATGTCTATATAGTGCTTCTAAACAGTATTTAAAGGAGAAATAATGTACAAAAATACTAATTGTTTTCATCTAGCAATCCCATGCGGAGATCTAGAAACAGCAAAAAAGTTTTATAGTGAAACTTTGGGCTGCCGACTTGATAATTCAGCACAAGAGTGGGCTGATGTTGACTTTTGGGGAAATGAATTAACTCTCCATGCAAGTGAACATAAACTAGATAACGAAAGACACGATGTAGATATGGGTAACGTTTCTGTTCCACACTTTGGAGTTCATTTATCAAGAAAAGATTTTGATACTTTAAAAAATAGATTGAAAGAAAAAGGTGCAAAGTATTATGATGAACCTTATCTAAGATTTAAAGGAACAAAATACGAGCAAGAAACATTTTTTGTAAAAGACCCTAACGAAAATATTCTAGAGATTAAAACTTTAACAGCTAATCCAGAATAATTTTAGTTTAGATGGAATACCTGGTATTAGGTTTTATTACCGGGCTTAGTTTAATCCTAGCGATTGGTGCACAAAATATCTTTGTAATAGAGCAAGGGCTTAAAAAACAGTATGTTTTTTTAGTCTGTTTAATTTGTTCATTTTCAGATCTAATTTTAATATTTTCAGGCATTCTTTTATTCCACTATTTTCATCAATATTTTAATATATTTGTAGAGCTAACTTTAAACATCTGTTTGATAATCTTTTTAATCTATTTCATATATTCAAAAATTAAATCTTTTAGTCTTTGTGTTAATTTCAATATTGAAAAAAAAGATACCACTAGTGCTAAGATTATATTAAAGACACTTGGTTTCACCTATCTAAATGCACATGTTTATTCCGATACAGTTTTCTTTTTAGGAAATTTTTCAAAAAATTTTTTATTTGATGAAAAAATTTATTTTGGTATTGGTGCTTCTGTAGCATCTTTTATATTTTTCTTTTTACTTGGTTATTCATCAGTATATTTTTCAAGATATGCTCAAAGTGATAAAACGTGGAAATATATTAATGGATTCATTATCAGCTTCATGTCTTTGCTGACAATTTATATAATTAAAGAAACTGCATATTTTCTTTAATTAAAAGCATTTTGAGTGACAACTATAGCACATGTAAAAATCTTAATTTCAAACTAATCTTATATAATATGCTTTTAAGAAGAAAAATTTTAAAATTATTTGGACTCTCTATACTTTTTGTATCATTGCCTTATCAATTCTTAAAATCAGCTACAAAAAAAATTATTAATCCTGATCTGACTAAAACCCAAAAAGATATAATGTTTAATGAGGGCACTGAGAGACCATTTACCAGTGAATTACTAAAAGAAAAAAGAGATGGATTTTATCATTGTGCAAATTGTGGAGCAAAATTATTTTCATCAAAAGCAAAATTCGATAGTGGGACGGGTTGGCCTTCTTTTTCTGAAGCTTTGCCAGGAGCTTTTAAAACTAAGATTGATTATTCTTTTGGAATGAAAAGAATTGAATATCATTGTGCAAATTGTGGCGCACATCATGGCCACGTTTTTTTAGATGGACCTACTGCTACTGGAAAAAGATTTTGTAATAATGGATTGTGTTTAATTTTTGTACCAGAGAATTAATTAGAAAAACCATATTTTCTAAGTCTTACATCTCCTGTTCTTGCATGAGCTTCCATTCCCTCATATCTGGAAATTCTAGCTGCAGCAGCACCAACTAATTTAGTAGACTCTTTAGTCATTCTTTGAAAGCTTAGAGTTTTAATAAATTTTCCAACAAATAATCCGCCAGTGTATCTTCCAGCACCTTTAGTTGGTAAAATATGATTTGTACCAGAACATTTGTCGCCGTATGCAACAGTTGTTTCTTCACCCACAAACAAAGAACCATAATTTGTTAATCTTTCATGAAACCATTCTAAGTTTTTGGTCTGGACTTCTAAATGTTCAGGTGCATATTCGTCACTAATTTTCACTATTTCTTCATCAGTGTCACAAAGAATTACTTCACCATAATCTCTCCACGCTGCTTCAGCACTTGTTCTTGGAACTTTTGGAAGTTCTGCAATTAATTCTGGGACTCTTTTCATTACTTTTTCTGCTAATTCTTTACTAGTTGTATAAAGCCAACATGGTGAGTTATATCCATGCTCAGCTTGTCCTACTAAATCTACGGCAACAATTTCTGGATCAGCTTTAGCATCAGCTATAATTCCAATTTCAGTTGGTCCTGCGAATAAATCAATACCAACTTTTCCATACAAAATTCTTTTAGCCTCAGCTACAAATTGATTTCCTGGCCCTACAATTATATCTGCAGGGGGGTTTTTGAATAATCCATTGGTCATTGCTGCAATTGCAGGAACTCCTCCTAAATTTAAAATTACATCTGCGCCACAAAGATCAGCTGTGTATACAATTGTAGGGTGGGCACCAACACCTTCTTTAGGAGGACTACACGCAATAATATTTTTTACTCCAGCAACTTTTGCTGTAGTTACACTCATTACAGCAGATGCAATGTGAGCATATCTTCCACCTGGGATGTAGCAACCTGCTGTATTAACAGGCACTAATTTTTGACCTGCATATAAACCATCAGAAAGTTCTACCTCAAAATCTTGTCCATAATTTTTAAGTTGTGCTTCAGCAAATTTTCTGACCCTTTCAAATGAAAATTGAATATCATCTTTGGTTTTTTGATCTAACGTTTTTTTAATTTCCTCAATTTTATCTTTTGATACTATGATGTCCCCATCATACTTGTCGAATTTTTTAGTTAAATCGATGCAGCCTTGTTCTTTTGTTGTTTCGATATTTTTTAATAAATCTTGAACTATCCCAGTTGTCTTATTATCGTCAGTGGACGAAGTTTTTGGAGACTTTTTTAAATAAGTAATAGCCATTAATACATTTTTATAATTGATGAATTATTTAAGACAAATTTAATTTTATTGCAATCAAACATTTAATCTAGTGCAACAACAGCTGCAGCTATTGATGCTAGTCTGGCAGGTGCTTCATCAGAGCGACTAGTAATTACCACAGGCACTTTACCACCTACAACTACTCCTGCAGCACATGCACCATTAAAATATATTAACATCTTAACCAATGCATTACCTGTCTCTACACTGGGCACTAATAAAACATCAGCAATTCCCGCAACATCATTTTTAATACCTTTAATATTTGCAGATTTTTTTGATATGCTATTATCAAAAGCCAAAGGCCCAAATACATCGGCATTTAAATTTTCTTTTTTTGCGAGATTTGTAATTTCTTCAGCTTCTTTAGAACTTGGCACACTATCCAAAACTTCTTCTGTGGCAGACAATACTGCAATTTTTGGTCTTTCAATTCCAATTCTATTAGAAAAATTAATTACATTTTTTAAGATATGCATTTTGGTTTTTACATTTGGTAACACATTTAAAGCACCATCAGTAATGATAAGAGGTTTATCATCTTTTTTTAAAGTCATATGCCAGATATGACTTAACCTTGTTTTTCCCAACAAGTTGTATTCTCTTTTTAAAACCTCTTTCATTAAAATATCTGTATGAATATGTCCTTTGACTATAATTCTTATTTTTTTTTCACTAGCGAGTTTTGCAGCTATACCTGCGGTATTATTTTCAACTGGTTCATTAATAATTTCATATTTGGAAATATCCCAATTTAAATCTTCTGCACACTTTAAAATTTCTTTTTTATCTCCTATAAAAATTGGATCAATTAAATTTTCTTTAACTGCATCTTGAACAGATAACATTGGCAATGGTTTCCCAGCATTAACAATTCCAGCTTTCACTCCTTTATTTTTTAGAGCAGCATTTAATAGATTATTTGGAACAATAATTTCTTTATTTGAAAGCATGATTAGTTTTTTAGAATTTCAAATTCTTTTTGAATAATTTTAGACATTTTAATTTCTTTTTTTAAATTCATTTTATATCTTTTATATTTATTTTGCCCTGGATACATTATTTCTTTTATTCCTTTAACTTTAGGTAGTCGTTTTACTCTTTTGATATTATCTTTAATCCTTTGATTATAATCTTTTACAAATAAATTTGTTTTAAATGTGATAAATAAATGCCCTATATTTTGTGGTCCGGTAAAATCTTCAAAAGGATCTTTAACTCTACCAGCATGATTACCACCAGTTAAAACACCACTCAATATATCAACCATCCATGCTAATCCTGAACCTCTAAATCCTGCAATAGGTAACTGAACACCTTTAAGAGCTTTGTTCGCATCGATTGTTGGTTTACCAAACTTATCTAAAGCAACACCTAATGGTAGTTTCTGATTATTTTTTGATGCAAATCTGATCTTTCCTCTATTGATCATTGAGATTGATGAGTCAAAAATAAAAGGTATTTTTGAGCCACTGGGAGTTCCGAAACAAACTGGATTAGTACCAAAAT
>CACGAC010000018.1 GCA_902571015.1 uncultured Pelagibacteraceae bacterium | reverse complement strand
AAACAAACATTTTTTCTATGTAAGGCTTATTCTTCATTAAGCTTAAAGAACATTGTAAAATTTTATGAGAAGGTAATTCCTGTATTTTTGCAATTTTAATTGTTTTTGATGAAAAGTTAGATAAATCATAATCTATCTTATCAAATTCAAAGCTAATTAATCTGTTATCATTATTTATACTTACAATTTTTCCATTCAATAATCTGAATAATTTTTCATTTCCATCAACAAGATATCCTTCTTTTGCAAAAATTATTTGATTGTCTTTTTTTTCTAGACTGAATGAATCCCCTTCTTGAATATAAATATTTTTAAATGAATTTACTTCATCTTTTTCACTTATAAAAATTGTTAATCCAGAGACAATATCTATGAATTTACCTTGTTTAATTAAGTTTGGTAAAAAATCCATGTTTGAGTTTTTTAAAAATGTTCTTGCTTTCAGTTGGCTACTTGGTGAAATTAAACTTCCCATCACAATCTGTAAAAACATTGCTATCACGGCAAAATTTAAAAGATTAAGAACAAGCTTTTTCTTTGTTATTCCATTTGTCCAAAAAATTAATAATTCGTTGTTTTTTTCATATTTTATTAACTCAAAAAATATAGAAATAGCAAAAACAAAAGGAATGATTCTATGGATTATTTTAGGAAAATTATACAAATTGTAATAAAAATAGATCTTAAAGTTATGACCATCATTAATTACAAAATCTAAGTGATTTACGGCCTGAATTATCCATACAATCAAACCTATTGTAAAACTTATGATTAAAGCTCTTAGAGATATGTCTAAAATAAGTTTTCTAAATATTACTTTTTCCATTGAAATAAAATTATTTTATTCTTATATAGCATTATCTCTTATAGATTGAATTTAAAATTTATGACTATTCAAATTAATTATAAAAATAGTACCTCTAAAGACATTTCTGGTAATCTAATCCTGTTTGTAAACGATAAATTTCAAATTAAGGGTTTCAAAAAGTATATATCGAAATCTGAGCAATTATACATTTCTGATTTACTAAAAATAAGTGATTTTAAAAAAAAGCTGGAAACTTTTGATTTGAGCTCAAAAAGAAAAATAATTTTGATTTCAATAAAAAAAAATATTAAAAATTCTTCAATAGAAAACTTAGGAGCTGAACTTTACAACCAAATCCAAAAAAGCAAGAAGAGTAGTTATGTTATTAACTTGGATACTTTAGATACAAATGAATCAAATTTTATTTTACATTTTTTACATGGTTTGAAATTAAAATCTTATGAATTTAATAAATATAAAACAAAGAAAAAAAATAACATTATAAAAATTACTGTTTACGGAAATAAAATTAAATTTCTCAAAAAAAATCAATTAAAGTTTAAAGCCTTAGAAGAAGGAACTTTTTATACAAGAGACTTAGTTTCAGAGCCAGGAAATATTTTACATCCAGATGAATATGCTAAAAGATTAAAATCTTTGAAAAAATATGGTTTAAAAATAAATGTTTATGACTCAAAAAAAATGAAAAAATTAGGTATGAATGCTCTTCTTGGTGTTGGTCAAGGAAGTATTAGAGGCTCGTACTTAGTTACAATGGAATGGAATGGATTAAATAATAAATCTAATCCATTAGCATTTGTTGGTAAAGGTGTGTGTTTTGACACTGGAGGTTATTCTTTAAAACCTGCAAAATTCATGGAAGATATGACTTATGATATGGCTGGCTCAGCAACTGTAGTGGGTTTACTGATAAGTCTTGCTTTAAGAAAAGCAAAAGTTAATGCTGTGGGAGTCGTAGGACTTGTTGAAAATATGGTTAGTGGAAACGCCCAAAGACCAGGTGATATCGTCAAATCTTATAGTGGTAAAACTATAGAGATACTAAATACTGATGCAGAAGGAAGATTGGTACTTGCTGATGCTTTAACTTTTACAGAAAAAAAATTTAAACCAAAATTCATTATTGACTTAGCAACTTTAACGGGTGCAATCATTGTATCTTTAGGCTCAGAATATGCAGGACTATTTTCTAATGATGATAGATTATCACAACAATTAATTGACTCAGGTGAAAAGGTTGAAGAAAAACTATGGAGAATGCCATTACATAATAATTATGACAAATTAATAAACTCAAAAAATGCAGACATGCAAAATATAAATTATGTAGGTGGTGCTGGATCAACAACAGCTGCTCAATTTTTACAGAGATTTATTTTAAATAAAACTCCTTGGGCGCACCTAGACATTGCAGGAATGGCATTTTCAAAATATGGAGGTGCTCTAAACTCAGGAGGTGCTACAGGTTATGGTGTAAGATTATTAAGTCAATTAATTGAAGATAATTATGAGTAATTTAGAACAAACATTATCAATTATTAAGCCAGATGCTGTTGAAAGAAATCTTGATGCGGAAATTAAAGAATTCTTTAAGAATAAAGGTTTCCTAATTCTCAAAGAAAAAAAAATTCAAATTGATAAGTCTGAGGCAGAGAAATTTTATAAAGTTCATGAAACAAAGCCATTTTATAATGATTTATGCAACTATCTTTCGTCAGGTCCAATAGTTGTTATGGTTCTTCAAAAAGAAAATGCAGTAAAAGTAAACAGAGAACTCATGGGAGCTACAAATCCAAAAGATGCAGAGGAAGGAACTATTCGAAAAAAATATGGAATTTCAATAGATAAAAATTCTGTGCATGGATCTGATAGTATTGATAATGCTAAAATGGAAATTGATTTCTTTTTTAAAGATTAAACATTTTTAAAATAGCTTTTGGATAAAGCTTATGTTCTTGATTAAGCACTTTTTTGGCTAAAGAGTCTTTTGTTTCATTTTTCGAGATTTTTACTTTTTTTTGTAAAATAATTTTTCCAGAATCTAGCTTCGAATTAACAAAATGAACTGTACACCCTGAATATTTTTCTTTATTGTTTAATGCCCTTTGATGAGTATTTAAGCCCTTATATTTAGGAAGTAATGAGGGATGAATATTTAAAATTTTACCTTTAAATTTTCTGATAAAATTTTCTGATAAAATTTTCATAAATCCCGCTAAACATATCATCTTAATTTCATGCTCTTTTAAAACAGAAAGTATCTGATTTTCAATTTTATTTTTTTTCTTAAAAATAAACACTTTCTTTATAATCTTGTTTATTTTTCCCAATTTTAAACCTTTAGCTTTAGCATTATTAGAGATTATTAAATTAATAGAAATTGGTGATTTTTTTGTTTTTGAAAATTTTATTAATGACTTTAAATTACTTCCAGTACCAGAAATAAAAACTGCAGTCCTAATCTTTTTATAGCCAATTAACTTTACCATTAAGACTTATTTTTTTTTTATTTTTAGAAATTTTTCCAATAATATACGGTTTATATCTTTTAAGAAAAAATTTATTAATTTTTTTTACATTTTTAGGATTTACTATTATACAAAATCCAACTCCACAATTAAAAGTTTTAAGCATTTCACTATCACTGATCTTATTTTTTTTAAGCCAATTAAAAATCTTAAGAGGTTTAATTTTATCCAAATCTATTTCTGCACATAAATTATTAGGTATCACTCTACTAATATTATCAGATAATCCACCACCAGTAATATTAGCACATCCGTTTAACAAATTTTTTTTTACAAGATTTAAAATTTCTTTTACATAGATTCTTGTTGGTCTTATTAATTCTCTTTTAAGAAAAAAATTGTTTTTAATATTTATTTTTTTTACTTTCAATAGATGCCTAACTAGCGAAAAACCATTTGAATGTAAGCCACTAGATGGAATAGCTAAAATTAAATCCCCCTTTTTTATTTTTTTTTTATTAAGTATTTTTTTTTTATCTGCAATTCCAACCGCAAAACCAGCTATATCAAACTTACCTTTTTCGTAAGTATCTGGCATTTCGGCAGTCTCACCACCAACTAAACTACATTGAGAAATATCACACCCCTTAATTATTCCACGAATTATTGATTTCATTTTTTTTAAATCAATTTTATTAATTGAAATGTAGTCTAAAAAAAATAGTGGTTTTGCCCCTTGTACAATCAAATCATTTACACTCATAGCAACCAGATCTATTCCAATAGTGTCATATTTATTTAGTAAGTTTGCAACTTCGATTTTAGTTCCTACTCCATCGGTACAAGCTACAATTTTTGGATTTTTTATATTTTTGGGCAAATTTGAGATGGAACCAAAGCCACCAATATTCCTATTCTTTTTATTGCCTCTTTTTTTTGATGAAATATTAGATATGAATCTTACGAATTTGTCTGCAGTATCAATATTGACCCCACTTTTTTTATAGGTAAAGAGATTTTTATTCATTAATATAGGTTTTAAATTTAAGTATGTATTATATCAAACGTTTATATATTTTTTTTTCTACTCTAGCTTTAATAATATTTTTTTTTTCCACAGAAGTAGTAAAAGCAAAATCTTTTGAAATCAATGATATTGAAATCGCTCAGCCATTTGAAATCAATTTTAACAAGAATAAAGTAATTGATTTAGGGTTTAAAAAAGCTTTTTTTGAACTACTCTATTCATTAATCAAATCTTCGGATTTCAAAAAAATTGATAATGTTAGATTAAATGAAATTAAAGGTATGATCGAAACATTCTCAATTAAAGAAGAAAAATTCATAGATCAAAAATATTATGTTAACTTAGGTGTTTCATTTAATAAAAAAAAAATTTTTAGGTATTTGGAAAAAAAAAATATTTTTCCATCACAAATACTTAAAGAGCAATTTTTATTTATCCCAATCATTATAAATGAAAATGTAAATAATCTTTCAATTTTTTCAGATAATCCAATTTATATAAATTGGAATAAAACAAATAAGAAATATCAATTAATTGATTATTTATTACCCTCTGAGGATCTTGAGGATCTAAATTTAATCAAAGAAAAGTTAGATGTAATAGAAACCTATGATTTTAATGAGATTACGAAAAAATATTATTTAAAAAATTCTATCATTTCTCTTATTTTTAGAGGAAATAACGAGGTGAGAATTTTAACAAAATTCTATAATGATAAAAATGAGATAATCAAGAATGATACTTTTAAGAATATAAATATTGATAATGAAGTAGATCTCAATTTTTTGATCGAGAATTTAAAAAACTTATTTGAGGATACCTGGAAAAAGTTAAAT
>CACGAC010000017.1 GCA_902571015.1 uncultured Pelagibacteraceae bacterium | reverse complement strand
GGTACAGGATGATGTTCCTCCGTAATACTCTCCAACTATCGAATAATATTCAGTTTGCATTAATGCAATTTGTTGCATTGCATTTTGTGCAGCAGTTTTTCGTGCTCCATCAACGTATCCATTATACGCAATTGTACCAATGGAGGCGAGGGCGCCTATGATCGCCACCACCACCAAAAGTTCAATTAGAGAAAAACCAGATTTATTAATTTTGCACAAATCTTTATCTCTCAAAATAGATTAGCCTAACTACTTACTCGATAGTTAATGTCTGATTGTATGTATTTTCTCCGTCATTCATGACAAGTGTAACATCTTTAGGCGCATCCGTAGTAACAACTACATATAATAATCCTTTTGATAAACTGTCACCTGAAGGTACTGTTGTTGCTGATGTAGCTGCTTTTGCTCCACCCCAAGGATTTCTATCTTCAGATATACCTACAAAAGCACTTTGTACAAGTGCTCCAGTCATCGTATCACCACAAGCTACAGTTCCTAAAACAGTATCAGTATCGTCTACAACGCATTTTGCCAATTCTGCAGCAACAAATTTAACTGCACCTGCGTGTATAGATTTTGCTGCATTCTTTTTTGCAGCAGCTGTGTAACCATTATATGCAACGACACCAACTGCAGCTAGTGCTCCAATAATTGCCACCACAACTAATAATTCAATTAGCGTAAAGCCTTTTTCTCTTTTTTTCATAAGCCTCCAAATAAATTTATAATAGATTCATATTACAAATTTTTAATTAATTAAAGTATGAACTATGGTCAAAAATAGAGAAAAATCAACAAAAGTTAATATTAGGATTTTACTAATTTATAAATAATGCTATCAATTAACACTTATGAGCTACAAAGTTACTGAAGAAGGCAATATTTCAACTGTCTATTTAAACGGTGAAATAGATATGGATGTTACTGAAAAGGCAAAAGAAGTTATATTGCCTATAGTTGAGACAGGGAAAGAAGTTCACCTAAACTTAAAAGATGTATCATACATGGACTCTTCAGGTATTTCTGTTTTAATTGAAAGTCATCAAAAGGCTCTAGAGAATAACACTAAAGTTGTAGTTAAAGAAGTAAGCAAATCTGTTTTAAAAGTTATTATGATGGCGAAACTTGAGCAGATTCTTAACCTTGAATAATGAATATAGAAGAGTCTAAAGATTTTCCAGTCAGTACAGCAAGTTTAAAAGAAGTGAGAGTCTTTTCTAGAGAAGTATTTGAAAAATTGAAACTGGAACAAGACTTAAAAGACGAATTAGTTTTAGCTATTGCTGAAGCAGCACAAAACATTGTTAAACACGGTTATAAAGATGTTGAAAACACTAATGATAGAATGGAAATTAAGATTTCTTTAAAGGATGGGGATCTTGAAATAGGTTTTTTTGATAAAGGTAAACCAGTTATACCAGAAAATATTCAACACCGAAAACTTGACGATATAAAACCTGGTGGACTTGGAACTTTTTTTATTAAACAGATTATGGATGATGCTGTTTTTAAAAAGGACCAACAGAAATGGGTTAACCACTTAGTTCTTACCAAAAAAATTTAGCCGATTAAGGCACCAACATTGAATATTGGTGAGTACATCGCTATCATCAGTCCACCAATCATTAGTCCCATAAAAACAATCATTATCGGCTCTATTAAACTAGACATATTATCAACAGCAGTATCAAACTCAGCTTCATAATAGCTTGCAACGGAGTTAAACATTTCATCTAATTGTCCAGTTTGCTCACCGACTGAAATAAGTTGACTAAATGTCGGCGGAAATAATGGTTCTTTTAAAAAAAGTTTTGTAAGAGTGTCTCCTGAAAAAACACCTTTTTTCACATTCTCTAAAGCTTCAGTTACCACAACATTGCTACTAACAGATTTTGCAATTTCTAAACTTTCTAATAAGTTTACACCTGCAGCACTTAGATTACCCATTATTAAAGAAATTCTAGCAAGTAATGATTTTAAAATTAATTCCCCAAAAACTGGCAACTTTAAAACTCTTCCATGCCACGTGTATTTTATTTTTTCATTTTTTGTCGTTAAATATCTGAATAAAACAAAGCCACCGATTAAAGAAAGAAGTAATACCATACCACCAGTCCCTCTTAAAAAATCACTCATTCCCATTATAATTGCTGTTGGTTTTGGTAATGCAATTCCCATTCCATCATACATTTGCGCAAATACCGGTACAACCTTAATAAGCATGAATGCACTGACTGTAATTGCAACAGTAAACATTATACTTGGGTACATTAAAGCACTTTTAATTTTTTTCTTGATATTTTCTTTTTTTTCTAATGAGTCTACAATTTTAAGAAGAAATACATCAAGCTTACCACTGGCTTCTCCTGCTTTAATTAAGTTGCAGTATACATTGTCAAAATACTCCGGATATTTTTCAAAGCACTTAGATAAAGTAACACCTCCTTCAAGACTTTTTCTTATATCTTCAATCATTTCTTTTATAGACTCACCCTCAAGCTGATCTCTTAACATGCCAAGCACCTCTAAAATAGGAAGGCCTGCTTTAACCATGGTTGCAAATTGTTTGGAAAAAATTAGAATTTCCTCTACTTTAACCTTCTTTTTACCAAAGAGAGAAAGTCCTTTGCCTTTTGATTTTTTTTTATCTGCCGTTTTTTTCTTTGAGGATCTTATTAAATTAGTGATTATGACCTTTTGCTCTTTAAGTTTAAAAGACGCTTCTTCCTGATTTAGAGCTTCTATTTCTCCCTCAACATATTTTCCTGCAGAAATTCCTTTGTAAGTAAAAGCTTCCATTTATTTGTTTTAGCTTGATAAAACTCTTTCAAACTCTCTAAAATTAAGATCCCCGTTAGCTATCATCCTTCTGCCCATATCTTGCATAGTTTGAAAGCCCTCTTTTACAGCGATCTCTCTTAGTTCTGGTGTTGTTGCTTGTCTTAATATTGCTTCTTTGATTGGTTTTGAAATAACCATAATTTCGTAAATCCCTTGTCGGCCTTTGTAACCTGTGTCTTTACACTTAGGACATCCTTTACCTTTAATTGCTTTCACACGAGAGGCTTGCTCTGGTGAAAATCCTAGATCAGTTAAAACTTTTGGCGTCACATCATCATCTGGAACTCTGCAATCTTTACAGTTTCGTCTTGCTAATCTTTGAGCTAAAACCATTTGAGTTGCAGCACTGATTAAATAATCAGGCGTTCCCATGTTTTGTAATCTAGTAATCGTACTAGGAGCATCATTTGTGTGTAGCGTACTAAATACGAGGTGACCAGTTAAAGCAGCTTTTAAACCTATGTCTACTGTTTCTTTATCCCTCATCTCTCCAACTAAAATAATTTCTGGGTCTTGACGTAGGAATGATCTTAAGGCAGATGCAAAACTTAATCCAATATCGTCTTTAATTTGAACTTGTCCAACTCCATCAAGTTCATATTCTACTGGATCTTCAGCGGTTAAAATATTTAAATGAGGTTTGCTCACTTCTTTTAAAATACTATATAGAGTAGTTGATTTTCCTGAACCAGTTGGTCCTGTTACTAAAATAAGACCCTGTGTGCTATGTATTGCTTTCCTTAAATTTTGTAAATCAACGTCCTCAAAATTTAATTGCTCAAGAGTAATATCTCCTGCATCTTTATTTAAGATACGCATTACAATTCTTTCATTATTTGCAGTTGGTAATACCGATAATCGAAGATCGACTACTTTACCGTCAATTTTAAAATTGATAGCTCCATCTTGAGGTAACCTTCTTTCAGCAATATCTAATTTTCCCATAATTTTAAAACGAGTTACTACCGCTCCGTAATTGTCATGAAGAAATTGTTTGTATTCCTCTTGTTCCTGCAGCATTCCATCAAGTCTATACCTTACTCTTGAAGAAAATCTGTATGGCTCAATATGAATATCACTTACTCCCAACTTAATAGCATCGGCTACTACCGCAGTACTGAATTTAATAACCTCAGACTCGTTTTCTATTGCCTCAACATCTTCCTCAGGTTTTTTATCTAGAACTTCTCCAGCCTCTCCCAATTCCGAGTCAAAAGTTTTAGTTTTTTCTCTTTTTTCTTTTCTAATGGTTTCAGTAGTTACATCACCACTTTCATTTTGTAATTTTTGTATAAATTCTGAAATTTGAGAAACTTTGGCGCCATGAAGTTCAATATCTTTTTTTGTAATAGCTTTCAAATTTCTCATTAGCCCTAATTTTGAGCTATCTGAAATTGCTATATGTAAAACTTTTCCTTCTACCTTAAAAGGTGCAACAAAATTTACATTTATATAATTTGAAGGTAATACTGACTTGATCTCATCAGTAATTTGAACTTTTGATAGGTCAATAGTATCTAGACTTTGCTCTTTAACCAATACATCTAAAATTTTGTTTTCATCAGTAAGTTTTAATTCAAAGACTGCATCGATCTGTGATTTATTTTTTTCGGTACTTACTTTTTTTATATTAGGAAGATCTTTTCCAGATATAATGTCGTTATCAATCAATACGTTGATTAAATTTATTTCGCTTTCTCTACTTATTTTTAACATTTTACAAAACTCTCGGAGCGATAAATATTAATAATTCATCCATACTATCGCCTTTTGTTTGACCTTTAAACAAATTTCCCACGACAGGTACGTTTGCTATGCCTGGAAGGTTTTCTTTTGTACTAAATACTCTATTTTTCTTTATTCCACCAATTACAACAATATCTCCGTCTGCAATTAATAGCTTAGTTTTGATTGTCATTGTATTTATCCCTGGTTCTCCTGCAACTGCTCTATTAACAGAGTCATTATTAACGCTCACGTTCATAAGCACATTGCCATCACCAATAATACTAGGTGTTACCTCTAATTTTAATACTGCAGGTTTAAAAGACGTATTGGCTCCTTCAGAACCAGTAGCTTGGAATTGAACTTCTTCACCTTGAGTAATTATTGCTACTTGGTTATCTAAAGTAAATACCTTTGGATTTGAAATAGTTTTACCCAAACCTCTTTTCTCTAAAGCTTGTATCTCAGCTTTTAATACTCCTGAACCTGTTCTTTTTAAAATACCTATCCCGCTTGTTGCACCTGCTGCTGAAGCTGTGAAATCAGCAAGCGAGTCTGATGCTCCTCCAAGAGCTGCACTCGAGGATGTTATTGCATTGTTTGCTGTTGTTCCTCCAATTATTCCACCTATGGACTCTGCTTGTCTTTGATACGCAGCACCTAATCTTGTTCCTAACGCTTTTTCGAATTCTGAATCAGCTTCAA
>CACGAC010000016.1 GCA_902571015.1 uncultured Pelagibacteraceae bacterium | reverse complement strand
TGCATATTCATTAATACATGACGATTTACCATGTATGGATGATGACTCTATTAGAAGAGGCAAACCATCAGCGCATATTAAATTTGGAGAGGCTACTGCAGTTTTAGCTGGAAATTCACTTTTAACAATGGCTTTTGAAATTTTAAGTCATAAAGACTTAAGAATTAGTGAAAAAATTAAGATTGATTTAATTAATAAAATTTCTGAAAGTTCAGGACATCTTGGAATAGCAGGAGGTCAATATTTAGATTTAAATTATGAACGTAAGAAAATTTCTCAAAAAAAAGATTGAAGAGATGGAAATTAAAAAAACTGGAAAACTTTTTAGTTTTTGTTGTGTAGCACCATTAATAATTAAGAAAAAAAACAAAAGTGATATTAAGAAATTTGAAAATATTGGTGCTGATATAGGTTTGTTATTTCAGGTCGCTGATGATTTGATTGATTATAAAGGAAGTTTGCTTGTTGCAGGAAAAAAAACTGGTAAAGATAAAAAAAAAGGAAAAGCAACTCTAATTAGTTTAATAGGATACAAAAATACTGTTAAATATGCTAATAATTTAATCTTAAGAATAAAAAGTAAATTAAATAAATATGGATCTAAATCAAAAAATTTATCAGAAACATTAAATTATATTTTGAATAGAAATAAATGAAAACAAAATACGAACTGTTAGATGAAATTAATTTTCCATCAGATTTAAAAAAATTACCTGAGTCAAAATTACAAAAAGTTGCTGATGAATTAAGAGAGGAAATGATTGATGCTGTCTCGGTGACCGGTGGTCATCTTGGAGCAAGTCTTGGAGTTGTAGAATTAACTGTGGCTTTACATTATATTTTTAATACACCCAATGATAAGTTAATCTGGGATGTGGGTCATCAGTGCTATCCACATAAAATTTTAACTGGCAGAAAAGATAGAATAAGAACTCTTAGACAAGGAAATGGTCTTTCTGGATTTACAAAAAGATCAGAGAGTGAATACGATCCCTTTGGTGCTGCACACAGCTCAACATCAATTTCATCAGCTTTAGGTATAGCAGAAGCAAACAAACTGTCTAATAAATCAGACAATGTAATTGCAGTAATTGGTGACGGGGCAATCAGTGCAGGAATGGCTTATGAAGCTATGAATAATGCTGGTGCTTCAAAAACTAAGATTATCGTAATTTTAAATGATAATGATATGTCAATCGCTAAACCAGTTGGAGCTATGAGCACTTATTTAGCAAAAATTTTTTCAGGAAAGATTTATTTTAGTCTTAGAGAGACTATTAAATTAATTATGTCAGCTTTTTCAAAAAGATTTAGTGCTAAGGCTGGTAAAGCAGAAGATTTATTAAGATCAGCTGTGACAGGTGGAACTTTGTTCAGTTCACTCGGATTTTATTACATTGGCCCAATAGATGGGCATGATTTAAATTCATTAATTCCAATTTTAAAAAATGCTAGAGACTCTAAGCATGAAGGACCAATTTTAATTCACATTAAATCAAAAAAAGGAAAAGGTTATACTTTTGCAGAGGCAGCAAAGGACAATTATCACGGAGTATCAAAATTTAATGTTAAAACCGGTGAACAACTTAAGAGTATAAGTAAATTCCCATCATATACAAAGGTTTTCGCAAACACCCTAATTCAACATGCTAAAAAGGACAGTAAAATTGTAGCTATTACAGCTGCAATGCCTGATGGCACTGGTCTTGATATTTTTCGTAAAGAATTTCCAGATAGGACTTTTGATGTTGGGATTGCTGAGCAACATGCAGTTACATTTGCTGCAGGTTTAGCTACTGAAAACTTTAAACCCTATGCAGCTATTTATTCCACTTTTCTTCAAAGAGCTTATGATCAAGTAGTTCATGACGTAGCAATTCAAAGTTTACCGGTTAGATTCGCGATTGATAGAGCGGGACTTGTTGGTGCTGATGGACCAACACATGCTGGAAGTTTTGATACAACATATTTAACTACTTTACCAAATTTTATTGTTATGGCAGCAAGTGATGAAGCTGAGCTTGTAAGAATGATAAATACTTCAACGGAGATTAATGATAGACCTTGTGCATTTAGGTATCCAAGAGGAACAGGATTAGGTTCAATTTTACCTTCAATAAATGAGAAAATTGAGATAGGGAAATCAAAAATTATCAAAGAGGGAAAAAAATTAGCTATCCTTAATTTTGGAGCAAGATTGAATGAAACTTTGAAGGCTGCAGAAAATTTATTAAAAAAAGGTGTGCTAATAACAGTTGTTGATGCAAGGTTTGCAAAACCTTTAGACGAAAATCTTATTTGGCAATTAGCTACAACTCATGAAGCGATCATGACTATAGAGGAGGGTTCAATTGGTGGTTTTGGATCTCATGTGGTGAATTTTTTGACAAAAAAAGGTTTAATGGACTCTAATTTAAAATTTAGATCCTTAACATTACCAGATATTTTTATTGATCAAGATACTCCAGATAGAATGTATAAAGTGGCAAATCTTGACTCAGTTTCAATTGAGGAAAAAGTTTTAGATTTACTAAATTCTAATATAGTTTTGAAAAAACAAAATTAACTACACTGAGCTTTGTGAAGAAGATAATGATCCAATAAAACACAAGATAACATTGCCTCACCCACAGGTACAGCTCTTATACCCACACATGGATCATGTCTACCTTTTACTGATATACTTGTATTCTTTCCAAATTTATTGATTGTTTTTCTACTTTTTAAAATTGAAGAAGTTGGCTTTACAGCAAAAGAGACAATTATCTCTTGACCTGAAGAAATGCCTCCTAGAATCCCTCCAGCGTTATTAGATTTAAATTTTGTTTTTTTTCTATTTTGAGAAATTTCATCTGAATTTTCCTCACCTGACAATTGTGCTGAGTTCATACCTGAGCCAATGTTAACTCCTTTAACAGCATTTATACTCATCATAGCTGATGCTATGTCAGAGTCTAATTTTGAGTATATAGGCGCTCCTAATCCAGTAGGAATACCGTTCGCTCTTACTTCAATTATCGCCCCACATGACGATCCAGCTTTTCTAATACTTAATAAGTATTTTTCCCAAATTTTTAACATTGATTTATCTGGGCAAAAAAATGGATTTTTAGAAATTATTTTATCATCCCATTTATTAGTATCACATCCTAATATTCCAAGTTGGGTTACAGCTCCAGTGATTTTAAATTTTTTTCCTAATTTATTTTCTAAAACTTTTTTTGCCACAGCACCTGCTGCAACTCTTGAAGCTGTTTCTCTTGCAGATGATCTACCACCACCTCTGTAGTCTCTTATTCCATACTTTTTAAAATATGTGAAATCAGCATGTCCTGGTCTAAATTTATCTTTGATATCATTATAATCCTTTGAACGCATATCCTCATTGTAAATTATCAATGATATTGGTGTCCCAGTCGTTTTTCCCTCAAAAACTCCTGAAAGAATTTGAACCTTGTCACTTTCCTTCCTTTGAGTAGTAAACTTTGATTGCCCAGGTTTTCGTTTGTTTAATTCTTTTTGAATATCCGCTTCTTTTAATGGTATTAATGGTGGACACCCATCTATAATACACCCTATAGCTGGACCATGGGATTCTCCCCAAGTTGTAAAACGAAAAGACTTTCCAAAAGTATTAAATGACATTATTTATATTGTATAGATTATTTTGTTAAAATTATGAATCAAAAAAACTCACTTGGGCTTAATAAATGCTTCTTAGATCTTGATAATCCATTTGAACTATTTCAAAGATGGTTTGAGGAGGCTAAAAAAAAAGAAATTAATGATCCTAATGCTTTAGCACTTGGTACAGCAAATAAAGAGGGTATTCCCTCAGTAAGAATGGTTCTGCTTAAAGGTCATAGTGAAAAAGGATTTGTTTTTTATACAAATTTAAACAGTCAGAAAGGTAATGAAATTAAAGAAAACCCAAATGCTACAATGTGCTTTCATTGGAAAAGTTTACTAAGACAAATAAGGATAGTTGGAACATTGAAACAAGTAGATGATCAAACTGCTGATGAGTACTATAACTCAAGAGCATATGATAGCAGAATAGGTGCTTGGGCCTCAAAACAAAGTAGTATTCTCCAAAATAGAGATGAACTTTTAGATGCTTTAGAAAATTATAAAAAAAAATATAATGACAAAGATAATGTACCTAGACCAAGCCATTGGTCCGGTTGGAATTTAACACCTTCCACAATTGAATTTTGGTTAGATGGAGATAACAGAATACATGAAAGATTAAAGTATTCTTTAGATAAGAATGGTAGTTGGACAAAAAATCTTTTAAGTCCCTAAAAATCCCTTGACAAACTAAATGAAGTTAAATTTTCAAGAATATTTCTTTCATTACAGTCTTTAAATATCGATAATGAGTTTGACGCTAAATTTATGTAATGATTTGCTTTTAGATAACATTCTTTAATAATTTCATATTGTTTGATTAAAGATAATGTATAATTAAAATCATTTTCTTCTCTTCTATCTTTTAAAAAAATACCTTTCAGTCTTTCCTTTTCTTTAAGAGTTGCTTTTTGAAATAATAAGATTATTGGCAGAGTAATTTTCCCTTCATAAAAATCTTTGCCAATTTTTTTTCCAAATAATTTTGACTCAGAATTGTAATCTAAAGTATCATCAGCTATTTGAAAAGTTAATCCCAAATTCCTTCCGTAAAATTCTAAAGCCTCTTTTTCTTTTGATGACACATCTGACAAAATTGCTCCAACTTTGGTAGCTGCTGCAAATAATTCAGCAGTTTTCGCAGAAATTATTCTTAAATAAGTTTCCTCCAACATATCTACCTCTCCTCTGTGTTGTAATTGAAGAACTTCTCCTTGTGCAATCTTAGAGGAAGTTGAAGATAATAATTTTAAAACCTCAATATTTCCGTCATCTACCATCATTTCAAAACATCTACTAAGTAAATAATCTCCAACTAAAACAGAAGAGTGATTATCCCAAACTTTGTTTAAAGTTTTTCTCCCCCTTCTAATAGATCCATTATCTATTACATCATCATGCATTAAAGTTGCTGAGTGAATAAGTTCTACACAAGCAGCCAAATTAATATCTCTAGTTCCTTTTGCATATCCACACAATTTTGCAGAACCTAAAGTTAGTAAGGCTCTTAATCTCTTTCCGCCTGTATCAAGGTGATAGTTTGTCATTTTCTGAACTAAGTCTACTTTGCTCTCTAATTTAGATTTTATTTTTTCTTCAACTAACATCAATCTATCTTCAACTGAATTTTTTAGTTGAAAATATGAATTATTAATTTTGTTTTTTAATTGTATGACACTTCCCATTAATTGAGCAAATTAGTATAATAGGTTGCTTTTTATACTTATCAATTGACGCACCTGAATCTTCAATTATAAGGTGTCTTTATATTCATAAAAAAATTCTATAAATATTAAAAATGCTCTCTTTTTTTAAAAAGAAAAAAATTATTCCACATATTAAGCTAAGTGGAGTTATTGGAAATGTAGGGAAATTTAAACAAGGTATAGATTTTTCTGGCCAAGAAGACATTATTACAAAAGCATTTTCTCTAAAAAAAGCACCATGTGTTGCTATAACAATAAACTCTCCTGGAGGTTCTCCTGTTCAATCACATTTAATTTACAGCTTAATTAGACAACAGGCAAAAAAAAATAAAAAAAAAGTAATAGTTTTTGCCGAAGATGTAGCAGCTTCAGGCGGATATCTAATAGCTTGTGCTGGAGATGAAATTTATGCGAACTCAAGTTCAATAATAGGCTCAATAGGAGTAATCTACTCTTCTTTTGGTTTTACAGAATTGATAAAAAAGATAGGTGTTGAGAGAAGAGTGCATACTGCTGGGAAAAATAAAAGTACATTAGACCCATTTCTAGATGAAAAAAAAGAGGACATCGAAAGATTAAAAAATATACAATTAGATCTACATAAAGATTTCATAGAGGTGGTTGAAAAAAGCAGGTCATCAAAACTTAAAAAATCTGAAGTAGAATTATTTTCAGGTGAATTTTGGTCAGGTAGAAAAGCCAAAGATCTTGGTTTGATAGATGATATAGGAAATGCAAATCAGGTATTAAGAGAAAAATTCGGAGAAGATGTTGTTATTAAAAAATTTGAAAAATCAAAAAGCTGGCTTAGTAAAAAATTGTCGTCTTCAAATGATCATGTCGATCAATTAACAAACATATTAGAGGAAAAATCAGTTTGGCAAAAATATGGCCTCTAAAAAAATTAAAAAAAAACCAAAATTTCAAACTTTCCAAGAAACAATTATAAATCTTCAAAAATTTTGGAGTAAAAATGGATGTGTAATTTTACAACCTTATGATATGGAAGTTGGAGCTGGAACATTTCATCCAGCTACTACCCTAAGATCTCTTGGACCTAAGCCATGGAAAGCAGCGTATGTTCAACCTTCACGAAGACCTACAGATGGAAGATATGGAGATAATCCAAATAGACTCCAGCATTATTATCAATTTCAAGTTATAATAAAACCCTCTCCAATTAATATTAAAAAACTTTATTTAAATAGTTTGTCAGTAATAGGAATTAATCATAAAGAGCACGATATTAGATTTGTTGAAGATGATTGGGAAAGCCCAACTCTAGGTGCTGCAGGTCTTGGATGGGAAGTTTGGTGTGATGGCATGGAAATATCTCAATTTACATATTTTCAACAAATGGCAGGTTTTGAATGTAAACCAGTGTCAGTAGAGATAACCTATGGCCTTGAAAGAATTTGTATGTTTACCCAGCAGAAAAAAAACGTTTATGATTTAGTTTGGAATGATGAAGGTATTGATTACAGGGAAGTTTTTCATCAATCAGAAAAAGAATTTTCAGCTTATAACTTTGAGCATGCTAATACAGAAAACTTATTTAAAATATTTGACATGCATGAGAGTGAAGCAAAATCATTAGTTGAAAAAAATATATCTTTACCTGCATACGATCAATGTTTGAAAGCAAGTCATATATTTAACTTATTAGATGCTCGCGGAGCAATTAGTGTTGCGCAAAGAGCAGAATATATTGGTCGAATAAGAGAAATTACAAAACAAGCTGCTACAATTTGGGTACAGTCACAAACATAGAATGTCAGAATTTTTTTTAGAGCTATTTAGTGAAGAAATTCCTGCTGGGCTTCAAAAAAATTTAAGAGAAAAAATTTTTGAAGATTTTAAAAATTTATTTGAGGAAAAATCAATTAGATCAAAAAAAAATTTTTCTTTTTCAACTCCAAATAGATTAGTTCTAGTTTTTGAAGGCCTAGATAAACAAATTAAGATTAAATCTAAAGAGATTAGAGGACCTAAAACTAGCGCTCCTGAACAAGCGTTGGAGGGTTTTTTGAGATCAAACAAAATTAACAAAAAGGATTTATCTAAAAAAAAAACCGAAAAGGATGAATTTTATTTTTACAAAACTGTAGCAACCTCATTAAAAACACATGATTTACTCACTCAATTCATTCCAAAAATTTTGAGTAACTATCAATGGAAAAAATCAATGAAATGGGGTGAATTTGATTTAAATTGGGGAAGACCATTAAAATC
>CACGAC010000015.1 GCA_902571015.1 uncultured Pelagibacteraceae bacterium | reverse complement strand
TTTTTCTTTTTTTTCAAGTTTATATTTTGATTTTTATAATCCATATATTTCTCAAGAGTTAAAAATCCATTTTGATTCAAATTTTTTAGAACTAGATCTCTTCTAAATTTTGCTAGATCAATATTGTTATAAGGATTATATTTACTGGGTGCTTTTGGTAAAGCTGCTAACAATGCTGCTTCAGCATAATTTAGTTCTTTAATTGACTTATCAAAATATTCCAAACTCGCAGCAGCAACACCATATGCTCCACTACCTAAATATATTTGGTTAAGATATAATTCTAAAATTCTCTCTTTATTTAGAGCTCTTTCTATTCTAAACGCTAAAATTGCCTCTTTAATTTTTCTGTTTATGCTTACCTCATTGGTTAATAAAAAGTTCTTTGCAACCTGTTGGGTTATTGTAGAAGCACCCTCAAGTCTTTTTGAGGTCATGATATTAGTGATGTTATTAAATGTTGCTCTAAGAACACCTTTTGCATCAACACCAGGATGAGTAAAAAAGTTTTTATCTTCAGCAGACAAAAAGGCATTAATAACATTTGAGGGAATCGCGCTGTAAGGTACAAAAATCCTTTTTTCTTTGGAAAAATCAGCAACTAAATCTCCATCACCAGAGTACATTTTACTTGATACGGGTGGCTTATAATTTTTAAGAAATTTATAATCAGGGATATTATTAGAAAAAGTCCATAAAATGCTAAAAATAGCAATCACAGTTAATAAGGAAATGCTTAATAATAGAACTAAAATATTTTTGAACATCTTTGTCATTTTGATTTCATTATATATAGGAATTTGTTAAAGATAAGGCATTATAATTAAACAAAATTTTTAAAAAAATTAGTAGTTAATGAAACACTCAAACTTAAAATTATGGAAAAAAATTTATATATTGATGCTTCGCATCCTAACGAAACTAGAGTTGTTCTTAAATCAAAAGATAACATTGAAGACTATGAGTATGAAGGTTCAAAGAACAATCTCATAAAAAACAATATTTATCTAGGTAAAGTAAGTAGAATTGAACCATCTTTACAAGCAGCCTTTGTCGATTTTGGAAGAGAGCGCCATGGTTTTTTACCTTTCAATGATATCCAATCAGACTACTACCAAATACCAAAAAGTGATCTTGAAAAAATTAAACAAGAGGAAGAAAAATTAAGAGAGGAATTATCAAAACAAGTTGAAGAAAAAGAGGAGGAAAATCTAGCAGAGGGAAAACTAGAAGTAGATGATCCTATAGAAATAAAAAAAAAAGAGAGTGAAGAAAAAGAAAAAGATTCAGACGATAGAGAAAAAAAATTTGAGAGTAAAAATAAATTTAAAAGATATAAAATTCAAGAAGTAATCAAGCCAAATCAAGTCATACTTGTCCAGGTTATCAAAGATGAAAGAGGTCAAAAAGGTGCAGCGCTAAGCACTTTCATCTCTATTGCTGGTAAATATATTGTTTTAATGCCGAATACACCTAAAGGCGGTGGTATATCAAGAAAAATTTTTAATCCTGCAGATAGAAAAAAGATAAGATCGATTTTAAATGAAATTGAAATACCTAAAGAGATGGGATTGATTGTAAGAACCGCAGGTAGTAATAAAACTAAAAATGAGATTAATCATGATTTAGAGACTCTTATTAAATCTTGGGACCAAATAAAAAATAATGCGATAAATGCAATTGCACCTTCACTAATTCATCAGGAAAGTGAAATAATAAATAGGACTTTAAGAGACATGTACGATGAAAATACTAAAAGTATCGTAATAGAAGGAAACGAGGGATATAAAAAAGCACAAAATTTTATGAAAATGCTTATGCCTTCTCAAGTTAAAAAAATTAAAAAGTATAGAGGAAAAACTCCACTATTCTTCGAGGAAGGTATAGAGCAAAAATTAAATCAAATATTTGATACTGAAATAAAATTAAGTTCTGGTGGTTACTTAGTAATAAATCCTACTGAAGCTTTAGTTTCAATTGATGTTAACTCGGGAAGTTCAATTAAACAAAAAAATGTAGAAAGCACAGCCCTGGACACAAATTTAGAAGCAGCAGAAGAGATTGCGAGACAGATTAAAATTAGAGACCTATCGGGACTAATTATAATAGACTTTATAGATATGTTAAGTTATGGAAATAGAAAAATGGTCGAAAGACGACTGAAAGAAAAATGTAGATCCGATAGAGCAAGAATTCAAATCGGAAGAATAAGTAATTTTGGATTATTAGAAATGTCAAGACAAAGACTAAGGGAAAGTGCTGTTAAATGGAAAGTTGCGTTAACTGATGAGTCCTTCGCTCAAAAAATACTAAAATTGGTTGAGTTGAAAGCAATTCTAAATAAAGCTAAATTTGTTGAGCTGAGAGTATGCGAAAAAATCTCAACATTTTTAAAAGAAAACTTTATTGAAGATTTAACTTATTTTGAAAAGAAAAATAAAATGAAAATAGATATAATTTCTGATAACAGCTTAATTATCCCAGAATATATTATTGATATTAAAAATAAGTCAAAAAAAACAATTGAGCAAATAGACTATTTTGAAAGACTTAAAAACCTTGAAGATTTAACTAAAGATAAAAAAATAATAGATATTAAAAAAAGAAAAAAGACTTACAGGAAAAGAAAGTTTTATAAAAAGACTAAATAATCCCTTTTTTTGGAGATGAAGCGCTTCCCATTATTTTTTTTTCAATTCTTCCAGATAAAAAAGATTGCCTTCCAGCGATTACAGCGTTTCTAAATGCTCTTGCCATTTCAAATGGTTTTTTTGCTTTTGCAATTGCAGTGTTAACTAGAACGCCATCACAACCTAGCTCCATTGCAATTGTTGCGTCTGATGCTTGTCCTAGACCAGCATCTATAATCAAAGGTAATTTTGTTTGATTTCTGATAATCTGAATATTAATTTTATTTAGAATTCCCAAACCAGATCCTATTGGTGCTGCAAGTGGCATTATAGCTGCGGCTCCAGCATTTTCTAACCTTTTTGCCATTAAAGGATCATCGTTACAATAAACCATAACTTTAAAACCTTCTTTTGTTAATATTTCAGTAGATTTAAGCGTCTCTATCATCTCAGGAAATAGATTCTCTTTATCACCTAAAACCTCAAGCTTTACCAATTTCCATCCTCCTATCTCTCTTGCAAGCCTAAGTGTTCTTAAAGCTTCATCAGAGTTAAAACAGCCAGCAGTATTAGGCAAATAAGTTATTTTTTTTGGATCTATATAATCCATTAATAAAGGTTTCTTTTTATTAGTAATATTTACTCTTCTAACGGCAACAGTAACAATATCAGCACCAGATATTTTTATTGCCTTGGCACATTCAGTCATACTTTTATATTTGCCGGTACCAACAATTAATCTCGAATTAAATTTTTTCTTTGAAATTATAAGACTATCTTTTTTCAAAACTAACCACCTCCAATAAAGTGAACAATTTCAATTTTATCATTAACTTTTAAAATGATTTTATTTAGATTTTTTTTATCCACTATTTCTCTATTTAATTCAATTGCAACTTTTTTCAAAGGGACTTTTAAATTTTTAACTAAGTCAGATAATTTAGTTTTATCGTCAATTTTATTTATTTTACCGTTTATTTTTATTTTTATTTTTTTTCTCATCGTATATAAATGTTAAATGAATAATAAGATAATTATAATTAATGGTCCAAATCTTAATCTATTAGGTGAAAGAGAACAATCACAATATGGATCTACTACTTTTGAAGAATTAAAAGAAATTTGTTTAGATAAATCAAAAGAATTAGGTTTAGTGGCTGATTTTTCTCAATCAAATATTGAGGGTGAAATAGTAAGTTTAATTCAAGACTCAAGAAAAAATTTTGATGGAATAATAATCAATGCTGCAGGTTTTACACACACCTCTGTGGCCATTAGAGATGCATTAAGTGTTTTTAAAAAACCAATCATTGAGTTGCATATTTCAAATATATATAAACGAGAGGAATTTAGACATAAATCTTTGATAAGTGACGTAGTTACTGGAGGTATATTTGGTTTAGGTATCGATGGTTATATTTTAGCCATAATTTCAATGCAAAAGCTCTTACAAAATGAAAATTAATAAAAAAATCATTAAAGAACTAAGCGACTATTTAGAGGAATTTAATCTTACTGAGTTAGAATATACTGAGAAAGATACTAAGATTAAGGTTTCTAAAAATAATATCTCTGTTAATAATCAAAATTATCCAAGTCCAAAAACTGATGCAAACAATTTAAATAATAATTCATCAGAGAAAAGTAAGACAGGAATTGAGGTTAAATCACCAATTATAGGAACTGCATATCATGCGCCTGAACCTGGAGCAAAAAAATTTGTTGAGGTTGGAAAAAAAATTAAAAAAGGCGATACAGTAATGATCGTAGAGGCTATGAAAACAATGAATCATGTGCCATCAACAGCAGATGGAGTTGTAAAAGAAATTTGTGTAGAAGATGGTCAACCTGTAGAATTCGGCCAAAATTTGTTAATTCTTGATTAATGTTTAAAAAAATTTTGATAGCTAACCGTGGAGAGATTGCGGTTAGAATTATAAGAGCCTGTAAGGAATGGGGAATTTCAACTGTAGCTGTTCATTCTGATGTAGATAAAGAGAGCATGCATGTAAGAATGGCAGATGAAAGTGTTTGTATAGGTTCTCACCAACCAGCAAATAGTTATTTAAATATTCCAGCCCTATTATCTGCAATAGAAATAACTAATGCCGAAGCTGTACATCCTGGTTATGGTTTTCTTTCAGAAAATGCAAATTTTGCAAAAGTTCTTGAGGAGAATAATATTAAATTCATAGGGGCATCCTCAAAACTTATAGAAATGATGGGAGATAAAATACAGGCAAAAAAGATTGCAAAAGAAAATGGTTTACCAGTAATTGAGGGGTCTGAGGGTGGAGTTAGAGATGTTAAAGAGGCTAAAGAATTGTGTAAAAAAATTGGTTTTCCTGTTTTAATCAAAGCATCAGGCGGTGGCGGTGGAAAAGGTATGAAAATTGTTCATAAAGAAAATGAATTTGAAACGTTGTTTGCTACTGCAAAATCTGAGGCTCAAAAATATTTTGGAAATGATGAAGTATATATAGAAAAATTTTTTCAAAATCCGAGGCACATTGAAGTTCAAATTTTAGCTGGAAAAAATAGAACTGTTCATCTTCATGAAAGAGATTGTTCTGTTCAAAGAAGACACCAAAAACTAATTGAGGAAACACCAAGCCCTGTTTTAACTGATGAGATAAGATCAGATCTTTTTGAAAAAACTGTAAACATGGTATCAAAAATTGGCTATATGGGTGCTGGGACTGTTGAATTCATTTATGAGGATGGAAAATTTTATTTTCTTGAAATGAATACAAGAGTTCAAGTTGAACATCCTGTTACTGAAATGGTAACAGGAATAGATATTATTAAAGAACAAATTTGGATAGCTTTTTCTGGAGAAACTGCATTAAACCAAAGTGATATAAATCCAAGAGGTCATGCTATAGAATGCAGAATAAATGCTGAGGATGCTAGTAAAAATTTCCAACCATCACCTGGATTAATTGGCATGTGTCATCAACCATCGGGTTTCAGAACTAGAGTTGATGGTGCAATATATCAGGGTTATAAAGTAACTCCTTATTATGATAGTATGATTTGCAAGCTAATCTGCCATGGTAGAAATAGATTAGAAGCTATTCAAAGGATGAACAGATCTTTAGATGAGTTTGTGATAGAAGGAATCACCACAACAATCCCTTTGCATAAAAAATTGCTAAATCATAAGAAGTTTATCGACTCCGATTTCAATGTTAGTTGGTTGGATAAGGATAAAATACTTTAGTAACAACTAACAAGCCAAATATCATAAACAGGATGATCGAAAGGTGCTATAGAGGGGCTTGAGGAGAACATCCAGCCATTAAAAACAAAAACGTTATTTCTATCTTTTTTTGTTAAATCTCTTACTTGGATATATGCCTTAATCTCAGGATTATCATCAAATTTAGAGTCAGTACATTTAATACTTTTTATAGCTAAATCTTTATAAATAAATTCCTCATTGTTGACTAATTTTATCAACTCATTTTTGGAACTAATTTTATCTAATATTTTTATATCAGTTTTATTTCCATCAAGATTAATTTCAGCACTAGTCTTAAGTGTTATAAATATAGAGAATAAATATATAAATAAAAATAAATTTAGTTTATTTCCAACTTTTATATTTTTTTTCAGTTGCATCTTTGTTGTTCTTATTTGGATAATAAGCTGAGTCGGTGCCAGTCAAGTTTGGCTGGTGCGGTTTTTGCCAATCATGTTTTTTTAATTTATGTATATTTTCAATTTTGTTAGGCATAAAATGTATCCAAGAATACCATTCAACTGGAATTTTTGATGCATCTATTTCACTTGCATAAATTACCCACCTTTTTCCTCTTTTGCTTTGGTAATATTTATTTCCATACTCGTCTGATCCAATAAATTTACCAAATAATATAGTTTTGATCCTGGTTCCGAATGTATCTCGATTCCACCAAGTGAAAATTTTTTTTAAGAATGTCAACATATAAAACTTAATAATTTCAATTTTAAATTGTATAATTTAAATTAGACTAAAATGTGTAAATGTATATAAGTAAAAAGATTCAAATTTCAAATTTAATTTAAGGATTGTTAAAAATGGCAAAATATCTTGTAGAAACTTATTATACATGCACTTTTAAGGTAAATCATTATCTAGATGATATCAATGAAACTGAGCTCAAGAATCTCGAAAAAAGAGATGATGGAAAATTTGAAGTTCTAGATGTAAAATTAGATAATCGAAAGACAAAAAGTCTTGATCCTAATATTAAAAAAAGTGATCAAAATAAAAAAATTGATTTAGTTCAAACTCAAAATGAAAATAAAACTACCAGTGTTAAGAAAATTGTTTCTCAATCTTTTGCGAAATCTGAAAATTCTGGAAAAAGATTTGGTATGCCTGATAGGAGAAAAGGTTATATTCAAAAAGCAACTATTGGTGATCATAAAGTTTATTTACACACCGGTGAGTATGAGGATGGTAAAATTGGAGAAATCTTTATTGATACAAGTAAAGAGGGAGAGCTGGTTAAAGCTTTAATGAATAATTTTGCTATCGCTGTTTCGCTTGGTCTTCAGTATGGAGTACCATTAGACGAGTTTGTAAGTGCATTTATAGGAACTAAATTTGAGCCCTCAGGTAAAGTAAATGGAAATGATAGAATTTTAAGTGCCTCTTCAATTCTAGATTATATATTTAGGGAACTGGCGATTTCATATCTAAACAGAGAAGATTTAGCACATACCCCTTCAATAGGTAATTTAGATGTCCCATCTACTGATGAAAAAGGCTCTGATGAACAAAATCAATTACTAAAAATAGTAAAAGATATAACGAGTAAAGGATTTGTAAGAAATAATTATAAAAAAAATCTTGTAGATTTATCAGATGTTAAAATTAGTCTGAAGGGAAAAAAATAGTTATTTTTTACCTTTTATAATTAAATTTAACTCTTTAAGTTGGTTTTCACTTACACTAGAAGGGGCATTCATCATCAAATCCTGTGCATTTTGATTCATTGGAAACATCGTAACTTCTCGAATATTTTTTTCGTTTGCTAATAACATAATTATTCTATCAATTCCTGGGGCAATTCCTCCATGAGGTGGAGCACCATAACTTAAAGCATTTATCATTCCACTAAATTTTTGATCAACTTCAGATTTAGAGTAACCTGCAACATCAAATAATTTATACATTAAATCTGGTATATGATTTCTAATCGCACCCGAAGATAATTCTATTCCATTACATACAATATCATATTGATATGCTAGTATTTCTAATGGTTTTTCAAAATTAATTTTATTGATATCTCCCTGCGGCATTGAAAAAGGATTATGACTGAAATTAATTTTATTTGTTTGATTATCTATTTCATACATTGGATAATCTACAATCCAGCAGAATGCAAAAACGTTTTCATCAATTAAGCCTAAATCTTTTCCAATTTTATCTCTAGCTAATGCAGTTATCTTTTCTACTTCTTCTAATTTACCACAAGCAAGAAAAATACTATCACCTACTTTTGCCTCAGTTCTGGTCATTATTTCATTTAGCGAATCTTTTGAAAAAAATTTACCTACCGGCCCTTTCGCTAAAATTTCTTTTTCTTTCTCAATGGTAAAATAAGCGAGTCCTGAAGCACCTTGTTCTTTAGCCCATTTATCAATATTGTCGAAAAAACTTCGCGGTTTATCTTTTGTATTTTTTGTAACAATGCATCTGACTTTAGATCCTGATTTAACTAGTTTTTTAAATATTTCAAAAGAAACGTCCTCTCTTAGAAAAATTTCAGTGATATCACTAATAATTAATGGATTTCTTAAGTCTGGCTTATCTGTTCCATATTTAATCATTGACTCTTTAAATGAAATTCTTGGAAACTGATTAAATAATAATTTTTTATTTGAAAAATTTTTGAATGTATTAACAAATAACTTCTCTATTACATTAAATACATCTTCTTGCTCAACAAAAGACATCTCCAAATCCAATTGATAAAACTCTCCTGGACTTCTATCTGCTCTTGCATCTTCATCTCTAAAACAAGGGGCAATTTGAAAATACTTATCAAAACCAGAGATCATCACTAATTGTTTAAATTGTTGAGGCGCTTGTGGAAGTGCATAAAATTTTCCAGGATTTAATCTACTCGGCACCAAAAAATCTCTTGCTCCCTCTGGACTTGAAGATGTTAAAATTGGTGTTTGAAATTCTAAAAATCCTAACTTGTTCATCTCATTTCTAATAAATGAAATTACTTTTGATCTTAATATTATATTTTCATGAATTTTTTTTCTTCTTAAATCTAAAAAACGATACTTTAATCTGATTTCTTCAGCATACTCACGATCAGTAAAAACTGGTAAAGGAAGTTCTTTACATTCACCAAGAACTTGAAAATTTTTAATTACTATTTCAATTTCACCGGTTTCTATATCCTTATTGATCGACTCCTTTGATCTTTTAACAACCTTGCCATCAATTTTGATTACAGTTTCTAATTGGATTTTTTCTAACTTTTCAAAATTTGAATTTTCTTTATCTATAATACACTGTGTTATTCCATAGTTATCTCTTAAATCAATAAACAAAAGATTTCCATGATCTCTTTTTTTATTTATCCAACCTGATAAAGTGACTTCATCTCCAACATTTTCTTTTCTTAATTCGTTACATTTATGAGTTCTAAATTTATTCAATTATTCTCCTAAAACTTCTTTAATAATTTTAAAATCAATAGATTTTTTTTTTTTTAAACTTAATTGATCGATTTTATATATGAAATCATATATTTTACTATAAGATCTCTCTATTCTTTTAACAATAAACTCAATAAATTTATCATCAAGTGAGATTTGTCGATCAGATAAATTTTTTAGTATAATAGCAAATATCAACTCATCATCTGGTTTTTCGATATTTAATAAAATAAAATTTTTTGATCTAGATTTTAAATCCTCTAAGTCAAAAGAGATATTAACTATTGGCTTTATAGATGTAACAATCATGAATTTATTATCTTGTTCAATTAAATTAAAAAGACTGTAAAGCAATTTTTCATTAATATCTGAGGATAAGTTTTCAATTATAATGTTCTGATAAATCTTTATATTTTTTAAATTGTCGTTTTGTAAAGATTTACTCTCAAGCTTAATACCTTTATTTTTTTGTAAAAAAATATTCATTAAATGTGTTTTTCCAGAAAGCTTTTCTCCTACAATATTTACAAAATTTCTCTCCCATTTTGGCCATGTATTTAAAAAATCAAAAACATGTTTATTACTT
>CACGAC010000014.1 GCA_902571015.1 uncultured Pelagibacteraceae bacterium | reverse complement strand
ATACAAATCTTTTAAATCTTCATTTT
The DNA here is from genome assembly GCA_902571015.1 of uncultured Pelagibacteraceae bacterium. Taxonomy (GTDB): domain Bacteria; phylum Pseudomonadota; class Alphaproteobacteria; order Pelagibacterales; family Pelagibacteraceae; genus Pelagibacter. The sequence continues at coordinate 12,693 of CACGAC010000014.1, read as the reverse complement.
TAGAAAATTTATCAATCATATGATCTGCATTCGTAGTTTTATTATCAATAACTTTTTGCAAATGACTTAAAAACAAAGTTTCATTTTTTCCGTTTTTATTTAGTATATCTCTATTATCCAATCCTTTTCTTGAGATTTCTAACAAAGTTGAAGCCCAGTAAAAAAGATCTTTACCCATCAATTGAGTATTAAAACCCTTTTGAGGAGCATCTAGATAAGCATTGATTATTTTATCTTTATCCCATGAGGAAATTAAATTATAAACTTCTTCTAAATTCCCATATAACAAACCAATAAAAAATGCAGGCCCAGCACAAAGACAATCCCATCCACATGTATCCATTGACCTTAATTCAATATATTTTTTCAATCTATTTTCAGTAAATATTGTGCTTAAGTGTAATGATAAATCACTCTCAGTAGGAAGACGATTTTTTATTTCACCTATCTTACCATTCATAAAATCTCTAAAAGTGTATTTATTTCCCGACAAATAATTTTGTTTATCTTGTATAAATAAAATTGGGAAATCGATTATAAAATCAGCATATTTTTCAAAATTTAAATTTTCAAAAAATAATTTTGGAAGCCCTCCACGCGAAGTATTTTGCCATACTTTGGATCTATAAGATAAATAATTACTCTTTTTTTTTTCAACAATTGAGGAATTAGCAAATAAAGCAATAGAGATTGGAACTATTGAATTTACTATTTTAAATTTTTTGAAAAAATCTTCCTCTGAAAAATAATCAATATTTAATTGAGTTCCACAAGTCCTATACATCATATCTAAACTTAATTCTCCTCCTAATGGCATATCTTTTGTCATTAGTTCATATCTCTGTTTGGGATTATTAGGAATTTCGTCAAGCTTTGAAATAGGATCAAAACCTGTGCTTACAATCCTTATATTAAGTTTTTTTGTGACTTGTTTAAGTTCGAACAAATAATCATAAGATTCTGCACATGCCTCGTGAATGTTATTAAGTTTTTCTCCAGATAATTCAATTTGGTTACCTGGTTCGAGAGTAATGTTTTTACCCCCTTTATTTAAACCAACAATATTTTTACCCTCTTTAATAGGATTCCAACCAAATTCGTTAAGTGCTGAAAACATTTCTTTTACTTTTGAGTAATCAATTCTTTTGTTGTTTTTACTATCAAATAAAAATTTCTCATGTTCGATACCAATCTTGAAATCTTTCTTTTCTTTTATTCCAGATTTAAAGTATTTAATTATTTGTTCTTTAGAAATAGTCATCTTTGAGAATATAGCCTATAAAATTTTACAGTGAAGAGTAAGGTTTTCTTGAAAAAACTTTTTTTACAAAGGGTTTAAAGAAATCCAATGGTAACGATTTATAATTTGGATCAAATGAGTTTTGATCATATTTTTCACAAAAATCTACTGTGTCCTGATAATATTTATGATTTCTATATTCGTCTCTTTTATTTTTGTTTCCACCTAAATGGTGAGCGTAATAATACATCTGAAACTCACCATGTTTCTCAACAATCCAATGAGTTTTTTCTGACACATATGGTTTAAGTATCGCTGCAGCATATTCTGAATGGTTCATTGGGGCTAGCTCGTCACCAATATCATGCAATAAAGCAGCTACAACTATTTCATCACTTTCTCCATTCCTATAAGCTCTTGATGCGCTTTGAAGTGAATGTTCCAGTCTTGAAACTTGGTAACCTTCTAAAGTTTCAGTGAGACCAGCCATAAATTTTAAAATTCTATCAGCTGTTTTACTTGCAAAATCTTTTTCATGTTTATCAAGAAAGAGATAATCTTCTTTGGTTCCATTTTTCATTTCTGTAAAACTTACTTTTTTCATAAATTAATTATTTGATGCTGTGCTCAGTAAAGAAAGTTGAGTTATCTTGCTATCACCTAGTTCATCTATAGGTTTTACAGGATAATCTCCAGTGAAATAATGATCAGTTAATTGTGGATAATTTTCATTTCTTTTATCAAATCCAATAGCTTTATACATACCTTGAATAGATAAAAATTTTAATGATTTAGCACCAATGTATTCACAGATTTCATCATTATTTTTATTTGCAGCTAACAATTCTTTTTTCGTTGGAGTATCAACTCCATAGAAATCTGGGTGTTTAATTTCAGGACAAGCAATTCTAACATGAACTTCTTTTGCTCCCGCATCATAAAGCATTTTAACAATTTTATGAGATGTCGTTCCTCTCACTAAAGAATCATCAACAAGAATAATCTTTTTATTTTCAATTGTTGTTTGATTTGCATTTAATTTAAGCTTAACCCCTAAACTTCTTATTTTTTGACTTGGTTCTATGAAGGTTCTTCCAACATAATGATTTCTAATTAATCCATGTTCATAATTTTTATTTAAGTGCTGTGCAAAACCCAAAGCTGCAGCGTTTCCAGAGTCTGGCACTGGAACAATAATATCAGCATTAATATCGTTCTCTTTTGCTAATTCTTTACCTAAATTTTTACGGTGTTCATATGCAGTTTTTCCATTAAGAATGCTATCTGGTCTTGCAAAATAAATGTATTCAAAAACGCAAGGTCTGATTTTTTTAATTGGAAAAGGTTTTATACTTTTTAACTTATCATTTTCAATTAAAACAATTTCACCATTATCAACCTCTCGAATAAATTTTGCGCCAATAATATCTAATGCACAGGTCTCAGATGCCAGAACGTAACTATTTTTTAATTTTCCTATAACTAGAGGTCTAATCCCATAAGGATCTCTAACTCCTACCAGTAAATTTTGAGTTAACATTACAAGGGCATATCCGCCTTGAATTTGAAATATCGCATCTATTATTTTATCAATAGTTTTTAATCTTTTTGATTTTGCAATAAGTTGAACAATTGTTTCAGTGTCTGAGGTTGTGTAGAAAATTGCTCCCTCTTCAACAAGTTTATTTCTTAAGTAAATTGAATTTGTTAAGTTTCCATTATGAGCAACCCCAATCCCACCAGCATTGGTATCTGCAAAGAAAGGCTGAATGTTTCTCAAAGTATTATTTCCAGTGGTGCTATATCGATTATGACCGATTGCAAAATTTCCCTTAAGATTATCAAGGACTTTTTCTTTATTAAAGTTGTCACCAACTAATCCAAATCTTTTCTCCGAATAATATCTTTCTCCATCAAATGTTACTATTCCACAGCCCTCTTGCCCTCTATGTTGTAGAGAGTGTAATCCAAGAGCGGTTAAAGCCGAAGCATCTTTTACATTGGCAATCCCAAATACACCGCATTCCTCATTTAATTTTGAATTATAAATCTTCAATTTTTTCTTTAGAATCTTTATATGTTTTTTCATTTGGAAAAACTTTCAGTAAGTAATTACTACCTTTTTCAAGATATGGAAAGGTGTATGATTTGTTTAAATTTAATGGCCATTTGTCATAATTATACACTATATGCACTCCTGAAAATATACATATAGAGATAATATACGCTCGAATAAATCCAAAAAAGAATCCAAAAATAGTATCTAAACTTCCTATACCAGTATATTTGATTGCACTACTTATCCCTTTATTAATCAACAATATTAAAAAGATAACTATAATGAAGATTGTTATTCCAAGTCCTACATCAAGTACATATTCATTATCTATAATATTTTTGACATATGGTTTTAATCTTGGAAATAATATCAAAGTTGCAATATATGCTAATAACCACTTTGACATTGAAAGTATACTCAAGACAAACCCTTTTCTGTAACACTTTATTAGTGAAAGAATAGTTATCAATATATAGATTAAATCAATCGCAGAAATTAAATTAAAAATTTCTCCAAAAAATTCTAGAGTTATTTCAAACATATATTCTTATTTTCCAAATGGCTTAAAAACTAATATTAAAGATGGAAGTAAAGTTAAAACTGAAATCATTGCAAATAGCATTGCTAATCCTGTGAAAATTCCAAAATAGATTGTAGGTATGAATTTTGATAAAACTAAAATAGAAAAACCAAAGACTATCGTTATAGAAGTATTTAAGATTGCAACACCAACTGTTGAATGACAAGTTTTTAATGTTTTTTTATAGTCATTAATTTTATCAAACTCCTCTTTGAATCTGTAAATATAGTGTATACTGTTGTCAACGGCTATACCTATTGTAATAGCAGCTATTGTGATAGTCATCATATCCAAAGGTATCTCAAGCATACCTATTATTCCTAATATAAAGAATGCTGCAATAAAGTTTGGGACAACTCCAATTAAAGATAATTTGATATTCTTAAATAAAACAACAAACATTCCAAAAATACCTAGCATGACAAGTCCCAAAGTAAGAATTTGAGATTTAAACAAACTTTGTAATAAATTATTAAATAAGATCATCACTCCAGCTAATTTGTATTGATCTTTGTTTAATCCGAATTCATTTTGCAAGTCATGATTTATTTTTCTGATTAGCTCATTTCTTTTAAGATCTTTTTGAGAGTCGATTATTCTTAAACTTATTCGAGCCTCGTTATCTTTTATTGAAATATAAGGATCAACTATCTCAGTTTTGATATTTTCGGGAATTTTTGTATATAAAACACCCATCTCTAAAGTCCCAAGAGGTTTATTATTATTTAATTGAGTTGCAACATCAACTATTGATGAAAAGGATAAAACTTTTCCTATCTGAGGAAGACTATCAAGATAATTATGTATGTTAGAAATTGTTTCTATTTTATCTTTTGTAAACCAATACTTGTCATCATTTTTTTCTTCATCGCCCCAATCCTCAAATTCGTCATCTCCTTCTAATTTATCTTCTTTTTTTTCTGGAAACTTTAAAATTACTTCTAAGGGTGTTGTTCCACCTAGTTTTTCGTCAATTAATTTCATACCTTTATAAATTTCTGTCTTTTTACTAAAATAATTTATAAAACTATTTTCAACCTCTAATTTGCTTATTCCAGTTATACTCAAAATAATTACTATCCCTGTTATTATAAAAACTTGATTTTTAAAATTGATAGAAATTTTTCCTAAAAAAGAAGTTATTTTGGAGTCAACCTCCTCTTTGTAAAGAGTTCTATTATCTTTTAAAAAACTTAATAAACTTGGAAGTAGGGTAAATGTAATAACAAATGATGTTATTAATCCAAAAGTCATCATCAAACCAAAATCTATAACTGGTTTGATTTCACTAAAAATCAAAGATAAAAAAGCAATAATAGTTGTTAAAGCAGTATAAAGGATTGGCCAGAACATTTTTTTTGTCGTTAAAGAAATTATTTCATGATTATTTTTGTTAGGATAAATCTTTCTTAATTGTATAAATCTTGTGCTCATATGAATATTCATCGCCATAGTTAAAATTAACATCAGTGCAATAAAGTTTGACGAAATTACAGTAACTTTCCAACCAATTAGGCCTAGAAGACCCATCATAATTATAACTGAAAAGAAACAACTACTTATTGGAACTACTACCCAAATTAAATTTCTAAAAACAAACCATAAGGTTGCAATAATAAATGCAAGTACACCCAAACCAAAAACAATGATATCACTTTTAATAAAAGTCATCATGTCATCAGCAATCATAGGTATTCCACCCAAATAAATTTTTCCTATGTCATCGTAACTTTTGATCACTTCTCTAATTTCTAAGATATTATTATGATTATTTTTTTTTATTTGATCTTTAAATATTTGTATTTCCTTATCTGATTTACTTTCAATATCTTCCAATTTTTGATTTTCTTTAATATTAACAATTATTCCACTTGTCTTACCATCTTCACTAATAACAAAATTTCTAAAAACTGGACTTGCTAAAATTTCTCTAAAACCTCTTTCTTTATCAACACCTTCATCTTTAAGTGTTTTAAAATTTGAAAGTCTTTCCTGAAGAGGAGCATCAGAATTATCTAATAGAGGTATATCTAAAAGAGTAATAACGCTATGTACCCAATCTAAACTTTGGAGTTTATATTTTAAGCTGAGGAGATTATTAATCCCACTGTCGGATACCATATTATCATTGGGTGTATGAGTTAAAACAAGAAACTCTTTTGAACCATATCTATTTGTTACTTCTTTTAAGTATTCAAGATCAGGATCACCCTCTATTAAAAGTGTTTCTGATGATGCATCAAGTCTAAAATCTTTAGAGTAATACCCAAAACTAATTAAGGCGATTAATAAAATAATCAGTATAGATTTAGGATTTTTTAAGATTGTATTTTGGTATAAATGATCCATCATTTATCCAATATATTGTAAATTAATTATTTTGAGTATCTTTAAATTTTGTAAATCTTTCTTCAAACTCAAGAGTTACTTTACCAATGGGGCCGTGTCGTTGTTTCCCAATGATAATTTCAGCTAAATGAGCAACCTCATTCATCTTTGCTTGCCATTCAGCATGTTCTACCGTTGCTTCTCTTGGCTCTTTTCTTTGAAGATAATAACCTTCTCTGTAAACGAACATAACCACATCTGCATCTTGTTCTATTGATCCAGACTCTCTCAAATCTGCTAATTGTGGTTTATGATCATCTCTCTGCTCAACTTGTCGAGATAATTGTGATAATGCAAGAACAGGTACACCTAACTCTTTAGCTATGGCTTTTAAACCTTGTGTAATTTGAGATATTTCTTGAACCCTACCATCCTTATTATTAAATAAACCTTTCATTAGTTGTATGTAGTCAACAACAATTAAATCTAATCCATGTAATCTTTTTATTCTTCTTGCTCTATTGCTCATAGCGGCAATGCTTATTGCTGGTGTTTCATCAATGAATAAGGGGAGCTCAGATATATTTTTAGAGGTTTCTAAAAATTGATCGAACTGCTCGTCTGAAATTCTACCTCTTCTAATATCACTGGAGCTAATTCTTGCTTGTTCAGAAATAATTCTAGTCGAAAGTTGTTCTGAAGACATTTCCAAAGAAAAAAAAGCAACTGATGACCTTGTTCCACTCTCTTGAATTTTTTGTGCTGCATTAAAAGCTATGTTGGTTGCAAGAGACGTTTTACCCATCGATGGTCTTCCAGCTATAATAATTAAGTCTGATTGATGAAGTCCACCTAATCTATCATCTAAATCTTTTAAACCAGTTGGAACACCAACAATACCACCTTCATTCTTATATGCCGCTGAAGCCATTTCAATAGTTTGTTTCATAGCATCATCAAATTTTATTAATGAAGAGCTGAATGTTCCTTTTTCAGCTAAATCGTAAAGTAGTTTTTCTGAATTCTCAATAATATTTTGGCCATTGGACTCAAAATCATTCTCCTTAGCATCATCAATAATTTTTTCTGAAATTTTAATTAGTTCTCTTCTTACATACATATCATATATAATTTTTGAGTACTCAATCGCTTGTCTCACTGAGGTAGAAAATTTTGTAATTTTAACCAAGTATTCTGGTACGTTTAATTCATCCTTTTCATTTTCAAAATAATTTTTTAATGTTATAGGATTAGCAAGCATACCTTTGTAGATCATATTTTCTATAGCGTCGAAAATTTTTTGATGCATTGGATCATAGAAATTAATGTTTGAAACTATAGTATTGATTTCATCAAATATTTCGTTAGTTACTAAAATTGATCCTATGACCGCTTGTTCTGCTTCAATATTATTTGGCAATTCTTTAAAATCTGTTTTAACAATAGTTAAATTATTTTCCATTAGCCAAATTTATAAAAGATTAAAATTTTTATAAATAAAAAAAAAGGTTGTGGAAGAAATTGTATAATTATTGAATAGTTTCTGCAGACTCAACATTAATTGTTATTTCAGCATCAACTTCTGAGTGTAACGAAATTTTTACCTTAAATTTCCCCAAAGATTTTATTTCCTTGATAGGTTGTATCATTGATGGTTTAATCTCAACATTAATTTCATTAAGTACAATTTTAGATATCTCTGTTGGCTTTACTGAACCGTATAATTCATTATTTTCGGTGCTTAATTTTTTAATTATGAATTCTTTTTTATTCACTTTTTCATGAACTTTTTTAGCTTCCTGCTTTTTTTCATTATCTTTTTTTGATAAATCTTGTTTTATTTTTTCAACTTGTTTGATATTTTCTTTAGAAGCATAGAGTGCTTTTTTATTTGCTATTAAAAAATTTCTTGCGAAGCCTCTTTTTACATCTATTATTTCACCAATAGATCCAATTCTTTTTAAATTTTCTAATAAGATCACTTTCATTATATTTATAATAAAGCTAAATTCCTTGCTCTTTTGATAGATATAGATAATTCTCTTTGTTTTTTTTGAGATACGTTTGTTACTCTTGATGGAAGAATTTTACCATTTTCAGAAACATATTTTTTAAGAAGTTTTATATTTTTATAATCAATCTCAGGTGCGCCTTTTATTGATAAAGGACAGCTCTTCTTAAACTTATATTTATTTGGCTGAAAAATACTTAGTTTTGCAAAGTTACTTTGCTTACCTTTTTTGTTTCCACTTTGTTTTTTTGGCATATCTAATTTTTAGTTTTCTCTTTTTTTTCAAAAGTTTCTAAATCCTCTTTTTTTGTAAAATAATTAGTTTCCAAATTAAATTTTTTCACTTTTACAGTTAAGTTTCTTAATAATTTTTTGTCAATAGCCTCATTTTTTTCTAATTGTTTAATCACTTTACCATCACCTTTAATTTTAAAGTGAATAAAGCTTCCTTTTCTATTTTTTTTTATTAAATACGATAAATTAAGAAGTCCCCAATTTTCAGTTTTAACTATTTCCCCATCATTTTTCTCTACTATTTTTGAGTATTTCTCCATAAGTTGCTTTAATTCTGCTGGAGAAGTGTCTTGTCTAGCTATAATTGTATGTTCGTATAAATTCATATAAATCTTTAATAAGAAACGAGGATATACTATTATAAACTCTCAATTACAATAGTAAAAAAAGCAATAATTAAATAAATTTTAAATGAATTCCATAATTTTTCCTGGTCAAGGTTCACAAATAGTTGGAATGGGAAAAGACTTCTTCGATAAACATGATGTTGTTAAAAATTTATTTACTAAAGCTGATGACATATTAGGATTTAATCTTTCAAAAATTATATTAAATGGCCCTAAGCAGGAGCTAGATTTTACCGAAAATACTCAGCCAGCAATTTTTCTCGTTAGCTACTCAATATTTAAAGTTATTAAAGAAGAATTTAATATAGATTTAAATAAAGCAAAATATTTTGCTGGTCATTCATTAGGAGAGTATTCGGCACTATCATGTGCTGGTTACTTGGATTTTAATGAAACAATAAAATTATTAAGGGCTAGAGGAAAAGCTATGCAACATTCAGTCCCCAAAGGGGAAGGTGGCATGTTAGCTGTATTAGGATCGAAAATAGAGGATATTGAAGAAATTTTAAACGATAATTTAAATAGTTTTAAAGCCGAGATAGCAAATGATAATTCAAATGGTCAATTAGTTCTAAGTGGAAAAATTAAAGATCTAGAATTAATAAATGATTTTTTAAAGATAAAAAAAATAAAGAGTGTTAAACTTCCAGTGAGTGCCCCATTTCACTGTAGTTTAATGAGTAAAGCTACTGAAGTAATGAGTAATCAATTAAAAGGAATTGAATTTAAACATTCAAATAACATAATCTTTTCTAATGTGACTGGAGAGGAAGTATCTGACCCGCACAATTTAAAGAATTTACTTATTGATCAAATTGAAAAAAGAGTTCGGTGGAGGGAAAGTATAGTCAATATGATAAATAAAGGTGTTGAACATTTTATTGAAATTGGTCCAGGCAAAGTATTATCTGGCCTTATTAAAAGAATAAATAAAGATGTAAAAATTACTTCTATTAATGATCAATCAGATATAGAAAGCTTATTGATATGAGTGACTTAAATAAAAAAAATATAATAGTAACTGGTGCTACTGGTGGAATAGGAAATTCAATTGTTAAAAAGTTAAGTGAAACTGAAGCTAATATAATAGCTTCAGGAACAAATGTTCATAAATTAGAGGAACTTAAAAAAAAGTTTAATAATCTTAAAATATTACCATTTGATATTTCCCAAAGTGACAAAGTTGAAAACTTTATTGAGCAGGCATCCAAAGAACTTGGCGGAAATTTAGACTGTATAATTAATAATGCTGGAGTAACAAATGATAATTTAGCAATACGGATGACCCTAGAAGAGTGGAAAAGAGTAATTGATCTTAATCTCACATCTACATTTTTAATGTGTAAGTATGCAATTAAGAAAATGTTAAAAAATAAAAAAGGTAAAATTGTTAATATTACCTCGGTTGTTGGACACACTGGAAATATAGGTCAGTCAAACTATACCGCATCAAAAGCGGGCCTCATAGCAATGTCAAAAAGTTTAGCATTAGAATATGCAAAAAAGAATATTAATATAAACTGCATTTCTCCAGGCTTTATTGAAACACCAATGACTGATAAAATTGATGAGAAATTTAAAGAAATTATTGTTTCTAAAATACCCTCAGCTAGATTGGGAAATCCGGACGATATAGCTAATGCAGTTCTTTTTTTGGCATCTAATGATGCAGATTATATAAATGGCGAAACATTGCATGTAAATGGAGGCTTGTATATGGCTTGACAATCCAAGTAATTAAACTATTAACGATTTATAATAAAAAAAAGGTTTTTATATGTCAGAAGATATTTCAAGCAAAGTTAAAAAAATAGTTGCAGACCACTTAGGAATAGATGAGTCAAAAGTCACTGAAGAATCAAGTTTTATAGACGATTTAGGCGCTGATAGCTTGGACACAGTTGAATTAGTTATGGCTTTTGAAGAGGAATTTGGTTCAGAAATTTCAGATAGTGAGGCTGAAAAAATTTTAACTGTTGGTGATGCAGTTAAATTTATTGAAGGCAAAGCTAACTAGAAAAATTTAAATGCCCTCAGCAAATGATGGGATAATGGTTATTCTTTCCTCTCCATCCGGAGCAGGTAAAACCACTTTAGTCAACTTACTTTCAAACCAAGATAAATTTAAAATTTCAATCTCACACACAACAAGACAGCCTAGACCGGGTGAAATTCCAGACAAAGATTACTTTTTTGTCAATGATGATGAATTTAAAAGATTAATAAAGAATCAAGAATTTTTAGAATTTGCAAAAGTATTTGATAATTATTACGGCACTACTAGAACACCAGTGATTGATAATTTAAATAAGGGCCATAATGTACTTTTTGATATTGATTGGCAAGGAGCTGACCAAATCAAAAATAAAAAATTAGATTATAAACTAGTTACTTTTTTTATTTTGCCACCTAGTAAAGAAATTTTACATGATAGACTAATAAATAGACACAAAAATGATAAATCAATTGTTAAGGAGAGAATGAATAAATTTGAAAGAGATGTTTTGCATTGGATAAACTATGATTATGTCGTAATTAATGATGATCTTAAAAAATGTTACTCTAAAATTAAAAATTTAATTTATGCTGAAATTAATAATGGGTCAAAAGACTATGACTCTGAATTTATTAGAAATCATGTCGAAAAATTAACCTCTTAGAAATTCATATTCTTTAGTAAGTTGAAAGTAAGTATTTGGTTCTAAGTTTTGAGGTCTTAAATTTAAATCAATCCCCAACTTATAAGCTATATCAGTATTATTTTTGAAAAGCTGGTTGAAAGGTTTTTTTATCATTTTTCTTCTGTGCATAAAAAATATTCTTGTAACTTTTTCTAAATTTTTTGAGCTCATTAAATCAAAAAATTTTTCTTTTGGTTGAAATAATAAAAGAGAGCTCTCAACCCTAGGTTTTGGTTGAAAACAACTTGGACTTATATCACAAACTTTTTTTACTTTTAATCGCCAATTAGTTAAAATAGTTAATCTACCATAATTATGTGTATTAAAATTTGCTATGATTCTATTAGCTACTTCTTTTTGAAACATCAACACAAGATAATTAAACCAAATTTTTTTTTCATTAAGATTTAGGATCCACTTGATTAAAATTTCTGTTGAAATATTATATGGCAAATTTCCGAAAACGGTTAAAATTTGATTATTTAAATTATTTTCATTTATCTTTAATATATCTTCATTTATAATTTCAATTTTTGAATTAAATTTCTCTCGAAGGATATTTGTTAATTTATTATCTTTCTCAATTACAAAAAATTTATTTGGATTTTTTTTTAAAATCTCAGAGGTTAAATTTCCTGTTCCTGGTCCTACTTCAAGAATATCTTTATTACAAATATCAACTGTATTTACTATTTTTTTAATTACATCTTGATTAATTAGAAAATTCTGTCCCAGACTTTTTTTGGGTTTTATCATTTTTTGTCCAGAAAATTCAGTGCATTTATTAAACTAATTGGATTTGATATATTTTTTCCAATCATTTTTTCATTTGGACCATGATCTGGAGTAATTCTTAGAAAAGGTAATCCTAAAGTAATATTTATTGCATCATACTCAAAAAGGGTTTTAATAGGGCCCAAGACTTGGTCATGGTACATTCCAATTATTACATCGAATTTTTCTCTATTTTTTTTAAGAAAGATTGTATCTGAGGGAAAGGGGCCTTTTACATTAATTTTATTTTTTAAAGATTTAATCACAGGGTATATAATTTTTTCATCTTCGTTATATTTAAGTATACTTTCACAATGAGGATTAAGTCCCGTAACAGCTATTTTAGGTTTAATTTGAAGGAATTTTTTATAAAAATCAT
>CACGAC010000013.1 GCA_902571015.1 uncultured Pelagibacteraceae bacterium | reverse complement strand
TTAATGGCAGTGGAAAAGCTTTAAAAATACTTGGTACACTTATGTGAGAACCTTTTAATGCGGCATATGCAGAACCATAATATGTTATCCATGCAAGTTGGACAGCAGCAACTTCATCGTACCAAACTAATGCACTGCCAGCAAAACGAAAGGTAACTCCAAGTAAAACCGTTACTGCTAATGCTACCATCATTATAAACAGTATTAGTTTTAATATTTTTTCGTACGAATTAATAAAATTTTGTAATTTCATATTATATTCAGGCCCTCTGAATGAGGGCCTGATAAGATAATCTAAATTATATTACTTTGCTAAAGATGATACTTTTTTAACTAAAGCACCACCCGTAGGAACTTCTGATCCAAATTGATCGTAAATCCCTTTACTAGCTGCAATAAAAGCACCTTTGTCCGCTTTGTTTACTTGGACGCCAGCATCTTTAATTACTTTTAATAAAGATTTTTCAAGTTTAGCAGCTTCTTTGTACACAAATTTTTGTGTATCTTGAGCAGCTTTCTCTAAAATATCTTGAACATCTGAAGGTAGTTTACTCCAGTGATCCTTATGAACAGTTACATAAGCAGGAGTATAAACGTGACCTGTGATTGATAAATATTTTTGAACTTCTTGAAATTTAGCACTAGCTATTTGTGCATATGGGTTTTCTTGTCCATCCATTGTACCTGTTTTCAAAGCAGTGAATACTTCAGAAAAAGACATTGGAGTTGGGTTTGCACCATATGATTGGAACATTTTAACTCTCCATTTTGATTTAGGAGTTCTTAATTTAATCCCTTTTAAATCACCTGGAGTATTAATTGGTCTAGTATTATTTGTTATATGTCTAAAACCATTTTCCCATACAGCAATGACTTTGTAACCTGTTTTATCTTCAAGGTTTTTAAACATCCCTGGTAAAACATTTTTTTCTACTTTAGCCATGTGCTTTCTATCTTTAATAATAAAAGGCATATCAAAGACACCAAACTCATCATGAATAGAAGCCATTACTGATGAAGGTAACCACATATTAACTGTGCCTAATTTTAGTTTTTGCATTCCTTGTTTGTCTTTACCAAGTTGTGAAGAACCAAATACAGTTACTTTACCTTTGTTACCTAATCTCTTATTAGCAAGCTTAGCAAAATGATCAACTGAAGCTGAAAATAGAGAACCTGGTTTACCCACGTGTCCAAATTTCACTTCAACTGAGTTTGCTGCAAAACTTAAGAATAAAGATGAGAACAATACAACGATTATTTTACTTAATTTATTCATATTTATTTCCCTTAGTTATTATTTATTTGAAATAGGTTACCTAAAATATGAATATAGATCTAGTGAATAAATTAGCTTGATAGAAAAAAATCTAAGGGTTCAAAATGAGAAAAAGTTTCAAATTATTGAATGCTAGCTTGAGATTTATCATCTTTTTTAGACATATCAACCTCAACCCATTCTGTCTTCTTCAGCTCTTTAGTTAGGGCAATTTTTAAAACCTCATCAGCAAACTCAACTGGAGTGATTTTTATCTCATCGATAATTTTTTTTGGCATGTCTACAAGGTCTTTTTCATTTTCTTTTGGAATTAAAACCTCTTTTATACCTGCTCTATGAGCTGCTAATAGCTTTTCTTTCAGCCCGCCAATAGGCAATACCTGGCCAGTCAATGTTACTTCACCTGTCATAGCCACATCTCTTTTTACTGGAATGTTTGTAATTGATGAAACTATTGATGTAACCATTCCTATTCCAGCAGATGGGCCATCTTTTGGTGTTGCACCCTCAGGAACATGAATGTGAAAATCTTTTTTCTCAAATAATGGAGGAATAATTCCATATTCTAAGCATTTTGATCTTACAAATGATTTTGCAGCTTTAACCGACTCTTGCATGACGTCACCAAGCTTTCCAGTAATTTGCATACGGCCTTTACCTGGCATTGTTACTGTCTCTATTTTTAAAATCTCACCACCGTACTCAGTCCAGGCTAATCCTGTTACTATACCCACTCTATTTTCAGACTCTAGCTCACCTGATTTAAATTTAGGAACTCCTAAAAAGTCTGGTAGATTTTTTGTGTTAATATTGACTTCTTTTTCTTCTCCAGAGACAACCTTTTTAACTACTTTTCTTGCAATTTTAGAAATTTCTCTCTCAAGATTTCTTACACCAGACTCCTTTGTGTAACTCCTAATTACCTCTTTTATAATATCGTCACCCAAACTCATTTCTTTATCCTTCACACCATTATCTTTTATTTGTTTAGGAAGAAGATATTTGTTTGCAATATTTATTTTTTCATCTTCTGTATAACCTGCTAATCTAATAACTTCCATTCTATCTAATAATGGAGGTAAAATATTTAATGTATTAGCTGTAGTCACAAACATTACATCAGATAAATCATAATCAACTTCTAAATAGTGATCATTAAAAGTCGTATTTTGTTCTGGGTCTAAAGCCTCTAATAAAGCTGAAGAAGGATCTCCTCTATAATCATTTCCAACTTTATCAATCTCATCTAAAAGTATCAGTGGATTTTTAGTTCCAGCTTTTTTCATCATTTGAATAATTTTACCCGGTAAAGAACCAATATAAGTTCTTCTGTGACCTCTAATTTCAGCTTCATCTCTCATTCCACCTACCGACATTCTTACAAACTCTCTGTTTGTTGCTTTAGCAATTGACTTTCCTAAAGATGTTTTTCCAACACCAGGCGGACCTACTAAGCATAAAATAGGGCCTTTAATCTTATCCATTCTTTTTTGGACTGCTAAAAATTCAATAATCCTCTCTTTAACTTTTTCTAAACCGAAATGATCTTTATCTAAAACTTCAAGTGCTTTTTTTAAATCGATAACGACATCACTTTTTTTATGCCAAGGAAGATCTATCATCCAATCTAAGTAATTTCTTACTACTGTAGCTTCAGCTGACATCGGACTCATATTTTTTAATTTTTTTAATTCTTGAAGACATTTTTTCTCAACGTCTTTTGGCATTTTAGATTTAAGAATTGCTTTATTTAAACTTGTATTTTCATCTTTGCCGTCCTCAATTTCACCTAACTCTTTTTGAATAGCTTTTAATTGTTCATTTAAATAGTACTCTCTTTGAGTTTTTTCCATTTGGGTTTTAACCCGTCCTCTAATTCTTTTTTCTACTCCAATAATGCTTGTTTCATTTTCCATTATCTTTATGATTGCATTTAATCTTTTCTTAACATCAATAGTCTCAAAAATTTGTTGTTTCTCTGAAATTGTTGCAGTGATGTGTGAAGCAATGTTATCTGCAATCTGAGATGGATCTTTTAATTGTTTAATCGTATTAATAGTTTCACTAGAAACTTTTTTATTAATAGAAGTTAATTTTTCCATTCTTCTAATTGCTGTAACAGCTAATGGATACAAATCTTCATCACCATCGATCACATCATTGTGAGGTGTAAAGTCACAAGTTATAAACTTTTCATTATCTTTAAAATCAATAATTTTTACTCTACGAACACCCTCAACTAAAACTTTTACTGTTCCATCTGGAAGTTTTAAAAGTTGTAAAATGCTACCTTCGCATCCATACATAAATATATCTGTTTTCTTAGGATCATCGATTTCAGAATTTTTTTGAGTTACTAAAATAATTTTTTTCTCTTTTTTCATCACCTCATTTAAAGCAGAGATTGATTTATCTCTTCCAACAAAAAGTGGAATTACCATGCTAGGAAAAACCACAATATCTCTAAGTGGTAATAATGGTGAAGAAGTTTTTACGTCCATAAAATCAATATGGATATTAATATTATTTTTGCAATACCTTTTTACAAGTTATTAGGGTTATTAAGCCGCTGTTGTCTTAGTTGTTTTGGATTTACCATCCTTTTTTGAATGAACAATTATAGGCTGCGACAGACCTTTAGCCGCTGATGAGTCGACTATTACCTCTTCAATATTTTCTTGACTTGGTAAATCATACATAGTTTTAAGAAGTATATTTTCTAAAATAGATCTTAAACCTCTTGCTCCTGTTTTTTTGCTAATTGCTTTAATTGCAATTTCTTTAAGTGCAGAGTCTTTAAATATTAATTTTGCTCCATCTAGTTTAAATAACTCTTGATATTGTTTTGTTAAAGAATTTTTTGGTTCTTGCAGTATCTTAATTAAAGATTTTTCATCTAAATCTTCTAGAGTTGCAATCATAGGTAATCTACCAATAAACTCAGGTATTAATCCATATTTGAGCAAATCCTCAGGCTCTAAGTTCTTCATCCACTCACCAGTCTTTTTATCTTGTATATTCTTTACATCTGCTCCAAAACCAATAGATGTACCTTTATCTCTCTGAGAAATAATTTTATCAAGTCCCGCAAATGCTCCACCACAAATAAATAAAATATTTGTAGTATCAACTTGTAAGAATTCTTGTTGGGGGTGTTTTCTACCACCTTGAGGAGGTACACTTGCAATTGTCCCTTCCATAATCTTTAATAAAGCTTGTTGAACACCTTCACCAGAAACGTCTCTTGTAATAGATGGATTTTCAGATTTTCTACTAATCTTATCAACCTCATCAATGTACACAATTCCCCTTTGGGCTTTTTCAACATTATAATCTGCTGCTTGTAACAATTTTAAAATAATATTTTCTACATCCTCTCCTACATAACCTGCTTCAGTTAAAGTTGTTGCATCAGCCATTGTAAATGGAACATCTAAGATTCTAGCCAGCGTTTGTGCTAATAATGTTTTTCCACATCCAGTTGGACCAACTAAGAGTATATTAGATTTTGCAAGCTCTACATTTTTACTAGTTTTATTTTCATAATTAAGTCTTTTGTAGTGATTGTGAACAGCTACTGATAAAACTTTTTTTGCGTGAGATTGTCCAATTACATAATCGTCTAGGACTGTACAAATCTCTTTTGGTGATGGTAAACCATCTTGATGTTTTACAAATGTGTCTTTGCTTTCCTCTTTTATAATATCCATACAAAGTTCAACACACTCATCACAAATGAAGACAGTTGGACCTGCAATTAATTTTCTTACTTCGTGTTGGCTTTTGCCGCAGAAAGAGCAATAAAGAATATTTTTATTATTTGTGTTCATAAAATTTTAAACGAATCAATAAGTCTACTCTATTATAAATGACTCCTATTAATCAAGTTTTGGATTTTGTAAACTATATGTGGTGTTCTAAGATCTTTTCTCTACTACAGAGTCTATAAGTCCAAAAGATTTAGCCGCGTCTGCAGTCATAAAATTATCTCTTTCTAAAGCAGTTTTAATTTCATCCACAGATTTGCCAGTATGTTTTGAATATATTTCATTCAATCTTTTTTTTAATGATAATACTTCATTCGCATGAATTTCGATATCAGTGGCCTGTCCTTGAAACCCCGCAGATGGTTGATGAACCATAATTCTTGAATTTGGAAGTGAAAATCTTTTTCCTTTTGTTCCAGCCGATAATAAAAAAGATCCCATCGAGGCTGCTTGTCCAATGCATAAAGTTGAAATATCTGGTTTTACATACTGCATTGTATCGTAAATACCTAAACCTGCAGTAACAAGTCCGCCGGGACTATTAATATATAAAAAAATTTCTTTTTTAGGATCTTCTGCTTCTAGAAATAATAATTGAGCTGTGATTAATGAAGCTACATTGTCATTAATTTGACCTGTCAAAAAAATAATTCTTTCTTTTAATAGTCTTGAATAAATATCATAAGCTCTTTCACCTTTGTTAGATTGCTCAACAACCATGGGTATTAAGCTACTCATATGTTCTGACAGTTTATTATTCATAAAGTTGATTCGTATTACTTATACAACTTGAGATTACTTTTTGCTAACTTTTTTTGTTTTTTTGGCAGGAGACTTAGTTTTTGGCGTAGTTTTTTTTACTTCTTTTTTTTTAGTCTCAACTTTTTTCTTTGAGGCTTGTTTTGTTCCCTCATCTTGATTTTGAGATTGTTTTAATATTTTTTCGGCTTCCTCTTTCGAAACCTCTTTTTTATTAGACTTAGCTTTCTGTTTAACAAGATTTAAAATTTTTTCCTCATAAACTGTCCCTCTTAAACTAGCTAATGCTGATTGATTTTTTTGATAAAAATCCATTACCATTTTTTCTTGACCAGGCATCATTCTTATCTGTTTTTGAACTTCAGCCTGTAATTCTTGTTCTGATACTTTTATCTGATTTTGCTCACCAAATTCATTTAATATTAAACCAACTTTAATTCTTTTTTTTGCTATTTCTTCAAAATTATCTTTACTCTTTTTTTTATCTTCATCTGTCATTCCTTGAGATAGAACTTTCACTTCTTCATCGACTAAATTTTGTGGGATTTCATCTACTTTAAATTTCTCTAATTCTTTAAGAATTTGATTTTTTGACAATCTGTCTAGTGAATTCTTATATTCATCATTTATTTGCTTTGAAATCAAAGTTTTTAAATCTTTCAAATCTTTCGCTCCCAGATTTTTTGCAAATTGGTCATCTATTTTTACTTCCTCTGAAATTTTTACCGATAATATTTTACAATTAAATTTTGCTTTTTTATTTACTAACTCTTTTTCAGGAAAATTTTCAGGAAGAATAGCTTCAACAACTTTTTGATCATCTTTTTTTACACCTACCAATTGTTTATCAAAACCTTTTAAAAATAAATCTTTACCTAAGGTTAATTGTGTATTTTTTCCTTCCCCTCCTTTAAATGATTTTTCATCAACGGTAGCTGTATAGTCAAAAGAAACTAAATCACCCTCTTTTGCTTTTGTTTCAGGTGGAGCATCTTTAAAGCTTGGTGTATTTTTAGCTATTTCTTTAATTCTTTTTTCAGTTTCGCTCTCGTCAATTTTAACCGTGTATTCATCAAATTTAATATTTTCTATAGATTTTAATTCAACTTTAGGAAACTCTGTGACGGAAATTATATATTCTAGATCTTTATCTTCACCATAAGTTTTGAGATCCAATTTTGGTTGTCCTGCTGGTTTTATTTTATTTTCCTCTAAAGCTTTTGTAGTTGTGTCTTTTAAAACTTTGTCTAAAACTTCGCTAAATACTGCTTTCCCAAACTGTCTTTTTAAAACTTCTACTGGAACTTTACCTGGTCTAAAACCTTTTAGATTTACAGTGCCTTTTATTTCTTCATATTTTTCATCCATATAAGAATTCATAGTTTTTTTATCGATGAAAACTTTTATATCTTTATTAAGACCTTTTTTATTTTCTACTGTAACTTTCATAATACATTAATGGTAGGGCGAAAAGGACTCGAACCTTCACAGATTGCTCTATCGGTTCCTAAGACCGACGCGTCTACCAATTCCGCCATCGCCCCACAAATTCAAGAGGTTTTATATATGATTGAAACTATTTGTCCAACGACAATTATTGTAAATTATATAATTTTTACTCTATAATATTATTATGGTTGTTTCTCCGTGTATAAGTATTTGCAAAACTGATCCAAAAACTGGTTATTGCTATGGGTGTGGAAGAACTAACGAAGAAAAAAAAACCTGGAAAATAGAGTCTACAACTGACGATTGGAAAAATGAAAATCTTGAAATTATTCAGAAAAGATTAGCTGGTTGGCAGTTAGAGAGTTTTAAAGAGTCCTATACTTATAAAATTGAAAATGGTATCTCTCTTTTCAAAAAAAAATTATTAGATGAGTAAAACTACAATTGTAATTATTGTATACATTCTAGGTCTTATTTTCGGAGCATTGTTCCTTGATTTATGGAGTGCTGACACTAATATTATTAAAGGATTAATAGGACTTGGTTGGACAGCTTTACTTTTAATTGGTTTATTTTTTGCTGAAAAAGATGAAAGAAATTAGATTTTTAATTTCTCTTTTATTAATAATTTTTCCCTTCAAACATCTTAAATCAGAAATAATCATTATGAGTAAATGTGATGATAAACAAGATGAATTTTTAAAAAATGAGTATATCTTAAATCTAGACGAATTAATCATGACTAGAAATTATGTTTATAAGGAAAAAACATATCAAAAATATCGACTAACTGATTTAAGTACTAAAAAATCAAACTCTTATGTTCGAAATATTTATGAAGAAAACGGTAAAATACTCACTCATAAACACGGATATCCTCAATTTTATACTCAAATTCTTTTTGAAAAAGACAAACAAGAGATTTTCATGAAAACTGTTCTTAATGATGAAGAAGGAATATCTAAAATTTCTTCTTGTAAAAAAATTGAGAAATTTAAAAAAGAAAGTTAACTTTTTTTATTTTTCTTGGAGAAATTTTTTTTTTTATTTCCAAATCTATTATTAGTAATGTTGCTTCTATGTTTGGCGTAAGCTTGTTTTTGGGCTTGTTTCATTGCTCGCTTTGATGACATAATATTAAAAATCTATTTCTATACTACCAATTTTATTAAAATTCTTATCTGCAATAACTATTTCGCCCGATGAAGGAGCATAATCTAAAGCTTCAGATATTACTACATAATGTGTCACAAAAATTAAATTTTCATTACCTTTGAATTTTTTAACATAATTTTTCAAATCTAACATTTGTTTGTTTTTATTATTGGCAAACTTTGCGCTAAAAAAGGAATTTAAGAAATCTTTTGTTTCGAAATTTATAAAAGCTAATTTAGCAGTCTCTTTACAGCGACACCATTCACTTGAGAAAACTTTGAAAATTTGAACATCATTATCTTTAAAAAAATCTCCAATTTTTTTGGCTTGGTTTCTTCCTTCCTCACTTAAATTTCTTTGGGTATCACAGTTATTAATATCAAAATTTTCAGGATCTCCACCACCTGGTGCATATGCATGCCTAATAAATATAAGTTTACCACCTTTTTTTAGTTCTAAAGATAATTCTTGATTTAAATCTGCTTTAATCGATGAGGGGAAAGTTATAAAAATAATAAAAAAAAATTTTATAAATTTCATTGATGACTATTAAATTAAAAAAAATAAATAATACAATTATTAAATGTAAAAAATGTCCAAGACTTGTTAGTTTTATCAAAAAAATTTCAATACAAAAAAGAAAACAAAATAAGAATGAGAAATACTGGGGAAAACCAGTCCCTGGCTTTGGAGACAATAAAGCAAAATTGATGATTTTAGGTCTTGCTCCTGCAGCTCATGGTGGAACAAGAACCGGAAGGGCATTCACAGGAGATAAATCAGGAAATTTTTTATTTAAGAGTTTATTTTTAACAGGAATTTCAAATCAAGATTTTTCAGAGAAAGCAAATGATAATTTGAAATTACATGATACTTACATAACTAATATTCTTAAATGTGTTCCTCCAGGTGATAAACCAGAAAGTAAAGAATTAAATCGCTGTTCAAATTATTTTGAAAATGAAATTGAAAATTTAAAAAATCTTAAAGTGATCATAACTCTTGGTAAAGTTGCATTTGATAATTGTTTAAAAATTTATAAAAAAAAATTTACGATTCAAAAAAAATTTGAATTTAAACACGGAAACAAATATTTATTGCCAGATAATAAAGTTTTAATTGCTTGTTATCACCCAAGCCCAAGAAACGTAAATACAAAATTAGTGACGACTCCTATGATTAACCAATTACTTATTAAGGCAAAGAAAATAGCTAAATTTTAATAGTATCACAAAAATAGGGTTTAAATTTTGAGTAAATTTCATTAGGTATTTTTACTGGTTTACCTAAATCATTAACAAAGACTAAATGAACTTGTGCTTCAACTATAGTGTCATCACCTTTAGTAATTATTTGATTCATAAAAAAAGATGATTTAGTGATAGATTTAACAAAAGATCTTATAGTTAGTTCATCTTCAAGACTTGCAGGTTTTTTATATTCAATGTTACAAGCTTTTACTATGATTAGTGAGCCAAAATCTTTTTTCACTTTTTGGTTACTGAACCCAATTGAATGAAGAGCTTCTGTTCTGGCTCTCTCTAAAAACTTTAAATAATTAGCATAATATACGACACCTCCAGCATCAGTATCTTCATAGTAAACTTTTAAAGTATGAAAAAAATTTTCATGCATAATATAATTATATCAAAAAAGTAAACTATTTAATAGAAACTAAGGTATAAGTATTTAATGAATATATTTGTAATTTGGTTAGTGATGGTTACCGCATGGAACTTTGGTTATCCACAAGCAAGTCCTTTAGAAGATGTTGTAGTAGCTGTTATACTTTCTTTATTTAATATTTATCTTAAAAAATATCTTAAATTTTAATTATTGAGATGAAAAATATATATTTTGAAAATAAGCTATAGATTTCATCTTTGAGTTATCAGTATCAGACATAATGGCAATTCCATCAAGCTCTTTAACATCTAGATCGTGTAATCTTCTAAAATCCTTTTTAACATTAGCTTTAACTGTTACCCATTCATTTAAATTATCTTTTGTGCTAGCTAAAACATTGTCTATCGATTTTTTTGTATATGGACTTGGAAAATTTGCCCCAACTTCATTATTACTTGAGAAAACATAATTAATTGCTCTATTTGATAGTGGTGTAGCTCCAGTTTTTTTAATCACAAAAACTCTTGCAGCAAAATCATGCCCTTTTTTCGTATTTTCTTTAATCCCAGACAGATCTTTCTCAATTTTCCAAGTTATGTTTATAAACGGGGTCTTATCTAAGTTTATCTTGATCTCTTTTCCAAGGCCAGAAGCAGCATTATCAGCAACCGATTTCAAATAATTTCCGTTATCATTTGTTCCAACGGTATAAAGTGTTTTATTGTCAGCCCCTCTTACCTTTCTAACTTTAAGTTCTGCGAGCTCTGTTTCAGTAAAATCAAAGACTTGTAATTCATCTGCTAAAGACAAATTAATAGATAAAATTATAATGATTAAAATATTTATTAAAATTTTCATAAAAAAATTAAAAAAAATTCTTAATACATTATTTAGACAAAATTTAAACATTCAAAATTCAACATTCAGTTCTATATAAATAATATGAAGACAATATCCGCTTTTATACTCTTAATTTACTGGTCTATAATGATTTTTGCACCAGTTATGTCCAAAGACATCAAGTTTAGTAGAGCTAAAATTAATAGTATCAAAATAGTTGAACAAAAACCAAGAAGTTAATAAGTAGAGCGACCACCACTAATATCAAAGACTGCTGCTGTTGAAAAAGTGTTTTCCTCAGAAGAAAGCCAACAAATTAACGAGGTAAACTCTTCAACTTCCAGAAATCTTCCTCTAGGTACTTTTGATAGCATTCTTTGAACATGCTCTTTGGTCATTTGATCTAAAATTCTAGTCTTTGCGCCCGCTGGAGTGACTGCATTTACAGCTATATTCTTATCTGCCAGCTCTTTACCTAATGATTTAGTTAAACCTATTGCGCCTGCTTTTCCTACACTGTATGCACTAGCATTAGCATTTCCATCTTTTCCAGCTACTGAGGCTACATTTACAATTCTACCATAATTATTTTTGATCATGTTTGGCACTATTGACCTGCAACAATTAAACGTTCCCATTACATTGATTTCTACAACTTTTTTCCACATCTCAATGTCATATTCCCACAGAGTAGCTGTGGGACCAGTTATGCCTGCATTGTTTATTAAAATATCAATATTAGAATTTTTTGTAATCTGCTTAACATTTTTTTCAACTTCATCATAATTAGATACATCGACAGTATTGGAGCTCAAATTTAAATTATCTATTTCTTTAACGGCTGATTCTATAGCTTTTGAGTCGTTATCCCATATGATTACCTTTGCACCTGATTTTAAAAAACGTTTAGTAATATCAAAACCAAAACCTTGAGCACCTCCTGTTACAATTGCCGTTCTATTTTTGAAATCGAAGTTAATTTTTTCCATTTTTTTATTTTCGTGTTAATAAATAATAAGTAAAAGCCGCCACAAAGGCTCCTATAATCCAAGAAAATGATTGAAGGAACATTAAATTAGTATTCCAAATAGTTGAAGCTGAAAAAATAAAACCCAAAATTACAGAGTAAACTGCTTTTATATGCCATCCACTACTGTAATAATAAATCCCATTGTTCTCCAAAGAATAAATATCTTTATTATCTAATTTACCCTTTTGAATATAATAAAAATCAAAAATTATTATTCCAAAAAGAGGTCCAAAAAAAGCTCCAAATGTATCAATAAATGATAAAGCACCAACTTGGCTTAGAAAAGTTAACCAAAAAATTCCTATAATAAAGCCTATGATAGTGATTATCAAACCCGCACTTTTAATAGATAAAGAAAAAGGTAAAAAATTAATTAAAGTATATTGAGATGGAATAAAGTTTGCTATTAAATTTGTTGAGGCAGAGGCAATAATTATAAAAATTAAAGCTAAAACAATCAGAAATAAATTATCTATTTTTCCAAGAATATCTGTAGGATTTGTTAATATTCTAGAAAGATTTTCCGGATCTTGCTTTAAAAAGGCATCCATGCCTGAAACTATAAATAAAGCAGCAAAGGAAAAAATTATCAAATTTAATATTAAAGCTAGATTTCCTTTTTTGAGCTGACTTTCACTTTTTACATACCTTGAAAAATCCCCAAAATTTAAAATTATAATCGAAAAATATGCAAATACCGTGCTGGTGACTGTTATTAATGGCACAAAATTATTTTTATTCAGAAAATTTTCTGTATTTAATGAATTTAAAAATGCACTAGACGTTAATTTAACGTCACTTAGTAAAACAGATAAAAAAAACAATAAAATTCCAAGATAAACTGTAATTGCTGAAAAAATAATAATCTTTTTATTCATGTTCATTCCAATACTAAATAGAAATCCTTGAAAAATTATTGCTATGATAATTGCAATCCAATCAATTAAGTTCATACCCAAAAAGAATAAAAGTAATAATTGTTGATCAAGTATTGCAGGTTCTATAGAAAAAATTCCAATTCTAATTAAATAACTAAATGCTTTTGATAAAAAATATGTTTGAATACCAAATAAAAAAATACCAACTAAAAATCTCAGTAAACCAAAGTATTTTGCTCCAATAATACCTAATGAGGGTCGTAATAAAACAACAAAGGGTAGTCCATATTTTTGAGATGGCTTTCCAATTAAGTTTGAAAATAGATAGACTAGAAGAGTTCCAAATATTGTTCCAAAAAATACGATAAAAGTATTAAGATTATAGATTACATATAAAGAGGTGATTAATGAGAAACCTATAACACTCTGAATATTTACACCCCAAAAACAAAATAAAACTTTCCAATCCCAATTTTTATCATTGGGGTTTACTGAAACTAAATCCCAATTAGTAAGATTTTTTTTTAAATTTTGAGGACTCACTTAGACAATATAAAACTTAAAGTTTCTACTGTCCATATAAGAGAGTTGGTAACCAAAGAGCAATTTTAGGAAATATTATAATTAATACTAAACCAATGACTTGTAAGACCATAAATTGCATCATTCCATAATAGATGTCTTTAAGATCCCATTCAGGAACAACTCCTTTTAAAAAATACGCTGATAAAGCCACTGGTGGAGATAGCCAGGCGGTTTGTAGATTCACTGCAACTAATATTGCAAACCAAGTTAAATTAAATCCTAATGCTTCCACCAAAGGTAAGATAATTGGGACTATTATCATTACTATAGGAAC
>CACGAC010000012.1 GCA_902571015.1 uncultured Pelagibacteraceae bacterium | reverse complement strand
GACATCCAACTTTAGAAGATAATGTTGTTGTTGGATCTGGTGCTCAAATTTTAGGACCAATAACAATTGGTAAAAATTCTTTAATCGGTGCAAACGCAGTGGTTACTAAAAATGTTCCTGAGAAATCAATAATGGTAGGAATTCCAGCTACAAGAGTTGGTGATGCTACAAAAGGATTTCAACCTTACGCTGTTACTGATAAAGATAAAAATTAATGTCACAAATAAAAAATAACTTTATTGAGTCGGTTGGAAATACACCTTTAATAAAATTAAAAGCAGCCTCTGAGATTACTGGATGTAATATTTATGGAAAAGCGGAGTACCTAAATCCAGGTGGATCCGTTAAAGATAGAGCTGCTCTTGCGCTAATAAAAGATGCACAAGAAAAGAAATTAATTTCGGAAGGTGGAATCGTTGTTGAAGGTACTGCAGGTAACACTGGGATAGGTTTATGTCTTTTGGGAAATTCCTTAGGTTATAAGACAATAATCGTAATGAATGACAACCAAACCCAAGAAAAAAAAGATACTTTAAAAAATATCGGTGCAGATCTTAGACTGGTGCCGCCCAAGCCTTATAAAGATGATGGTAACTATGTAAAAGTTGCGGGTCGTCTTGCTGAAGAATTAAAAAGTACAAATAACAAGGGTGTAGTTTGGGCAAACCAATTTGATAACACTGCTAATGCAAAAGGTCATTACGAAACGACTGGGCCAGAAATTTGGGAACAAACTGGTGGTAAAGTAGATGGCTTTGTCTGCGCATCAGGAACTGGAGGCACCATCGGTGGTGTAAGTAAATTTTTAAAAGAAAAAAATAAAAATATAAAAATTTATTTATCAGATCCAACAGGCTCTGCACTCTATAATCATATCATGAATGGTGAACTTAAAGCTGAGGGTGGATCAATAACTGAAGGTATTGGTTCAAGCAGAATAACTAAAAACTTTGCTGAAGCTAAAATTGATGGTGCTTTTTCAATCAGTGATCTAGAGTCTTTACCCGTGCTTTATGATTTAATACAGCATGAGGGGTTAAGTTTAGGAACTAGTTGTGGAGTAAATATTGCAGGTGCAATTAGATTAGGAAAAGAGCTAGGTCCAGGAAAAACAATTGTAACAATTCTCTGTGATAGATCAGATAAATACAACTCAAAGATGTTTAATAAATCCTTTTTAAAGGAAAAAAACCTCCCTATTCCTAGCTGGTTATAATAACGCATACCAGGCATGTAACAAAACAGTTACATTTTTATATTAATATTATTTAACGTCGATAGATTATGAAAAAAATTATTATAATTTTATCTTTTTTCATCTTTACATCTGCTAATGCAGGAATGAGTGATAAAGATAAATCAAAAGCATGGGATTGTGTTGGTATTTATATGGCCAACTACTTTCTTCCATCAGGTGAAAAATTTGAGTACGGAATGAAAGAAAAATCAATTTCAACTGTGAAAGTTTTAAAAACCTATGCCCTTGAAATAGGTATACCAGAAAAAGATTGGGATGCTGGAGTAAACAAAGCAGTAGATAAACATTATGGATCCAAATACGACAAAGCTAAAACTGACAAATGCCATACATTTGTTGAGGCTTTAGTACCAAATGGAGCCGAGAGAGTAAAAAAAGTCGTTCAAACTTTATATTAAAAAGGAGATAAATGAAAAAAATTATATTCACAATATTGTTTTCAATGCTTTCAACCACAGCATTTGCTAATTCAGGAAAAATTAATTTGGAAGGTTTTGGATCATGGGATATTACCGCGATAAACGCTGGAAAAGGAGATTTAGCAATTACTTATGACGGAATAGCAAGTATGAAGGATAAAAACGGTGACCAAGTATTTAATAATGTTTCAGTCCATTGTGTTGGAGGATTGACTACCCAAGGTGGAAACTTTGTAGATGAAACTGGTATGTGTAGATTTGATCTTTTTGATGGTGAAAGTGTATTTATAAAATATACTGGTAAAGGAACTACAGGTGTAGATGGATCTGGTGCATTTGTATTTGTAAGAGGAACTGGAAAATATGAAAATATCAAAGGTAGTGGAACCAGTAGTAGAACTAATCTAAAAACGAAGAAAAAGGGTTTTGCATCAACTTTAAATATATTTAAGGGTGAGTACACATATTAATAATCAATAAAGGAGTATTATGTCGGAAATAAAATGTATAAATTTAGGATATGTTGTTCCAAAAGATAAGGCTGATGAGGTTCTAGAATTATTTAAAACACATGCCGCATGGATGCAAGAATTTTACTCAGACACAAATGATGGTTCTAAGTATTTAATAAGTTCATTTTTCACAAAAGCAGATGAATTTGTAAATCCTGCAGACCCAAGCCAAGGATTGACTGGAAATGTTGTTTTTACAATTAATGAAAGATTTACCTCAATGGATAGTGTTAAACGTCACGTGGAAAATGCAATGAAAAATGATTACTTTCCAAAATTTGGTGAAATAATGGAAAAATATGGTGTTGCTCGAAGCTTGGGCGGAGAAATATATCATTCAATAAGATGAGATTAAAAAAGGAGGAAAATGGAAAAAGAAATGTTAGTACATCTAAAACTTAAAGAGGGTAAATTAGAAACTTTCATGGGTTGGATGCAATCAGATGAAGGTATGAGTGTCAGAAAAAGTGTTGCTTATCCTGAAAAAACTATTGGGGCTATGATACCAGATAAGAGTGGGATGTTATTCAAAGTTAATGTTCATAATGAAGCTGGAATGAAAGAATTTGTAACCGGTAATAATCCTACTGCAAAAGCTATCTATGCAGAGTGTGTAGAGAGTGCTCAGTTATTTGAACTATCTAAAATAAATTTATAAAGGAGAAAATATGAAAAACTACATGGTAACTCACACTTTCAAATCAAAGGAGATGAAAGATAAATTTTCAGAGACAGTTGCATCAATGAAGATGGAAGATATTGTAAAATCAATGACTAGTGAAGATGCAGCATGTCAAATGACTTGGAATACTCCAGGAGATACAATGCAAATGTTTTGTTGGTGGAAAGGTAAAAATCCAGAGGCTATTAATAAACAATTAGCATCTATGAATGACTTTTTTGAACCTCATAAATTTACTGAGTGCACAGATGAAGTAATGGATTACAACGCCTAGAATAGGCCAAAACTTTTTTTAATTAAATTTAAGAGAAAAAAAAATGAAAGTAATTTACACAAGAACAATGAGAGTAAAAGATGATGGTTTAGGAAAAGCAATGGAGATTGGGAAAGGTTTAGCTGCAGTAAGAAAAAAACATTACCCCAATCATGATGTTTATTTCTCTTTTCAAATGGGTGGAGACCCAAGAACAATAAGAGAGACTTTAATTGGACCTATGTTTGAGGGTGATAATGAGGCTGACGCTAACATGTCTGCTGATCCTGAATATATAAAACTTTTAGAGCAATTAAAAGAAGTTGCAATAGAAGGAACTATTAAGGACGAAATAAGACCGATATTTAGTGAAGGAGAATAAATAATGTTAGAAAAATTTAATGGGATATTTTATTTAATAATTTACTTAGTTCATTTTATTGGAGTTGGTGTTTACGCATTTCAAACTATTTTTGGCACTAAAAGCTTCATGGAAAGATTTGGTATCGATCCAAGTGGCGCAATAATGATTAGAATGGCTGGAGCATTTATGCTTGCTGTATTTTTAATGTCAATCTATGTAGGTTTTATAAGACCTGGGGGTTTGGAAAATACATGGGGATTCTTAAATTTAGTTTTTATAAATAATCTATGTATTTTTTTATGTAATTTTTATTCTATTAAAATAAATAAAACAGGTGTGAATGAAAAAACTACAAACGAAGGTGTTATTGCACCGTTTGTATTTACGATTATGAGTGCAATTTTATGCTACGGTTTAGCTGATAAAATTTACACTTAATGTCTGGGTTTGCGATATTCAACATAGAGATAAAAAAACCTGAGCAATATAAAGAGTACGTGGAAAAAGTGAAACCGATTGCTGAAAAATTTGGTGGAGAATATATTGTTAGAGGTGGTGAAACAAAATTATTAGAAGGAACTTGGGCATATCCTAGAACAGTTGTTATTAAATTTCCAAGTTATGAAAAAGCTTTAGAGTGGTATAACTCTGATGAATACAAACCAATTAAACAAATCCGTTTAGAAAACTCAATTGGTAACGGAATAATAATTAAAGGAGTATAAAATGTCGATATTAAAAAGATATACTGATGCAATAGACAAAAAAGATGAGGCGACTATGAATGAACTTTTGCATGATGATTTTAAATTCACGATGCATAAATCTGGAAATTCTTTAGGAAAAGCTGATGTTATAAAATGGGCAATGAGTGGAGATATCAATCAAGATAAAACTAGGGTTGTATATGAAAATGATGAAGTGGGTGTACACCATTCTTTTGTTACATTTAATGACGGAAATGTTGAAGCTGTAATGGCGGTTTATAGATATAAAGACGGAAAAATTGTTAGTTTAGAAACTGGCGCTACACCAATGTCTAAGTAAGTGAAAAAAATTTCATTCATTTTTATTTTTTTCTTATTTTCATCGCCTTTATTGGCTGACGATAATAAAAAAGAAATTGATAAATTATTTGTTCAATTAAAAAGTGCTTTAAACTTTGAAAATTCAAAAAAAATAGAGGATAAAATTTGGGATCTTTGGACTACTCATCCAACTAAAAATAATTTAACAAAGTTATTAGCTGATGGTTCATCTGCAATGATGGAGAATAAACTTGATGCTGCATATGATAAATTTACTGAAGTCATTAAACTTGATCCTAATTGGGCAGAGGCCTGGAATAAAAGAGCAACGGTATTATATTTAATGGGTAAATACGAGCTATCACAAGCTGATATTGATAAAGTGCTTTTGATAGAAAAAAGACATTTCGGTGCACTAACAGGCCAAGGTTTAGTTCAAACAGCTTTAAAAAACTACGAAAAAGCTATTGATAGTTACATTGAAGCTCATAAAGTTCATCCGTTTTTGAAGTCTCCTATGATTATGATGGAAAAGCTTCAAATTGAATTGCAGAAACAAAGTATTTAAAAATGTTTCCAAAAAAATATTCTAACCTTTTATTTATATTAGTTATGGGATTTGGGATGAGTCTTTTAATGACACTAATAATTACTTATATAAATACTGGAATGGATAATGAGTATGTCGACCGTTTTTTTAAAGCATGGTCAGTAAGTCTTCCAATTGCAATAATTGCTGCTCTTCTTGTAGGTCCCCCGATTAAAAAATTTGTAGATAAAATTACCAAATAAGAATATCTTTTATTTGTGAGTAACGTTATAGCTTTTCTAATTCTTATCCTTGCTGTCATATTAGGAACTGCAGCAAATAGTTTTGCAAAAAGTGCAAATGGTTTTACATTGTTAGTTCCTAGTTTAATTACTGCAATCACAATAATTGGTTGCATGTTTACTCTTTCAATAGTGATGAAAACTATACCTGTTGGTATCACCTACGCATCTTTTGCTGGTTTATGCATTGTAGCGACTTCAATTGTTGGAATATATAAATTCAATCAAGTACCTGATCTATTCACAATCATTGGTTTGATATTAATTATATCAGGAGTTTTAATTGTTAATCTGCTGGGTAAAACAGGATAATTTATGGCAAATTTATCTGGTTATATCTTTTTAGCTTTAGCGATCCTTCTTGGAATAACTTCAAATGGTTTTTTAAAATCAACTAATGGATTTACAATAATTGGGCCAACTATTTTTTGTATCATATCTATAGTAGCTTGTATTTTTTGTTTATCTAAAGCAATGAATATTATCCCAGTTGGTTTTACATACGCAACATATGGAGGTTTAACGATTACTGCAGTAACACTGTTTGGTGTTTTTAAATATCAGCAAATTCCAAACCTTTATGGGATTATTGGAATAAGTTTAATAATTATTGGTGTAATTCTTTTAAATACTTTGGGTAAAACTAGCTAGAAACTGGTTTCAAAATTTTAAGCATTTTTTTATGTAAATTGTTATTAGCTGAGCAAATAATATTTCCAGCTTTCTTGGCATCATCATTTTTCCAAGTCGAGACAATTCCTTTTGCAGCCTCAATAATTGGTATTAAGGCATGAATATCCCAAATTTTATTTCCACATTGAATAACAACATCAAGTTTACCCTCAGCAAAATGAGAATAACTTAAAGCATCCGAGCAGGGAAATTGCATTCTTCTTAAAATTTGCGGAATTTGTTTTTGTTTATTTAATGACAAGCTGCCGTGAAAAGCTGCTGACAATTTCATTTTAGAATAAGTTGCTTTTTGGTTAACAAGTATTTTCTTTTTCTTTCCGTTTTCTGAAACATACGCAGAATTAAATGAGGTATTAAAATAAAACTTTTTAAGAATTGGAAAATTTGCAAGGCCTACGACTGGTTTACCTTTATAATTTAAAGATATCAAATTACTCCAAGTTGGATTTCCTATCACAAATGATCGAGTTCCATCTATGGGATCTATAACCCATGAATAATCACTTTTAGTTTTTTTATAGCCGAATTCTTCACCTATAATTTGGTGATTTGGAAACTTCTTTTTAATCTCATTTCTGATGAATCGTTCAAAAGCCTTGTCAGCAGTTGTTACAGGGTCATAACCGCTTCTAAGTTTATTCGATACTTTAAAGGGTTTGTTTAATTTAGAGTAATAAAATCTAGTTAATTTCTTAGCTAAACTTTCAATGAACTTAGAATAAAGTTTATAATCTGAAGATTTTAAAATTTGCACAACGCTCTAATACTATTTTATTACTATTGATTAAAGCAAAATTTTAAATAATGATTTAAAAATACATGAAATTAGAGTTAAAAGATAACAAAGTATTTTTTGAAAATAAGGGTCATAGAAAAGAGATCCACCCATTTTGGCTAAGAGAAAGAGTTAACGGAGAAAACTTTGTTGATAAATTTACTCAACAAAGATTATTTGACCCAACTCAATTACCAGAAAACATTCAAATCAAAAATTTAAGCTTAAATAGTAATTTTTTAGAGATTAAATTCAATGACGGGGCTTCAACAAAAATTGCTATAGTTGATATTTTTAAAGAATTTTCAAATTTTAATGATGTTAAACAAATTGAAAAAATAAAATGGGACTCTTCATTTAGAGATCAAAATACTTTCAAATTCAAAGAAAATTTATTTGAAACAGATGAAATGTACAAAGCCTTGATTAATTTTTATCAATATGGCTTTGTAATTTTCAAAAATGTGCCAACAAAAAATAATTTTATTATAAACTTTGCAAATTCTATAGGAAGTGTGAGACGTACAAACTTTGGTGAATTCTTTAATGTAAAATCAAAACCAAATCCAAATGACTTAGCTTACACTTCTTTGCCTTTGGCTCCTCATACTGATAATCCATATAGAAATCCTGTGCCATGTATTCAAATGCTTCATTGTATAGAAAATGAAGTTACGGGAGGTTTATCAACTCTAGTTGATGGATATACTGTTTCTGAGAAACTTAAAAAAGATTTTCCAGAATATTATAAAATTTTAACTAAGGTAAAAATACGTTTTCAATTTATTGA
Organism: uncultured Pelagibacteraceae bacterium; assembly: GCA_902571015.1. Classification (GTDB taxonomy): domain Bacteria; phylum Pseudomonadota; class Alphaproteobacteria; order Pelagibacterales; family Pelagibacteraceae; genus Pelagibacter. The sequence continues at coordinate 9,281 of CACGAC010000012.1, read as the reverse complement.
TGAAAGTGTGATTTTAGAGGATTGGGCTGAAATGATTCAGTTAGATGAAAACAGCAATTTCAAACAAGTACGTTTTAGTCCAAGATTAGATTTTGTCCCATTAATTGAAAAAGAAAAATTAGATTTATTTTATTCTGCAAGAAAAAAAATATCTGAACTCTATAATTCAGAAATTTATAGAATAGAATTTAAACTTCTTACAGGTGATCTGTTAATGATGGATAACTATAGGTTGTTGCATGGCAGAACCACTTATGATGCAAACGAGGGAAATCGTTTTCTTCAAGGATGTTACATTGATTATGATAGTACCGAGGGCAGGCTTAAACATTTAAAAAGAAAATTTAATTATTAGGATAAATTTTCTATCTGTTTTTCAGCCTCTTTTATTGATTTTTCATAATCTAAGGACATTTGATCAGCACTTACTACCTCTACCTTTTCTATGCCAAAAAAATTTAAAATAAACTTCAACCAAGGAGTAAGAAAATCTTCATTGCTATTTAGCTTTGTCCCACCCGAAGTAATTACTAGATAAGCTTTCTTATTTTTTAGTAACCCTTCCCTTCTTCCATTAGGTTTAAATCTAAAAGTTTCCCCAACTCTTGCTGCAAGATCCGACCAGGCTTTTAAAGTTGCTGGAGGTCCATAATTATAAATTGGAGCAGAAATGATTATGATATCACTCTCTTTTAATTCTTTTACAAGTGTATCTGAAAGTTTGAACATTTTTTTATGTGTCTCTGTTTGATCTTTTGGATCTATTTTCATCCCTGACTCTGTTAAATTAGACACAAAAACCATTTCATCATTTAGATCTCTATAAATAACTTCATCATCAGGTTTTTTTATTTTATCTAAAAGCTTTTTTGCTAAAGCTCTTGAAGTTGAACCATCTTTTCTAGCGCTAGAATCTATTTGATAAATTTTCATAATTTAATTTACCCAAAATTTTGTAAGAATGGAAAAATATTTAATAAATAATATCCCAAGGCTTGCAATTGATTAGTTAATATCAAAATACCAGTAATTAGTAGAATTATTCCACCTATTTTTGATACTAAATTAATATTCTTTCTAAAATTTTTTGAAAAGATCAGGAACCTTTGTATTAAATAACCTGATAAAATAAATGGAATAGCTAATCCAATAGAATAAAAAGATAACAATAATATTCCTTGGCTTAAACTTTCCTCAGTTGCAGCTAAAACTAAAATAGATCCTAAAATAGGTCCAATACATGGTGTCCAACCAAATGCAAATGCCATTCCTATTAATATTGGGCTGAATACACTTTTGTTAATATTTGTTTGAATTCTTTTTTCATAATTTAAAAATTTTAAATTTATTATTCCAATTATATGAAGCGATAAGATTATTATAACTAGTCCTGCTGCTATTCTTAATTCATAAGAATTCTCCAGAAAAATTTGTCCTAGAAAAGTTGAGGCTGCTCCAAAGGTTATAAAGACTAAAGAAAAGCCAAATGTAAATAGAATAATTGGAAATAAATTGATGTTCTTTTTATCAACAAGTTCATTTATAGAACTTCCAGAAATATAAGAAATATAACCAGGTATAAGTGGTAAAACGCATGGTGATAAAAAACTTATCAATCCAGCTCCAAATGCAATAATTAATTCAATCATTATTTTTCTTCTACAACTTTCAATTTTTGTTCGCCAAGATTATCTACTCTTAAAATCATTTCATCACCGTTTTTTAAATAATCTGGTGGATTCATTCCCATCCCCACTCCTGCAGGTGTGCCTGTTGTGATAATATCACCTGGCATTAAAGTTATAAATTGACTGATATGTGAAATTAAAAAATTAAAATTAAATATCATTAAACTGGTATTTCCAGTTTGTCTTCTTTTTCCATTAAGATCTAAAGATAAATTTAAATTAAATAAATCGTCAATTTCATCCTTTGTTATCAAATACGGACCCAATGGACCAAAGGTGTCTCCAGATTTTCCTTTTACCCATTGACCACCTCTATCTTTTTGCCATTCTCTCTCACTTATATCATTACAAATACAATAACCTAATACATGTTTCTGAGCTTCATCCTCTTTAACATATTTAGCTTTACTTCCAATAACCATTGCAATTTCTACTTCGTGATCTAAAGACTTTGAATTTTTCGGTATTACAATATTATCATTTGGTCCGACAATACAATTTGGAGATTTATTAAAAACAATTGGCTCATTTGGAGCATCAGAATTTGTTTCCTCAGCATGTGCCTTATAATTTAATCCTATTGCGATAAAATTTGCTGGTTTTATCACACAAGGTCCAATTCTCTTGGTGCTTTCAATTAATGGAAGAGAATTTAAATCTAGCTTTTTTATTTTATCTAAATTTTCAAAATTTAAATTTTCTGGTGTAAAATCTTTTAAAATATTTGATAAATTTCGAAAATTGTTTTGATTGTCAATAATTGCAGGTATTTCCTTACCATGCTCACCAACCCTTAAAAGTTTCATCAATTAACCTTTAATACCAAGATGAGTATATTTAATGTTTAGATAATCTTTTATTGCCATTGACCCACCTTCACGTCCATAACCACTTTGTTTAATTCCCCCAAAAGGTGCTTCTGCAATAGCTACCATAGGTGTGTTAACAGCGACTGAACCTGTTTCTAATTGTTCTGACGCAAGATGTGCTGTCTCCATTGAGTTGGTGCATACATAACTACACAAACCAAGCTCATGATTGTTAGCTCTCTCAATTACATCATCAAAAGATTTAAATGATAGCATTGGAACCAATGGTCCAAAAGGTTCTTGTTTCATTATTGTAAAATCATCTTTTACATTATCAAACACTGTTGGTTCATAATAAAAACCTTTGTTAAATCCTGATGGTCTCTTTCCACCCAGTAAGACTTTTGCACCCTCTTGTTTGGTTTTTTCAACCAATTCATCTATTTCATTCAGTCTCTTTTTAGTAGTTAATGGACCTAATTGAGTTGCGGGATCCATGCCATCACCTATTTTCAATTTTTTTGTTTTCTCAATAAATAAATTTACAAATTCATCTTTTTTTTTCTCATGAATATAAAATCTATTTGGAGATATACAAACTTGACCATTGTTTCTAAATTTAGCAGCAATTGCCATATCAGCTGCTTTTTTAATGTCAGCATCATCAAATACAATAAAAGGTGAATGACCTGACAACTCCATTGTTACTCTTTGAACTTTATCTGCAGCTTGTTTCAATATTAGCTTTCCAACTCTCGATGATCCAGTTATAGAAATTTTTTTAACTATATCTGAAGCTATCAATTGTTGGGCGATACTTGGTGGATCACCTGATAAAAGATTTACTACTCCTGGTGGGACACCACATTCTCTACATATATCAACCATCTCCATTACAATTCCAGGAGTTATTACATCAGGTTTAACTATAACAGAACAACCAGCTGCTAAAGCAGTTGAAATTTTTCTAGCAGATAATACTGCAGGAAAATTCCAAGGTGTTAATGCTGCAACAACACCAACTGGTTGATAGTAAACATGTACCCTTGTATCCTCAAATCTACTTTCTACAGTTTGTCCATAAATTCTTTTTGTTTCTTCAGCATTCCATTCAAATATATCTGCAGCACCTCCTACTTCACCTTTGGCTTCTGCGAAAGGTTTTCCAACTTCTAGTGTCATCCATTTAGCAAGTACATCTTGTTTCTCTCTCATTTTGTCTGCTATTCTTCTTATGATATAAGATCTTTGCCAAGGAGCAGTTTTTTTCCAAACTTCCAAACCTTTTGCAGCTGACTTTAATGCTCTGTCAACATCCTCAGATGTAGCTTTAGAGGCTTTTCCCAAAACTTCTTCATTTGCAGGATTAATTACTTCGTAAGTACCTCCATCTGATGATTGTTGCCATTTACCATCAATAAATTGACCAAATTTTTCGTACATATGTTTAACTTAGCATTACTGTAGGTTGTGTCTACTGTGTAATTTTTGCTATTAAAAAATTTGTTTATCAATGTTAGCATATCAATATAACAAAAGGAGTCTCTATGGCAAAATTTTATGCTTTAGGAAATTATACTACACAAGGCTTCCAGGGGTTCTGTAAAGATCCTGGGTCAGACAGATCAAAGGCTGCTCAAATTGCTGCGGAGGCTGTAGGTGCAAAGATGGTATCATTTTGTGGATTAAGAGGTGCTTATGATTTTATGGCTGTGTTTGAAGGTAGTTTTGAACAAGGTGCAGGAATTAAAATGGCAACTGAAGCAAGTGGAACTCTATGTAATCTTGTGATTTTAGAAGAAACTAATCTAAATGATATTGCTGCTCACGCAGCTAAGATTGCACAAAAGTACAAAGGTGTAGGTCAATAATCAAAATTCATCAATGCCTGATAGTTTAATCAGGCATTGATGAAAGTAAGTCAAAAAACCAATGTCAATTTTTTTAAGTTCTCAGAAAATCATTAAAGATTGGATAGATTATAACAACCATCTTAATGTTTCATATTATCTTTTAATTTTTGATAAATTTGGTGCTGACGTTTTAAATGATAAATTTAAAATGGGAGAAAATTCAGCAAAAACCACTGGTAAGAGTACAATGATTGTTGAGTCTCATATGACTTATAATCAAGAGCTTAAACTAAATGATGAAGTGGACATTAATTTGGTTTATTTTGATCATGACAAAAAACGTCTCCAATACAAAATTGAAATGATACATAAAGCACAAAAATTTTTAGCCTCCACTATTGAAGTGCTAGCTCTCCATGTTGATCTAAACAATAGAAAAGTCATTGAATTTGATAAAGAAAAAAGTCTTTTAATGGACGAATATATCGAGAAAAATAAATCTCTTTTCAAAAGTGACGATTTAAAATTTACAGCTAAATTAAAAAAATAAAATTAGTGATTTGGATTCTCGTTATCCACTACAAGACATATCTCAGATTTTGTTAAAAATCTTCTCCCTGTCCCATTGTCTAATGAAAACATGCCTCCAATTCCTTTTACAGCGTCTATTGTAAGGTCTGTATGTTTCCACTTTTCATATTGATCACCATTCATATAAAAAGGAACTCCGCCTATTTCACCTAGTTTTATATCATTATCACCTAAAGGGAATTCTCCCTCTTGAAAACACATAGGTGCACTTCCATCACAACAACCCCCTGATTGGTGAAACATTAATTTTTCTCCGTATTTCTCTTTTAATTCAGATAGTAAGTTTAATGCCGAATGTGTTGCAGATACTTTCATATTTTTTCTCTGGCCCATGATTTCGAATCATGGACCAGTATATATTATTTGATTAAAAGAAGCCTAATTTTTTCTCAGCATAAGAAACATGAAGATTCTTATTCTGTCTGTAATGATTAAGCATCATTTTGTGAGTTTCTCTTCCAACCCCAGATTGTTTGTAACCACCAAATGGAGAGTGAGCTGGATAAGCGTGATAGCAATTAGTCCATACTATCCCTGCTTGTATTGCTCTACCCATTCTGTGAGCTATATTACCATTTCTAGTCCATACAGCTGCGCCTAAACCATAAAGAGTGTCATTAGCAATTTTTAATGCCTCTGCTTCATCTTTAAATTTAATCACAGATACAACAGGTCCAAAGATCTCTTCTTGAGAAATTCGCATGCTGTTATTAGCTTCAAAAATAGTTGGTTGAATATAATTACCTTTTTCCAATCCACTATTAAGTTTAGCAGCACTTCCTCCTGTAAGAACCTTAGCACCTTCTTTTTTACCAAGCTCAAGATAAGATTTAATCTTCTCCATTTGCTCTACAGATGCTTGAGCTCCAATCATAGTTTCCATTTTTAAAGGATTATCTTGAACAACAGCTTTTGTTCTTGCAATAGCTCTTTCCATGAATTTATCATAGATAGACTCTTGTATCAAAGCTCTACTTGGACAAGTACAAACCTCACCTTGGTTAAGATTGAACATTACAAAACCCTCAATACACTTATCAAAGAAATCATCATCTTTTTCCATGATGTCTTCAAAGAAAATATTAGGAGATTTTCCACCTAACTCTAAAGTAATTGGAATAATGTTTTGTGCAGCGTACTGCATAATCAATCTTCCAGTTGTCGTTTCACCAGTAAAGGCAACTTTAGCAACTCTTTTAGATGATGCTAAAGGTTTACCTGCTTCTAGTCCAAAACCACTTACAATGTTAACTACTCCTGGAGGTAATAAATCTCCAATAAGTTCCATCATTACCATAATAGAAGCTGGTGTTTGCTCAGCTGGTTTTAATACTGAACAGTTTCCTGCAGCAAGAGCTGGTGCTAATTTCCATGTTGCCATTAATAATGGAAAATTCCATGGAACTATCTGACCAACAACTCCTAGTGGTTCATGAAAATTGTATGAGTATTGATTGTTAGCAATTTCAGCAATTGATCCTTCTTCTGCTCTAATCACACCAGCAAAATATCTCCAATGATCAATGACCAAAGGTAAATCTGCTGCCATACATTCTCTTATAGGTTTTCCGTTATCTAAACATTCAGCTGTAGCTAATAAGTTTAGATTCTTCTCTAAAACATCAGCAATCTTATACAATATATTAGATCTAGTTGTGATGTCTGTTTTTCCCCATTCAGGGAAAGCTGCGTGAGCTGCATCCAATGCTGCTTCAACGTCTTGTTCATTCGATCGTGCTACTGAACAGATTTTCTCATTTGATATCGGGCTAACATTATCAAAATATTTGCCTGATTTAGGTTCTACAAACTTTCCATTTATGTAGTTTCCATACTTAGCTTTAAATGGAAATTTAACCTTTAAATGAGAAGTATCTAATACAGATGACACTTTCATAGCTTCTGCACTCATTTTTTTTACTCCTCTTGTTTTTTTTGTTATTTCAAGCTTATTATTTTTTCTAGATTTTTTAGAACGCTTCTTAGTCGCAGACTTTTTTGTCTTAACTTTTCTTTTCGTTTTTATTTTTTTTCTAGAAGATTTAACCAATTTAGTTTTTCTTTTATTGGTTTTTGGCTTAGCTTTTTTCTTTCTTTTAGTAGCCATAACTAATTAAACTCGTAATATTAGCCTGTGTCTATTTCTTAAAATTTTATTTACTACCTGCAATTGAAGGAACACAACATCTTGTGGTAAAATTTTGAGTGATTAATATTTTTTTTACTATAAGTAGTCCTTAAATATGGACCAAAATTTCTTTAATAAAGTCAGAATTTTAGATGGTGGTATGGGCCAGGAACTTCTTGCAAGAGGCATGGAGCCTAATGGTACATTATGGAGTGCTAACGCTTTACTTCAAGAAAAATACCATCAACTTTTATTAGAGACTCATCAAGATTTTATTAAAGCAGGTGCAGAAGTAATTGTCACTACAACTTTTACAACAAGGAAATCTCGTCTAAGAGATAATAATGTTTTTGATAAATATGAGTATCTAAATAAAAAGGCTGGAGAAATTGCTCAAAAAGCCAAAGAAAATTACCCGAATGTTTTAGTGGCTGGTGGCTTGCCTCCTCAAAACTTAACTTATGAAGCAGATAACAGTGCTGACGATGAGATGAGAGAAAATTTTAATAGTCAAGCAAAACTATTAAATCCTTATATTGATTTTTTTTATTTTGACGTCTTAAGCAGTATTAGAGAATTTAAAATTGCTATTGAAAGTATAAAAGAATTTAACAAACCCTATTTATTAGGTGCACATATTTCTGAAGGAAATTATTTACCAAGTGGTGAAAATATTTCAAAAATTATAAATGATATAGAACATTATAAATTAATGGGAATTATATTATCTTGTGTTTCACCTGAAAATTTTGAACTCAATCTTGAAGAAATAAAAAATTTAGGAATCCCATTTGGATTTAAATTGAATGCTTTTATAAAAACAAGTTCAAAACCCAATTATAATGATGCATATAAAAAACATAAAACTGGAAATCCGAATGAATTCCTTGGGGTAAGGAAAGATTTAACCCCAGAAAAAATGCTAGAATTTGCAAAAAAATTCAAAGATGCAGGAGCTACAATTATTGGTGGTTGTTGTGAAACTACACCTTTGCATATTAAAGCTTTTTCTATGCTTAAGTAGTTTTTTTGTAATCAGCTTTTCTTACAAAATAAATTCCAACTGAAACAGCGATTAAAGAAATTAATACTTTTGTGGTAATTAATTCTTTTAAAAATATATAACTTAAAATTGTTCCAAAAATTGGAATTAGATATGACACTTGTGATTGGAAAATTAAACCATTATTAACTAAAATTCTAAATCGTAACAACCAAGCAATACCTGTTGAAACTAGACCTAAATAAATAACAGAAATTGTCGAGTCTAATCTTGGTGTTAAATTCCAAGGCTGTTCTATAAAACTGACGAGTGGTATCAAAATAATTGTAGCCCAAATTAATATAGATCCTGTTACATTTTCATTTTTTTTCTTACTAATTTTTAAAGTTAGAACACCACCAATTACATAACAAGTTGAGCCTAAAAGAATTAATAGAGCAGATAGAAAATTATTTTCATCGATCAATAAATTATCTGAAAATAAATAAAGTATTCCAGAAAACCCTATTAAAATTCCAAATGTTTTAATAAAATTAAACTTTTCATTTGTTGTATAAAAATGGCCTAGAACAGTTGAGCTTAAAGGTGTAGTTGACATTAAAATTGCTGCTAAGTTGCTTTGAACAGATTGAACTCCATAAGCAATCAAATAAAAAGGTGCTACTAAATTTATAAACCCAATCATAGCAAACCAATGCCAGTCTTTTGAGAATGCTTCTATTTTTATGTTTTTATAATAACAAAGTAATAAAACTGGAATGGCTCCAAAAAAAACTCTTAAAAATGCAATGGTAACTGGACCATATGAATATGTTGCAATTTTAATATTAAAAAAGGCAGAAGCCCAAATTAATGCAAGCAAAATTAACAAAAGGTAATCTGTAATTTTAGCTTGTCTCATTCAGTAATCTCCTCAGTAACTCCATTTGTAATTTTTTTTAAATTCATAAAATCTATTTTAAATACACAGTTTGGATGACCAGCAGCAGCAAACAGTAAGTTAAATCTACTTAAAGATTTATCTATTAAAATTTCAATCTTTTTTAAATGACCAATAGGTGAAACTCCTCCAATTGTGTAACCTGTGATATTTTTTACATCTTCGGCTGAAGCCATTGATGCATCCTTTATTTTAAGTGCCTTCTTAATCCTGTTTAATGACGCCCTTTTATCGCCTGCAACCAAGCATAAAGTGAAACTATTCTCAGT
>CACGAC010000011.1 GCA_902571015.1 uncultured Pelagibacteraceae bacterium | reverse complement strand
CAGAGTAAGATGCGACCACGTTATTTGGTCCTGGTGTATAAGCAGCTACAATCCAAAATAGTGCCATAGATAAAAATTCAGGATGCATACTTATACTATAGGTAAACCATTATCTGCTTTTTGTGAGGGATGTACTAATGTTACCTTTCCTTCAGAGTCTATCGAGCCTAAAAGTAAAAATTGAGATTTTATACCTGCAATATTTTTTTCTGGAAAATTACAAACACCAATCACTTGTTTACCAACTAAATTTTCCTCATTATAAAAATGAGTAATTTGGGCGGAAGATGTTTTAACACCTATTTCTTTTCCAAAATCAACTTCAACAACTAAAGATGGTTTTCTAGCTTTTTCATTTTTTTTGACTGAAAGTACTGTCCCAAGTCTAATGTCTATTTTCTCAAATATGTCGTAAGTAATTTGTTCTTTCATAAATGAGATATTTATATTAATTATTACTAATGAGTACAGAAGTAAATTTAGATAAATTATACGAAAATTCTATTAAGATTTTATCTGATTTAATTGGATTTAAAACTATTTCTGGAGAGGATAACAATGATTTAATTAATTATTGTGAGAAATATCTAAATGATTTAGGTGCAACTTCATTTAAAACATATGATGATGAAAAAAAAAGAGTGAATCTTTTTGCAACAATAAAAGCAAAAAAATCAAATGGGGTTAAACCAATAATTTTATCTGGTCATACTGATACAGTCCCTGTTTCAAAGAGTTGGAGTACCGACCCTTTCAAAGCAACAATTAAAGAAGATAAACTTTATGGAAGAGGTTCGTGTGATATGAAGGGATTTATTGCATGTACTTTAGCGTTTGCTCCAGTTTTTTCTAAAGTTGATTTAAATAGAGATATTCATTTTTCTTTTACATTTGATGAAGAAACAGCATGCTTGGGTGCTCCAATATTAATTAAAGAACTTAAAAAAAGAAATATTCAAGATGGAATTTGTATTGTGGGTGAACCTACAAAAATGAAAATCATAGATGCGCATAAAGGTTGTTATGAATATACAACTTATTTTGAGGGATTAGCTGGACATAGCTCGATGCCTCACAAAGGTGTTAGTGCCGTTGAATTTGCATCAAAATACGCAAATAAGTTAATCGAGCTTAGGGAAGAATTAAAAAAAAGAGCTCCAAAGGACTCGATTTTTGATCCTCCTTTTTCAACATTACAAGTTGGAGGAATATTTGGAGGTATAGCTCACAATGTAATAGCTGACAAATGTCGGGTTGAATGGGAGACAAGACCAGTCATCAAAGAAGATGGTGTCTTTCTAAATCAAAAAATAGATGAATATGCAAATGAAGTTTTATTACCAGAGATGAGAAAAGTTTTTCCTAATTCAAAGATAACTAAGGAAATAATAGGTGAAGTCACAGGTTTTGATCGTATAGATAATTCAGAAGCATGTGAATTAGTCTCAAGTTTGACCGGTGATAATTCTAGAGAAGTTGTATCCTTTGGAACTGAAGCTGGATTGTTTCAAGAAATTGGTATCAGCACAGTTGTTTGCGGTCCAGGCTCTATTGAACAAGCTCACAAAGTTGATGAGTTCATTGAACTTAATGAACTTAAAAAATGTTTAAAATTTCTTGAAGGAATTAAGAAAAAATCTACTCTTAATTAACTCCATCCACCTACAGATTTAACCTCTAGAAACTCTTCTAGACCATGTTCACCAGCTTCTCTACCAATCCCCGAATGTTTAAATCCACCAAAAGGCGCATCAACAGCAATACCAGTACCATTAACATCAACCATTCCCGATCTAAGTTTTCTAGCAACTCTCTTTACTTTTTCTTTATCTTTGGTTTGAATGTAGTTTGTTAATCCGTAGGGAGTATCGTTTGCAATTTCAATAGCTTCTTCCTCCGTTTCAAAAGGCATTACAGATAAAACTGGACCAAATATTTCTGTTCTTGCTATTTCCATTTTATTATTAACATCAGCAAATACAGTAGGCTTTACAAAATAACCTTTTTCTAATCCATCTGGCTTGCCTGGACCTCCAGCTACTAATTTAGCTCCCTCATCAATACCCTTCTTAATTAAAGTTTGTATCTTATTGTATTGAGTTTCAGAAATCACTGGGCCTATATGCTCTCCCTCTTTTTTTGGATCACCAACCTCAAAATTTTCTGTATACTTCTTTAATCTTTCCACAGCATCATTATACATTGATTTTTCAACTAGCATTCTTGTGGGTGCATTACATGACTGGCCTGAGTTTCTAAAACATCTCAAAGCACCTCTCTCTATTGCATCTGGATCAGCATCTTTAAATATTATATTTGCACCTTTGCCTCCAAGTTCTAAACTTACTCTTTTAAAATCTTTCGCAGCATTTTGGGAAATTAATGCACCTGCTCTAGTTGATCCAGTAAATGAAATCATATTAACATCAGGATGACTTGTTAATGCATCACCAGTTGTTGCTCCATCACCATTAACTAAATTAAACACACCTGCTGGAATTTTAGTCTCATCAATAAGCTCAGCTAATATCATTGATGATAACGGAGCTAGTTCAGATGGTTTTAAAACCATAGTGCAGCCAGATGCTATTGCAGGCATCACCTTTAAACAAACCTGATTCATTGGCCAATTCCACGGTGTGATTAATGCACATACTCCTTTTGGCTCATAAATAAGTCTTTGGTTAGGCGCATGTTCTCCTAATGGTTTTTCAAATTCAAAATTTTTTAAATATCTTATAAATGATTTTAAATGTGCAGCACCTGTGCCAGCTTGAAGTTTTGTTGCAAAATCTTTTGGTGCTCCCATCTCTATTGTAATCGCATTTGCGATGTCAGCCCATCTTTTCTTATAATTTTCGTAAAGTTTTTCTAATAATTTTATTCTCTCCTCTTTTGATGAAAACGCCCACGAACTGTAAGCTTTTTTGGCAGCATTCACGGCATCGTTTACATCATCTTTGTTGCCTAGTGTTATAACTGCACAATTTTCTTCTGTTGCAGGATCAATTACTTTGATTTCTTCTTTGCTTTTTGGTGTTACCCATTTGCCATTAATATAAAAATTTTTTTTATTTTCCATTGGAGACTCCTAACCTTTCTTTACTTTTTTGCAAATAGATTTGTTAACTCATAAACTATAGTAGCAGCTGCAAGTGATGTCACCTCAGCATGATCATAAGCAGGTGATACCTCGACAACATCTGCAGAGATTAAATTCATACCAGACAAGCCTCTAATAACATTAACCATTTCTCTAGTGGTCATGCCAGCTATTTCTGGTGTGCCAGTACCAGGTGCAAAAGCAGGATCTAAAACATCAATATCAATTGATAAATATAATGGATTATTTCCTACTCTTTTTTTTATTCTTTCGGCAATTTTATCAGTACCTTCAGTTTGAAACTCATCACAATGAATTATCTTAAATCCAAAACTTTCATCATTTTTAAGATCTTCTCTACTATACAACGGACCTCTGATACCAACATGCATTGAAGCATCATCCATGAATAGGTTTTCTTCTCGTGCTCTTCTAAAGGGTGTCCCGTGTGTATATGGTGCACCGAAATAAGTATCCCAAGTATCAAGATGTGCATCAAAATGTACTAAAGCAACAGGACCATTATTAATTTTATTTACTGCTTTTAATAAAGGAAACGCAATTGTATGATCTCCACCTAAACTAATTATACCACCAGTTTTTTTAAGAAGATCCAAGGCTCCCTCCTCAATTTGCTTAATTGCTTCATCTATATTAAATGGATTGCAGGTAATATCTCCCGCATCGGCAACTTGTTGAACTTTAAAGGGCTCAACATCATAATTTGGATGATAATTTGTTCTTAAATGTCTTGAAGCTTGTCTAATACTTTGAGGACCAAATCTTGCTCCAGGTCTATAACTTGTGCCTGCATCAAATGGTATCCCGACGATTGCAACATCGCAGTACTCAACATCTCTAAATTCTGGTAGTCTAGCAAAAGTTGATGGGCCAGCAAATCTTGGAACCTTGGTACCACTTACTGGTTGAATGGGTTCTTTGCTTCTTTTTTTTTTCATCACAAAAACTCTATCACATTCTAACAAATTGGAATATCTTCAATAATACTAATTATGAAATTATTAAAGCTCATTTTATTGTATTTATTTTTAATTACTCCAACCCAAGCAGATACAATTTACGAATTAATAAAAATTCCAAACCTGGAGATTTATAATCTTAAAACTGAAAACAAATTAAGATACTTGAATGCTAAACAAGCATTTACAATAGGTGTTGATAATAATATCAATTGTTTCAAATCATCAAAACAAGACCTAGATAAAAAATATAAGATTATTGAAAAAAATCTTAATAGATATTCTCAAAACTTTTTAAAAAAAATAAATTTAAAATACATTGTTATGTGTGAAGACTTATCGATCTCAGGTATCAATACTGCTGGGATACCTGATAATGTAATGAAAACTTTAATTGTTGATATAAAATTTAACGATAAATATTTTGAAAGAGTGTTACATCACGAAGTGTTCCACATAATTAATGATAGTTTCAAAGATATATTTAACCAAAAAATTTGGTCTAGTTTTAATCCTAAAGAGTTCAATTATGCAGAATGTTCTACGTGTACTAAAAAAATAGGATTAGAAACATATTCTAAAACAGCTGGTTTTATTACTGAATACTCGCGATCCACCGCATCTGAGGATATGGCTGAGGTATTTTCTCATTTAATGTATGGAAATTTACCTGCAACGGTTGATCCTATTCTTCAAAAAAAGATTGAATTCATCAAAAAAGGACTCCTAAAAATAGATGAAAATTTTATTTTATGATTGAAAAGATAAAAGCTTCAAAATCTGAAAAAATAATATTTACATTTGTTGTAATTTTAGTTTTATTTTCAATTACCTCTTTTGTTTTGTTAAAAGATAAATGTTTATTTGTTAAGAGTTATGACCCAAATAAAATTAATTTTGAAAGTCCAAATAACATAGCAATTCTAAATGTTGAGTGTGGAAATGTAATTATAGAATTATATCCAGATATATCTCCAAATGGAGTAGAGAGATTTAAGACATTGATTAAATCTAATGCCTATGATGATGTGGCATTTCATCGGGTCATTAAAGATAAACTTGTACAAGCTGGTGATGTAGAATTTGGAAAAAAAGGAAACATTGATTATGGAAAAATTGGAACTGGAAAATCTGGTTTAGGTACAATCAAATCTGAAGTTGATAAGGATTTTAACTACACCAAAGGAAGTGTGGGATTAGCTCGATCTTTAAAATATGATACTGAGGACAGCCAATTTTTTATAATTCTTCAGGATGAACCTTTGTATGAGGGAGAATACACACCCATAGGAAAAGTAATATTTGGCTTAGAAGCTTTAGAAAAAATTAAACACTTAGATAAATCTGAATATGTTTTAAGGCCTGACTTTATAAATACTCTTAGATTATTTAATTAACTAAAGGTTTACCAGTAGCAAGAGTATGTTTAATTCTATCTTGAGTTTGTTTAGTTTCGATTAATCTCATAAAAGCATCAAGTTCCAATTTAAACAAATCATCCTCTGTAAGAGTTTTATCTTTGGTAGTTTCACCACCACTTAATACATGAGCTAATTCTTTTGCTACAGTCAAACCATGGTCCAATATAACTTTATCATTGTAAAGTTTTTCCAAAATTTTATTCATATCATCAATAACTGATTTACCAGGTAAATTAAATGTAAGCTCATTTGGTGCTTTAAAGTCCTTGTTTTCATTTAAGATTTTTTTCGATACTTCAAGCAAACTATTTCTATTCATAATTCTTTTATTTTCAGGTAATAAGTATTTCAAAGGCTCTGCCTCAACTGGAGACGTAGCTGTTCTACCATAGCCAATTATATCAAATACTTTTAAAGGTGCATATTTTGGATCCTTCTTAGCCTCTTCAGTATTTAACCATCTAGCGAGCATTTCTTTACATCCACCTCCAGCTGGAATTAATCCAACAATAGTTTCTACTAATCCGATTACAATATTTGTATGCGAGGCTACGAAATTACTTTGTACTAAAACTTCAAAACCTCCACCCAAAGTTAAACCTGATGGAGCAGATATTACCGGGTATTTAGAATACTTTAGATGTTTGCAAGTTTCTTGAAAATATTTAATAAATTTTTCTATCGATTTAAAATCATTTTTATTAGCAAATTCCATAGTATAGGTTAGGTTAACGCCAGCAGAAAATTGCATACTCTCATTAATTATTATTAAAGGTTTATCAGTTGCTTTCTTAAGTGCATCCATTGAGTCATAATCTAGTGCATTAGCTTTAGTCGTAAACTCAACAATATTAAAATCATTAAATCTATAAATCGAAGCTGAACTGTTGCCATCAATACTTGAGGCAGTTTTTTTAATCTTACCTAAAGTTTCAATTGATGTATATTTTTGCCTTTCACCATAAAAATTTTCATCTTTAGAATTAGATAGGTTTTCTAAAAAATTATTACCTTTATATTCATCAACTTTATCAAAGAAATTTTTAACACCAATTTCTTCTAACATCTCAAAAGGTCCTTTCGCCCAATTAAATCCAAGTCTCATTGCCTCGTCTATGTCATTAAATTCTTTGGTAATCCCAGGAACTAGTGATGAAGCATATTTTATTATCTTGGATAGTACTGACCAAGCATAGTCTCCATACTTATCATTTCTATTAATCAGAGCCTTTAAATCTACTTTATCAGACTTAATATCTATTTTTTGACTTGTTGAATACTCGCCAGTTTCAAGATTAATAGCTTCCATAATTTTTCCACTATCAGTCTTCCTCATTCTATAGAAGCCGCCCTTGCCTTTTCTTCCCGTATATCCAGTTTCAATCAATTTTTTTACTAGAGGAATTTCTTTGGCAACCTCATGGAACTCATCAGATTTTGGAAGTTCTTTGATAAAACTTTTTAAAACATCTGCCATTAAATCTATCCCAATCAAATCATATAATCCAAAAACTCCTGTTTTAGGTATACCCATAGGTCTTCCAAAGATTGCATCTGCTTCCTCCACAGAAAGTTTCATCTTAAATGCTTCAGTCATTGCAATTTGCATTGCATACACACCTACCCTATTTCCTAAAAAACCAGGGGTATCATTACAAACAATTGCTCCTTTACCCAACTCAACTTCACAAAATTCTTTTAATTGATTGATTTTATTTAGATCATTGTCTTCATTCTTAACTATTTCTAAAAGACCCATGTATCGTACAGGATTAAAAAAATGAGTGATGCAAAAATCTTTTTTTTGATCTTTATTTAAATTTTGAGATAAAACTTTGATTGGGATTGAAGAAGTATTTGAGGAAACTATTGCTCCATCTTTCCTGCTTTCAAAAATTTTATCATAAATTTGATGTTTAATATCAATTCTCTCAACCACTGCCTCGACAATCCAATCAGCATTTTTGACCACATCAAAATCATCAGATATATTTCCAACTTTAATATTATCAATTTTGGTTTTATCAATTAATAAAGGTGGTCTTGATTTGTGAATTCGTTCTCTAGCATTTTGACTTATTTCAGTTTTTAAGTCTAAAAGTGTGACAGGGATATTAGCATTACAGAGATGAGCAGCTATACCGCTACCCATTGTACCTGATCCAATAACTACTACATTCTTAATTTTCATTTGATTATTTTACTATCGATTAATCCCTCTAAGCCTCTCTGATCGTCTTCTCAAAAGCTCAGCGGTTACTAATATTAATGTTGATAGTATAATTAGACAAGTCGCAACAGCTAGAATTGTTGGACTTAATTGTTCTCTTAAACCTGTCCACATTTGAATAGGAATAGTTGTATTTTCTAATCCTGCTAAAAATAAAACAACAACAACTTCATCAAATGAAGTCACAAATGCAAATAATCCACCTGAAATAACTCCTGGTAATATTAGTGGCAAGGTAATTTTCATAAAAGTATTTACTGGATCACTACCTAAACTTGCAGCAGCTCTAGTTACACTGTGATCAAATCCTGAGAGTGTAGCAGTAACCGTGATAACAACAAATGGTGTTCCTAAAATAATATGGGCAAGAACAATACCTGTATGGGTTGCTGCCAAACCAGCTTTTGCCATAAAGAAAAATATTGCAACACCTGAAATAATTAAAGGTACGATCATAGGAGAAATTAAAACAGCCATTATCAAACCTTTGTAAGGCATGTGCCTACTACTCAAACCTAAGGCAGCAACTGTTCCTAGTATTACTGAACCTATTGTTGCAAAAATTGCGATAATAAAACTATTCTTAGCAGCTAATCCCCAAGGATTTTTAGTTCCATAAATCATATCTTTATACCATCTCAAAGAAAAAGCATCTGGATCAAGCCTTTTCATCCCATCAGAGAAACTTAAAAATTCTTCTGCGTTAAAAGATAATGGAAAGATTACAAATAAAGGGGCAATTAGAAAAAAGAAAACAGCGGCACAAATTGTTAGATAAATATAATGCCAAATTCTATAATGTGGTTCAGTATATTTTGGTAATGCCATCCTAATTATCCCAATTTAATGTTATCAATTCCAACTATTTTGTTATAAAGCCAATAAATCACCAATACTCCACTCAGCAGCATTAGTCCCATTGCAGATGCAAAACTCCAGTCAAGGGTACTTTTCATATGAAAGGCGATCTGGTTACTGATTAAAGTCCCAGATGCACCACCAACTAAGGCTGGTGTAATGTAATAACCAATCGCTAAAATGAACACTAATAAGCAACCTGCTCCTATTCCAGGGATCGTCAGTGGGAAATAAACTTTCCAAAATGCTACAAACGGTGTACCGCCTAACGATTTTCCAGCTCTCATTAAGCTTGGTGAGATAGTTTTCATTACACTGTATAGCGGAAGCACCATAAATGGCAGCAGAATTTGTGTCATCGCAACATAACTTCCTGTCTTGTTGTACATCATCTCAGGCCTATTATCGTCAGCTACTAATCCTATTCCAACAAAGAAATCATTTACGATACCTTGTTGTTGTAACAAAATCATCCAGCTGGCAGTTCTTACAAGTAATGAAGTCCAGAACGGCAACAGTACGCAGATCATTAATAAGTTACTATATTTCATTGGCAGAGTAGCTAACAAATGAGCTATTGGATAAGCCATCAAAAAACAAAAGACCGTCACAAAGAATGCAATTTCCAGAGTTCTTAACCATAATACTCTGTGAATTCTCCTATCTTCTTCAACGCTTACTATTTTCCCTTCCTCATTTACATACATATCCATTCCTTTTAAATATTTTTGACCTGTAAATTCAGGGGCTCTTCTTTGGATTGCTCTCCAGTACTCAACATCAGCCCATCTTTTGTGTACTGCCATTATTTGTTCTTTATAGTTTCCCTCTTCAAATTTTTTAGATGCTCTTCTTAATTTTTTAATAATACTTTTAAATCCATTTTTAGTGTAATTTAATTGAGTAGATAGTTTACCTTCTCGTTTATCTTCAACTAGTTTTATAAAGTCCTCATGAAATGCTGCAAAAACTTCCTCATCTGGCAACTCTTGACCATCCCAGTTTTCCATTGCTTTAAATGTTTTGGGTAACATTTGTGTTACCATTTTATCATCAACACTTCTGAACAGCATGTCACCTATTGGAAAAACATAAGTGATAATTAAAAAAAATAATAAAGGAGCAACGAGCAAGAAAGCTTTGATCTTATTCTTTTTTTCCGCTTTTTTTAGACTAACCTCTAAGGGTATTCCGTCTGTAGTTAAGATTTGTTTTGTTTCTGAGCTCATAAATAAAAAGGGCGGTTATAAATAACCGCCCTTAAATTATAATATATAATTTAGTTCTTTAAAACTTAAATTATAGACCAGCTTTCATAGCTTCCCATTTTTCACCAAGCTCTGTTCCGTTATCAGCCCAGAAAATTGGATCTACTAGGAAGTAGTTTTTAGTGTTAGCTGGTGCAGTTGGCATTTGTGGTACCATGTTAGTCTTACCATCTTTATACCAAGGCTCACCTTTTTCCATAATACCAATTGAAGATTTTCTCCAAGGAGCATATGCAATGTATTTAGCACTTCCTGCTAACATTTCAGAACTAGTCATCATAGCTAAAGCTTTTTTAGCTAGACCATTAGCATCGTTCGGTCCACCTTTGACTTGTACGAAATATTCATAGTCAAGACCTTGGCCGTCCCAAACTTGTTTGATTGGTGCACCTTCTCCAATTTCAGCATTGAAGAATCTACCATTCCAACCAGTAGCCATTACTACTTCACCTGATACTAACAGTTCTGGTGGTTGAGCACCTGCAGACCAAAATACACATCCACCTTGTGGATCTGTACATAATTTTTTGATCTTATTCATTGCTCTTTCAACACCTTTTTCTGTTTCTAAAGCTTTGTAGATTTTTGCTCCGCCTTTACCTGGCTTAATACCATCTGCAGCTAAAGCGATCTCTAAATTAGTTAAAGCGCTTTTGTAGATAGCTCTTTTTCCAGGGAATTTCTTTGTGTTAAAGAAATCTTTGATAGTCTTTGGAGTACCTTTAACGTTTTCAGTGTTATAAGCGTAGTTCCAAGAATATAAAATATTTCCTACAGCACATTTACTTGGCATTGCAGTAAAGAAATCTTTACTTGCTGGAGTTCCATCTGGAGCTGGTGGGAAGTCTTTGTCAAAATCAAATTCAACAAATAATCCTTCATCACATCCAGTGATAGTATCCATTGCGAACACGTCCATTATATCCCACGTGATCTTTCCAGCTTCTTTTTGTGCTTTAATTTCTGATAAACCACCTGAATAATCAACCCAAGCAATGTTAATGCCTAGTTTTTTAGCAGTCGGATCACCATAACCTAACTTTTGAGACTCAGTATAAGCCCCACCCCAAGACACTGCAGTTACTGTATTAGCAAATGCTGAAGTAGTTAGTGAAAGTACAAAAGAAATAGCTAGTAATATTTTACTTAGTTTTTTCATTTTTCCTCCGTTTAAACGTTTAAAAAACTAATTAAAACAACTTCAGGGAAGAGAGTCAACAACCCTTTTTATCTACTTATTCAATAATTGTGGAATGTCTATTTTGGGTCAAGTGCCCGAGCGTCATCACTGTTCCATCCGATATTAATCTCGTTGCCAAGTTTGATATCTAAGTTAGATGAACTATTTGGAACTTTTAAAATAAACTCTGGGTTGCCTAAAAGATTTATTCTTACTCTTGTATGGTCCCCATGATAAATTACTTCCTCTATTTTTCCTTTATGAAGATTATCCATTTTTATACTTGGATTAATCAAAGCTCGTTCTGGTCTTAAAGAAACAGTAGTCCGCTCTCCTTTACCTTTGACTGAGATCGGATTAGCTAGTATTTCTGCGTTTGCTAATTTTACTTTACACTTTCCTCCAGAAATATCTGAAACTTCACCACCAAAAGTATTATTCTCTCCAATAAACTCAGCGACAAATGAATTTACAGGTTTCTCGTATAATTCATCTGGACTTGAAAGTTGTTGAACTTTACCATCATTGAACACTGCAATACGATTAGACATCGTTAAAGCTTCACTTTGATCATGTGTAACATAAACAACTGTCACACCAATACTTTCATGAATATGTTTAATCTCATATTGCATACTTTCTCTTAAATTTTTATCTAGAGCTCCTAAAGGTTCATCCATTAAAACTAGTTGTGGATCAAACACCAATGATCTTGCAACGGCTACTCTTTGTTGTTGTCCACCTGACAATTGACCTGGCATCCTTGCAGCAAACCCTTGTAGGGATACCATTGATAATGCTTTATCAATTTTTTTATCAGCTTCATCTTTTGGAATTTTCCTCACTCTTAATGGAAAAGCTAAATTTTCATACACAGTCATGTGTGGGAATAAAGCATAATTTTGAAACACCATTCCAATTCCTCTCTTGTGAGGGGGGATGCTGGATATTGCTTTACCATCTAAATAAATTTCACCATTAGTTGGAGTTTCAAAACCTGCTAACATCATTAAGCAAGTTGTTTTACCAGAACCAGAGGGTCCCAACATTGTAATGAATTCTCCCTCAGCTATATCTAATTGAAGGTCTTTGACGACTAAGACTTTACCGTCATAGCTTTTATCGACTTTATCAAATTTAACGAAATCTTTTTTTGATGCCATAATTTAAAGAACTTTAAAACATTTGTAAGAATAAATATCAACCTTTAATAATTAGCTTTTAACGTGAAGTTCTCTTGAGAAATTACAAAATAATTCTGAACCTTTATCAGTTACTCTAATTGCTTCAGAAGCTTCCACTCCCCAATTTCCAAATTGCATTACTGCAATCATATGAAAGGTAACGTTGGGCTGTAATAATGTTTTGTCACCTTTTGATATATTTAAAGTATGTTCGCCCCAGTCAGGAGGATAGCCTATCCCAATTGAATAGCCAGTTCTTGAAGTTTTCTCAATTTTATATTTATCTAATATCTTCCAAAAAGCTTGTGCAACATCATCAGCTGTATTTCCTGCTTTAACTTTATCTATACCCGCTTGAAGTGCCTCGTTAGTTTTTTTCATTGTATCAATTTTTTTTTGATCGGGCTTTCCAAGTAAAACTGTTCTGGCCATTGGACAATGATACTTTTTATTAACGCCAGATAACTCTATAATAGTAGCTTCACCTTCAACAAATTTATCCTCAGTCCAAGTTAAATGGGATGCAGAGGTTCCTTTTCCAGTTGGAAGCATTGGCACTATTGAAGCATAATCCCCTCCAAATTCTGAGGTTCCTTTTACTAAAGTTGACCATATCTCTGAAACAGCATCACATTGCCTTTTACCTGGATCAATAGTCTCAAATGCTTTTTTCATACCCATTTGAGTGATCTCCGCAGCTGCTTTCATGTATTTAATTTCAGCGTCTGACTTAATAAATCTAACCCAATTTACTAATCGTTTGCTATCTAACAATTTTGCATTGGGTAATCCTTGTTTTATTTTTTCATAACAATAAGCGGTAAAATAATGACTATCCATTTCAACGCCTATAGATAATTTATCCCATTTTTTTTCCTTTATTAAATCTACTAAAGCATCGTAAGGATGTAGTGGCCAAGTGTGAATATATTTTTCATGATACTTAACAATATTTTCATCTTTCAAATAAGTTTTTATATAAGCGCCACCAGCATCTTGATCTCTAACAAAACAAATCGGTTCATCAGCATTTGCATGAACAATCACACATTGTGCATAATAAAAAGACCATGCATCATAGCCAGTTAGATAATTCATATTTGAAGGGTCTTGTGAAATCAAAATTTCAATACCTTTATCTTGCATTGAATTTTGAACTTTTTTTAATCTAGATTTGTACTCTTCAATTGAAAAATTCATCAACTAATTATTAAACAACACCCCATAACCATCAACCTTATTTTGATTATCGATTTGTTTCAGTGTGTCCCAAATTAAGGTTTGATTACTTGATAATATTACCTTGCCTAGTTTTTTTTCGATGTCATTTATAATTGATAATACTGGGAGTGCTGTGCAAGATATGAATAAAGCATCACTATTTGACAAATCTTGTTTAACTAACACATCAAATAAATGTTGTGGGTCAACTTTGCCTATATCTAAATCAGAAGCTATATCGAAATAAGATAATTCAGAAATTTCTATTTTTTCATTTTTAAAATAATTGATAACTGACTGATTAATCTCGTCGGTGTATGGAGTAAATATTGAAACCTTATTTATCTTAAGTGTTTTAAGAGCATTTATAGCAGAAGTAATAGGTGTTGTTACTTTTGTATTAGGTTTTGCTAAATTTACTTTTTCATAGATTGATTGATAACCTGCAGCAATAGTTCCTGATGTACATCCATAAGCAACACAATCTAATTTTTGATCTGGTAAAATATTTTTGGTTACTTTGGGAATATCATCTGCCATCTTTTTCAAAGTTTCATTGGTAAGAGGATTGTAGCAATTTATTCTATTTGAATATAAATCTATATCTTTCCCATAAATTATATCATTAAAATCTTTTTCAATTCTAAAATCGCTAGCTAAAGTTATTAAACCTATTCTTGGGTTATTTTTTTTAATAAATTTTGGCTCTATCTTATTCAGTTTCATTTTGAAAAAGAATGTTTAGCTTTAGGAAATTGTTTTTTTAATACTTCAGATTTATATTTTTTCACACCAATTTCAATCAGCTTTGATATATCAACAAATCTTTTAACAAATTTTAATTTACTTTGACTTAATCCTGTTAAGTCGTCAATTACCAAAACTTGTCCATCACAATTGACTGAAGAACCAATTCCTATAGTTGGAATCTTTATTTGGTTGGAAATTTTCTTCGATAACTTTGTTTCTACACATTCTAATACAATCGAAAAAACTCCAGCATTTTCTAAAAGTTTAGTATCTTTAAGTAATCGTTCACTTTCCTTCAGTTTTTTCCCTTTGAAGGTAAATTTTTTATCTGTCTGAGGTAATATTCCAACATGTCCCATAACTGGTATTTTATTTTTAACTAATCTTTTAACGATAGGAATTATTTTTTTTCCCCCTTCTAATTTCACAGCATCACATTTAGTTTCTTTCATAACTAATCTTGAATTCTTCAAAGCTTCACTTGGATTTCGATATGTATTATAAGGCATATCAACAACCATTAATGATTTCTTAATACCAAGTCTGACACTTTTTGAATGATTAATCATGGTCTCTAAAGTTACTTGCTTGGTGGACTTGAAATTATACAAAACTGATCCTAATGAGTCCCCAACCAGTACTAAATCACAATGTTTATCAAGGATTGTGGCAACATTTTTGGAGTATGCCGTAAGACAAATAATTTTTGATTTATTCTTTTTATTAAGAATTTTTTTAATCTTTTTATTCATTTACTCTAATTCGATTGTACTCGGTGGTTTCGAAGTTATATCGTAAACTACTCTATTAATCCCTCTAATACTATTCACTATTTTATTTGAAATTTCTTGTATAAATGATTTTTTAAATTCATAAAAATCTGCTGTCATACCATCTTCAGATGTTATTGCTCTAAGCAAACACAAATACTCGTAAGTTCTATTATCACCCATTACGCCAACTGTTTTAACTGGGAGTAAAGCTGCATAAGCTTGCCAAATTTTATGATATAGGTTGTGATCTCTCAAAGCTTGAATAAAATAATTATCAGCCTCTTTTAAAATATTAATTTTTTCTTTAGTTATTATTCCTGGCATTCGTATTGCCAGCCCAGGTCCTGGAAAAGGATGACGAGAAATAATTTCTCTGCTTAAATTGAGTTCTAATCCAAGTTTCCTAACCTCGTCCTTGAATAAAAATTTTAATGGCTCTACTAGTTTAAGTTTCATTTTTTTGGGTAGACCTCCAACATTATGGTGAGATTTAATTTTCGATGTTTGACTACCAGTAACTGATTTACTTTCTATTAAGTCAGGGTAAAGAGTTCCTTGAGCCAAAAATTTTACATTTTTGATTTTTTTGGCATAACGCTCAAATATTTTTATAAATAAGTTTCCTATTATCTTTCTTTTCTTTTCAGGATCTGAAATATTTGATAATTTTCTTAAAAACTCTTTCTCAGCATTCACGTATGTAAGATTAATCTTTAATTTTTTTTTAAATGTTGCAACAACTTGTTTTTCCTCATTCTTTCTTAAGAGCCCGGTGTTAACAAAAATACAGTGTAAATTTTTTCCAATGGCTTTATTTAATAATTGTGCAACTACACTACTATCTACTCCACCAGATAAAGCACAAATGACTTTATTATTTCCTACCATTTGTCTTGCATCTTTTATCAATTTTATTTTTTGATCTTTAGAAGACCAATTTTTTCTCATTTTACATATTAAGAATATAAAATTACTTATTAGTTTTTTTCCATTTTCTGTGTGCGTCACCTCTGGATGAAATTGGACTCCATAATAATTTTTAAATTTATTTTCAACTACTGCAAATTTAGAATTCTGGCTTGAGGCAATTACCTTAAAATTTTTGGGTAATTTTGAAACTTGATCAGCATGACTCATCCAAACTTTAATTGACTTTTTTTTCTTAAATAAATTTTTAATTAAAAGACTATTATTTTTTTTTGTAATATTGGCTAAACCAAACTCTCTATGTTTAGATTGTTTCACTTTTCCACCATTTAATTTAGATATTATTTGATGCCCAAAACAAATACCTAAAACTGGAACACCTTTTTGAATTATCTTTTTATCAAAGGAGTATTTATTTATTTGATAAACATTTAAAGGACCACCAGATAGAATTATGCCTTTGATCGTGTGATTGATATTTTTACTTTTAATTTTTTTGTGACTTACTATCTCAGAAAAAATTCCTAATTCTCTAACTCGTCTTGCTATTAACTGTGTAAATTGTGAACCAAAATCAACAATTAAAATCTTATTCAAATTTTGATCAAGACTCATTTTTGGGTTCTAAGTTTGCTAAAGAATCTAAGATACTTTTATTTTCATCACATAAATTTTTGCAAACTTTGATAAAGTCTTCTGAAAGACTTTTTACCTTCGAGTAGTTTGATTTTTCTAATGCTATTTTCATCAACATTAATATTGCTTCTTCATTATTTGGTTCAATCAATAAAGTTGCCTCTAAATTTTTTTCCTCTTTCTTTTGATTTTTTTCCTGATTGTAAATTTTAGCTAAATATAAATATGAATTAGAGTGTTTTGGATTAAATACAATACTTCTCTCAAACATGAATCGAGCATCTTCAAATTTTTTTTTATTATATAGTTCTAAACCTTTATTAAAAAAATTTTCACTACCTAAAGAAAAATTAAAAACATTGATTAAGAAATAAAAAAGAACGGTTATTTTAAAGATTTTTCTCATTAGTATTTATTATCACTTTTGACTATATCAACATTATGGACCATACTTTCGTAAAAACCAGCTTTTGTTATTTTAACAAATTGTGGTTTATCTCTTAGATATTTAATTTGTTTTGATCCTAAGTATCCCATAGATGATCTTAATCCACCAATTAATTTGAAAATTATATTATCAACTTTGCCTTTATATTTTGCAAATCCTTCTACCCCTTCTGGTACATATTTAGACGAGTCCTTTTGCTTTGATTGAAAGTATCGATCTGCAGATCCTTTATTCATAGCACCAACTGAACCCATGCCTCTAAAATTTTTAAATAATTTACCATTTCTCCTAATTAATTTTCCTGGTGCTTCATCTGTCCCTGCAAATAATGAACCAATCATAACTGCATCTGCTCCAGCAGCGAATGCTTTTGCCAAATCACCTGAATATTTTATCCCACCATCAGAAATAATTTTTACATTCTTATTTTTTATTCCATTTCTAACTTCTAGTATTGCACTAAGTTGTGGGACACCAATACCTGCAACTAGTCTTGTAGTACATATTGATCCGGGTCCAATCCCAACTTTAATAACATCAACACCAAGCTTTAACAAAAATTTTGCTGCAGCAGGTGTAGCAATATTTCCAGCACAAAGAGCAGTTTCTTTATGTTTTGTTTTTTTGATAAACTTAATTATTTCTGAGACCTTTTTTGTATGTCCATGAGCAGTATCAACAACAATCATATCAATTTTTTCTTTAAGTATTGCCTCTGCTCTTTTAAATTCGCTTGGTCCAGCCCCAACAGCTGCGCCTACTAAAAGTTTTTGTTTTTTTACTTTTTTAATTTCAAGAATTTGTTTTTTTATATCTAAATTTCTATGAATAATTCCTATCCCACCTGCTTTCGCTATCGCGATAGCCATTTTGCTTTCAGTAACAGTATCCATAGCTGAGGATAATAGAGGAATTTTTAATTTTAAATAATTTGTAAGTTTAATGCTAGTATCAACATCTGAGGGTAGGATCTCAGAATACTTAGGCATCAGAGTTACATCATCAAAGGTGAGTGCTTCTTTTATAGGAACCATGATCATTTATATATGATTCCTTTAAAATTTAAAGAAACTATCTAAGATTTTTACAAATTATAAAACTTTCTTTAGAATCTTTTCTACTAGATTTTGGTTTAAAAACCTTTACTTCCTTAAAAAGTTTTTTTCCCAGTGCGACAATTTCATTAAAAGTACTCCCCATAAATATTTTTGAAATAAAAAAACCCTTTTCTGAAATCACATCCTTTGAAAAAACCATCGCCTCTTTACACAATTCACCAGTTTGAATTGAATCGATATTTTTTATCCCAGTGGTGTTTACGGCCATATCAGACATGACTACATCTGGTTTTTTTTTAAGATATTCTTTAATTTGGTTTTGAGTATCAACTAAAGTAAAGTCACCCTGAATTTGTAAAGTATTTTCTATATTTTCCATCTCTTTTAAATCTATTGAGATTATCTTTCCGCTCTTAACTACTTTTGCAACATACTGTGACCAGCTGCCGGGAGCAGCTCCAATATCTACGACTGACATTCCACCTTTAAATATTTTAAATTTTTCATCTATCTCTTTTAGTTTATATGCAGACCTAGCTCGATAACCGTCAACTTTTGATTGACGCACATAAGTATCGCGTCTTTGTTTATTTACCCAATTTTTTGAAATCTTATTTTTTTTCAATTAAGTATTATATCTTAAACTTTTAAGAGTCTTATTTTTATCTAAAGTTTCTAATTCAATTTTAATAGTTTTATCCACTCGCATATCTTTACCATCTTTCCAAATACCTGCTGCAAGATGCATTATGCCAATTTTATAATTTGGTAAGTATGGTTCAACAAATGTACTTTGTTTCTGATCATATTTTGGAAGTAAATTACTTGTGATCCAATTACAATTTAAAGGAAGAAACTCTGTTTCTAAATCATCAATATAAACAGACATATTAATTGCTAAACCTTCAGATCCAAAAATATTACCTGCTTTTATTGTTTTCTCTAAATTATTTTGCCAAGTACTCCATCCTTTAGATTCTTTTTCTAAGGAAAAAACTCCAATATTAATATGTGGAGCAAAAGCTAACTTCCTAGCATCTGCATAACTAATTTTTGATTTTACAGCGTGTTTAAAATTTTGAGATTTGATTAACGCCAGCTTTCCAAAAAGCCAGTTTACTTTTGATGTAATCTTATATCCTGGGCCAATTGTTTGAGTAATTCCAAGCTTTCCATCATCACAAGCCTTAAAATATAATTCTACGCAACTCCAATCATTCACCCATGCATCACAATCAATCCACAGATATTTTTCATAGTTAGGAAAGTATTTAGGTAAAAAAGCTCTTGAGACCTGACTTTTCAACCACTCTTTACCTTTAACCTTATAACCAGGCACTTCAATATCCCATTCGGCATTTTTAATTTCATCAACTTTTTTAGATAAACTATCTCTCTGATCTTGTTTTAATCCTGCATCCAAAATGCAAATAGCAACATCTTCACTCTGTTTAAATCTTTTTATTGAATCTACTAGTTCATCTAGTAAAGGAAAATAATTAGCATCGGCTAAAGAAACGATTACATTTTTTTTCATTAAAGTACGTCTTCAAGGTCATCTTCGTCTTGAATTTTGTCATTTTCGTGTTGTTTTTTAATTTTTTGAAAATGGAAAAAACTTATTGGTAATAAAAGTACATAAATTGCAGTGCTTATCGCAATTACATTAAAAGTATAAATCAATAAAAGACCAAAAAATAGAACTATTCCAAATAAAAGAAATATTGTTGTCTTTCTTGGGATCACTATCTTTTTAAAAGAATAACTTGGGAATTTACTAATTAGTAAAAAAGAAGTCGCAATAAAAAAAATCGGTACCATTAAATCATAATTTAATTGAACAAAGTTAAAACCGCTTAAACTAATAATCAAAGGTGTTAAAACTAAAATTCCTCCAGCTGGTGACGGAACTCCCTCAAAAAAATTATCCCTCCATGAAGGTTCTTGATTTGAATTGATATTAAACCGCGCTAAACGTAATGCAACGCAAATTACATAAACTAAACAAAGCAACCAACCAAATCTTCCTAAAGTATTAAGCTTCCAGAAATACATTATAAATGCCGGTGCTACCCCAAAACTGATCATATCAGTAAGCGAGTCTAATTCTTTTCCAACTTTAGAAGTCCCTCTAATTAATCTAGCTATTCTTCCATCAAGACCATCGATTAAAGCAGCAAAAAGAATTGCTATAATTGCAAGTTCAAACCTTCCATCAAGAGCAAATCGTATTGAAGTTAAACCAATACAAACCCCTATTAATGTAAGCATATTTGGCAAGATCATTCTTGCTCTTTTTTTATCTGCTACAATCTTCAAATTATTTTTTGGTTGTTCCATTTTATTTTTTAGCTAGAAGTGTTTCACCCGAAATAGCTTTTTGACCTACTTTCACTAAAGGTTGATAATTCTCATAATAAACATCTGCTCTGCTGCCAAATCTTATCATTCCAATTCTATCACCTTGTTTTAACTCTTGATCTTTATTAGACTCACAAACTATTCTTCTCGCTACCAGACCTGCTATTT
Source organism: uncultured Pelagibacteraceae bacterium (assembly GCA_902571015.1). Taxonomy (GTDB): domain Bacteria; phylum Pseudomonadota; class Alphaproteobacteria; order Pelagibacterales; family Pelagibacteraceae; genus Pelagibacter. The sequence goes on along the minus strand of CACGAC010000011.1, from coordinate 4,294 downwards.
GAACTACAATAATATCGTTATTATCTGTGTCCTTAATTTTAAAATAATTTCTCTCATTATCTTCACTTGCTTTATCAAGAGAAGCATTAACAAATGTTCCAGGTTTATATAAAATTTCTTCAATTTTTCCAGCACATGGAGTTCTATTAACATGGCAATCAAATACATTCATAAAGACACTGATTTTATTAAATTTTTTATTTTCTAAACCTAGCTCTTTTGGACCATCAACTTCTTCAACTTTTATGATTTCTCCATCAGCAGGGCTAACCAGATAATTATTATCATCAATAATTACTCTATCGGGATCTCTAAAAAAATAATAAACCCAAATCGTTAATACCAAACCAATTAAACCTAAAAAATTACTGAAACTATAAAATACGATTGTAATAATTCCAGAGATAACTAGGAACTTGTATCCCTCAGCGTGAATTTTTGGAAATATCTTACTAAACATGTTCTTCTATTTGATAATTTTTCATTAATATGTATATAAAATTACGAAATTCAATTATTAAGATATAAATAAAGTGAGCAAAATTACTGTAAAAAACCCCATTGTAGAGTTAGATGGTGATGAAATGACCAGAATAATCTGGGAATTTATTAAAAAAAAATTAATCCTTCCTTATCTTGATATCGGTATTGAATACTATGATTTGGGTATGAAGAGTAGAGATGATACTGATGACCAGATTACAATAGACTCTGCTAATGCAATTAAAAAAATTGGTGTAGGTATAAAGTGTGCCACAATCACTCCTGATGAAGCACGAGTTGAAGAATTTAATTTAAAAAAAATGTGGAGGTCACCAAATGGGACGATAAGAAATATCATTGGTGGAACTGTTTTTAGAGAGCCCATAATTTGTTCTAACATTCCAAAATTAGTGCCTTCATGGTCAGATCCAGTAGTCATTGGCAGACATGCTTTTGGTGATCAATATAGAGCAACCGATTTTAAAGTTCCAGGCAAAGGAAAAATGGAAGTTAAGTGGACATCAGAGGACGGTAAAGATGAAATTAAATACGAAGTATTTAATTTTACTGGACCAGGTGTTGCTCTCTCTATGTATAACCTAGATAAATCTATTGAGGATTTTGCAAGATCTTGTTTTAGCTACGGTCTAATAAAAAAGTGGCCCGTCTATCTTTCAACAAAAAATACGATCCTAAAGAAGTACGATGGACGTTTTAAAGATATATTTGAAGAAGTGTTTAATAAAGAATTTAAAGAAAAATTTGATAAGGAAAAAATTACTTATGAACATAGATTAATTGACGACATGGTGGCTTGTGCAATGAAATGGAGTGGAAAATATATTTGGGCTTGTAAAAATTACGATGGTGATGTTCAGTCTGATACGATGGCTCAAGGTTATGGCTCTTTAGGTTTAATGACAAGTACACTCTTAACTCCTGATGGAAAAATTATGGAGGCTGAGGCAGCTCATGGAACGGTTACAAGGCACTATAGAATGCATCAGCAAGGAAAAGAAACATCAACCAATCCTATTGCCTCGATTTTTGCCTGGACAAGAGGTCTATCTCACCGAGGTAAATTAGATGGAAATGATGAACTTATAAAGTTTGCTAATACCATTGAGCAAGTTTGTATCAGCTGTGTCGAAAGTGGTTCTATGACTAAAGATTTAGCGATATTAGTTGGGCCATCAAGTAAGTACTTAACAACAAATCAATTTCTAGATGAAATTGATAATAATTTAAAAAAGAAATTAAATTAAAGACTTAATTTTTTCAAAAGCTTCATCAATTTTGCTCTTATCTTGACCCCCTGCTTGAGCAAAATCTTTTCTACCACCGCCGCCTTTTCCTCCAATTGTCTCTGATCCTAATTTTGCAAATTTTACTGCATCATATTTATCAACTAATTTATCAGTAATACCAACTGCCAAGCCAACCTTATCTTCACTGCTTGCAAAAACAATTACAATACCATCACCTAATTCTTTTTTACCATTATCAACTAATTTTCTTAAATCTTTAGGAGGTAAATCTTGCACTTTTTGAAATCTAACTTTTATATTATTTATCTTATCATCTTTAATAATGTTTTTAGTTTTGTCTTGAAGAACTGAACTAACATTTAGTTGTTCAAGTTGTCGTGAAAGATTTTTTATAATTTCTTTTAAATTTTTATTATCAACATTTGGTTTGCTTCCAAGTTTAATAATTTGCGATGACAAATCTTTAATCGTTTCTTCATCTTTTTGTGTCGATAAAGTTGATAATTTTTCTTTATTCTTAATAAAGTCCTCAAGTTGTTTATCTCTTAGAGCTTCAACTCTTCTAACTCCTGCAGCAATAGACGATTGGCTTACAGTTTTAAATTTTCCAATATCACCGGTATTTTTGACATGTGTTCCTCCACATAGCTCTGTTGAAAAGTAAGCTTCTTTTTCTTTTCCCATAGACACGACACGGACTTCTTCTCCATATTTTTCTCCAAAAAAAGCTAGCGCTCCTTTTTCAATTGCAGCCTTTGGAGTCATAATTCTTGTTGTTACCTCAGAACTATTTGAAACATATTCATTAACTAATTTATCAATAGTTACTAGCTCTTCATCAGTAATTGGTTTCATATGACTAAAGTCAAATCTTAATCTATCTGGAGCAACTAATGATCCTTTTTGCATAACATGTTTACCTAGAGTTCTTCTTAATGACTCGTGGAGTAAGTGTGTAGCAGAATGGTAAGCTTTTAGATTATCTCTTCGCTCTACATCTATTTTCATTTCCACTACATCATTGATTTTTATTTCTCCAGTTTTCAAAGATCCGTAATGAACAAATAAGTCTCCAAGTTTTTTTTGCGTATCTTCTACTTGAAAAACAGAATTACCAGAAACAATTGTACCTTTATCTCCAAGTTGTCCTCCTGACTCTCCATAAAACGGAGTTTGATTGGTAATGATCATTCCCTCTTCACCAGAAGATAAAGATTTTGTTTCCGTATTATCTTTAATTAAGTTTAACACAACACCCTCAGACTGATTAGACTCGTAACCTAAAAATTCTGTTGGACCAGTTTTATCTTTAATTGAAAACCAAATGGCTTCCTCAGAACTATCTCCAGAACCTTTCCAATTCTTCTTAGCAAGTTCTTTGCTTTTTTTCATTAATTCATCAAATTTCTGATGATCAACTTTTAAAGATTTATTCTTTAAAATGTCTTCAGTAAGATCTAATGGAAAACCATAGGTGTCATATAATTTGAAAGCGACATCACCAGGTAAAACTTTGTCTATTTTTGCAATTTCATCATTTAAAATTTTGATACCTCTATCAAGTAAAACTAAAAATTTCTCCTCCTCCATCCTTAAAGTTTCCTTGATCAAAGATTGAGATCTTTCAAGCTCTGGATAATTTCCTGACATTTCATTTTTTAACGAGTCAAAAATTTTGTAAAAGATTGGCTCTTTAGATCCTAACAAATGAGAATGCCTCATTCCTCTTCTCATAATTCTTCTTAAAACATATCCACGACCTTCATTTGAAGGTAAAACTCCTTCAGCCAAAAGAAATGAGCTTGCTCTTAAGTGATCAGCAATTACTCTAAAACTTGATATATTTTTATCTTCTTGTTTAACTTTTGTTACTTCAGATATTGAACTTATTAATTTTTTAAAATGATCAGTTTGATAATTATCATGTGTGCCTTGTAAAAGAGCAGCAATTCTCTCTAATCCCATCCCTGTATCAACAGATGGTTTTGGCAAATCTATTCTTTTTTCTTTTGAGACTTGCTCATACTGCATAAAGACCAAATTCCAAATTTCAATAAAACGATCTCCATCTTGATCTTTGGTTCCTGGCAATCCACCTTTTAAGTGATCGCCATGATCATAAAATATTTCTGAGCATGGACCACATGGACCAGTTTCACCCATTGACCAGAAGTTATCCGATGTTGCAATTCTAATTATTCTGTCATCACTAAAACCCGCTATTTTTTTCCAGAAATTAAAAGCTTCATCATCTTCATGAAAAACGGTTACATAAAGCCTATTTTTATCTAAACCAAAATCTTTGGTGATTAAATTCCATGCAAGTTCAATTCCTCTTTCTTTAAAATAATCTCCAAAAGAAAAGTTTCCCAACATTTCAAAGAAAGTATGATGTCTTGGTGTATAACCAACATTTTCTAAATCATTATGTTTACCACCTGCTCTAACGCATTTTTGTGAGGTAGTAGCTCTTTGATAATCTCTTTTTTCTAAACCAGTAAATACATTTTTAAACTGAACCATCCCTGAATTGGCAAACATTA
>CACGAC010000010.1 GCA_902571015.1 uncultured Pelagibacteraceae bacterium | reverse complement strand
GACCTTTAATTCTAGTTCTTCTTTGTAGGAGCAGTTTCTTTTGCAGCCTCTTCTTTTTCAGCTACTTTCTTCTCCTTTTCAATTTTTTCAGGACTTAATGGATTTCCTTCAATTTTCTTTGAAATCACACCAGCTTTTTCTCTAATTGCCATTTCTATTTCTGCAGCAACTTTAGGGTTTTGTGCAAGATAAGTTTTTGCATTTTCTCTACCTTGTCCAATTTTCTCACCTTTATAAGCATACCAAGCTCCTGATTTTTCAATGATATCAGCTTTAGCACCTAGGTCGACTAACTCACCCATTTTGCTAATACCTCTTCCATACATCAAATCAAACTCGACAACTTTAAATGGTGGTGCAACTTTGTTTTTAACTACTTTAACTCTTGTAGTATTTCCAATAATTTCATCTTTGTCTTTGATGGCACCAATTCTTCTAATGTCCATTCTTACAGATGAATAAAACTTAAGTGCATTACCACCCGATGTTGTTTCTGGACTTCCAAACATAACACCAATTTTCATTCTGATTTGGTTAATGAAAATCATCATTGTGTTTGTATTTGAAATTGAACCAGTTAATTTTCTTAAAGCTTGACTCATTAATCTTGACTGAAGACCAACGTGATGATCTCCCATTTCACCTTCAATTTCAGCTTTTGGAGTTAAAGCTGCAACTGAGTCAATTACGATAACTGAAATAGAGCCTGATTTTACTAATGTATCTGCTATTTCTAAAGCTTGTTCACCAGCATCTGGTTGCGAAATTAAAAGCTCCTCAGTATTTACACCTAATTTTTTTGCGTAAACTGGATCTAAAGCATGCTCTGCATCAACGAATGCACAAATTCCGCCTGCTTTTTGTGCTTCAGCAACAACTTGTAATGCTAATGTAGTTTTTCCAGAAGACTCTGGTCCATAAACTTCAATAATTCTTCCTTTAGGTAAACCGCCTATTCCTAAAGCTAAATCTAAACTCAAAGAACCTGTAGATATCGACTCGATATCCATTGCTCTTTTTTCACCAAGCTTCATCACAGAACCTTTTCCAAAATTATCTGTGATTTGGCTGATTGCTGCGTCTAAAGCTTTATTTTTCTCTTTATTATCCAATTCTTGATCTTTAGTAGATTTAACTACTTTTAAGTTATTTTTAGTCATTTTTTGCCTCTTTTTTTAATATTTTTGCCACTCGAATCATGCTTATAAATGTACACATTTTGTTCTCATTGGCAAGATTTATTTATTTAAGCCTAAAAAAGCTAATTTTATCTCAATTTGAGATATTCACTATTGAGCAATCCGATAGATTTTAAAAGATTAAACTGCGAAAGAATATAGTTTCTCTCTGAATCTGCTAACGAAATCTGAGCATTTAATAATAAAGAGTTAGACTGAATAACTTCTAAAGTGGTTCTATCTGATCCACTATTATATTCAGCTACAATTCCCTCATTTGCGATTTCTGCAGCATTCACTTGAGCTCTTACTGAATCAAGTAAACTTTTGTTTGATTGATAATTTGACCAGGCACTTGCAACGTCCGTTTGATTTTTTTTGATCATATTATTTAAAAGAAGATTTTTTTGTGTCTCCAGACTTTTGTTTTTATTCAAATTTGCATAATTTTTTCCACCTGAGAAAAAAGGCCATGTGACAGTTGCTTTTAAAGTATCTTGCTCTTTTTCATCATAGGTAGAATTTAGATCATCTGTTTTTGATCTATCAAAAGATAAGGTAGCTGTTGGGGCTAAATCAGATCTTGCACTAGTTGTATCTTTTTTTGATTGTTCATATTCAAGCTGTGCTATAATTAAATCTGGATTACCTTTTTTTGATATCTCTATTGCAGAATTTAATTCATTGGGCAAATTAACTATTATGATAGATGATTTATCTAGTGCCTCTGCATCATTAATAGTGCCAATCACATTTTCGTAATTTAGCTTACTGGTTAAAAAATCGTTTTCAGCTTGGATTAATTTTGCTTGTGCTCCAGCTAAAGAGGACTCTGATTGAGCAACATCCGATAAAGATATATTACCTCGCTCAAGCCTAATTCTATCTGTTTCGACTTGCCGATCTAACAGGTTGACATTGGATTTATTAATCTTCAGTTTTTCGTTTGCTGAAATTAACCCCGTATAAGCTTCAATTGATTTATAAAGAATTTCTTGTTCTTTTTTTAAAAGCTTTGCTTTAGCTAATTCAATACCAATTTTACTTTTACTTAATTCAGCACCTCTTCCAAAATCTATTAATGTTTGGGTAATTGTTAATGATTGTACAGTTGGGTCTACATCTGAAATTGTAGCATTAGTTCCATTCTGATTGGTTAATTTATTAGTATCTTCTGAGCTTTTACTTCCACTCAAAGTTACTGATGGTAAATATGAACTAATTGAAATTTTTAATTCTTGCTCAGAAATGTTTAAACTCTCTCTTTCAGCATTCAACTCATTATTGTCATTATACGCCTTTTTTAATGCTGCAGAAAAAGTTTCAGCACTAGCATTATTTAACAAAAATATGAAACCTGTAATTATAAATAAAATTCTAATCATTTCTTTTTATATACAGCAGATTTAATTTGATGGTTACTATTTAAATTGAATATAACTGATGCATATTTTGGCATATTTCTAAACATGTTTTGAGTAATTCTTTGATAAGTTTGCATAAAATTTAATACATCTCCTCTACTCATTATTTTTGATTTCACTTTGCTTTGAACCCAAAGTTTCCTCTCTTGTTTTAATCTCCATTTTTGTAACAAACTAAAATTTTTTGCTTTTAGATAAACCAAACAATTTAATTGTGAATATAAATTTTTATATTTTGATTTTAATTGGTTGTTAACATATTTTCTCCAAATCTGTTTTTGATCTTTTGCCTTTTCCAATGAATTAATTGTTTTCTTTAAAGTATTATTTTTTTCTGATTTTGCACCAACACACCATCCTTCAAAAATAATAACATCTGGTCTTCTTTTTAAATCGTACCATTTCTTTTTATTATACCTGTCATCGATAGCTTTATTAAATGTTGGTAATTTTAATCTATTGAATTTTTTACTTTTTGACTTTTTAAAAAAATTTAACATCATATTAATGTCATGTGTTCCGGGTACACCTCTGGTTAAAAGCATAGGATGAACTCTTTTTGATAAATTTATTCGCTCTTTTCTTGTTTTATAGAAGTCATCTATTGAAATTCTAAAAACATTTAATTTAAAGTATTTTGTTAATATAATTCTGATTAAAGAGCTAATTGTAGTTTTACCTGTTCCTTGCCCTCCTGCTAATCCTACAAAATATGGTTTTTTTTTATCAGCTTTTTTACTGATCCAAAAACATAACGGAATTAAGAAAGATTTTATCATTCTTTCTTTATTTTTAAATTTATCGGCTTTTGTCTCTTGAGACTTAATGAACTTTAAACAGTCTTTTTTTACCTTACCAAAGCATAAACTAAATTGTTGCATGAAAATTATTTTTTATCTAAAGGATGATTTTGACCATTGTTTACTGGAACATCTTTGATATCAAAAGTATTTATTTCATCAATACACCCAACATTAAATCCTGTCATGGCTGGATTGATCCTTGGATTATGATGTGTATAAATTCCACACTCAGAACAGAAGTAATGTTTCGCTACTTTTGAGTGAAATTGATATAGTTTTAACTTATCTTCACCCTTAGTAATTTTAAAATCTTCATTTTTTACCATCGACATAATTGCTCCTTTTCTTTTACAAATAGAACAATTACATTTTATTACTTTAGCTAAGTCTCCCTCTAAATTTATTTCAGCCTCTATAGCACCACAATGACACGATAGTTTTTTCACTATTCTCCCCATTTTCCATGAAACTCATAAACTACTGCAGGTTTATCACCTACTACCCAACCATCATGACCCGGTTCTATTGAATATGCGTCACCAGCTTTATAAGTTAATTCAGTTCCATCATCATGTTTTGCGCAAACTGCTCCTGAAACAATTACACCTAGATGTTTTGCTTTACAGCTATCTGTGCCAACTGTTGGCTTAATATCTTGTGACCATTTCCAACCTGGTTGTAAAACTAATCTCATAACTCTTTGATCTCCTACTTTCACAATATCTATTTTAGCATTTTTAAAATTCGTGTTACTTTCGTCTGGATTGTCAAAAGTTTTGACTTCAATTGAACTCATTATTTTTCTCCTTTTATAATTAAATTAGAATTTAAAACTATCCTTGGTTGAAGTTATCCACAAGCATACAAAATATGGTTTTGATGTTCACGTTTTGATTCACTTTTGATTCAATTACGGACTCAAAATACAACCTCTTGCGTGTATTGTATAAATGGGCTATAAATTAGAACAAAACAAGAACATGAAACTAACTATTCCCTATTATCTACATAAAGCTGGTGCTGGTTTCCCATCACCTGCCACTGATTATATCGAAGAAGATATCGATCTGAACATGCATTTAATCAAAAATGTTCCAGCTACTTTTATCATCAGAGTTCAGGGTAAATCCATGGTCGATGTTGGGATTAATGATGGAGACTTATTGGTTGTCGATAAAAGTTTAAAACCAAAAAATTTTTCAACAGTTATTGCAAATGTTCACGATGAACTTGTAGTTAAAACTTTAGTTCAAGAAAGAGATAAAAAATTTCTATCGTCAGGTTCTAAAGATTTTTCTAATAGAATTTTAATTAATGAAGAAGAAGATGTTTTTATATGGGGGGTTGTGACTTATGTCATCCATTCTACGTACTAAAAAAATAGGCTTAGTTGATTGTAATTCTTTCTATGTTTCATGTGAAAGATTGTTTAATCCAAAAATAAGAAAAAAACCTGTGGTTGTTTTATCCAATAATGATGGTTGTATCATTTCTAGATCCAATGAAGCAAAAGCGTTGGGGATCAAAATGGGTGAACCTTATTTTAAGGCAAAAGATATTATTGTAAAAAATAAAGTTGAAGTTTTTTCATCAAATTATTCCTTATATGGAGATTTATCTAGAAGGGTAATGAGAACTCTGAAAAGATTTAATACTGAAATAGAAGTTTACTCAATTGATGAAGCATTTATAGATTTATCTAATTTTCCAGACTCAGAAGTTGAAAAAGTTGGAAGAGAAATTAGAGAGACAGTTTTACAATGGACTGGTATTCCAACTAGTATTGGTATCGCTAAAACTAAAACTTTAAGTAAAGTTGCAAATCATATCGCAAAGAAAAAACAATCAGGAGTAACAAGTTTAATTGGCATTGAGAATTTAGATCCTATCTTAGAAAAAGTTGAAATTAATGATGTGTGGGGTGTTGGTAGGCAACTTACGAAGTTTTATCAAAAGAACGGAATTTATAATGCAAAACAACTTAAGAATAAATCTAATACATGGATCAAAAAATGTTCCAATGTTTTAAGTTCTAGAACTGCAATGGAACTTAGAGGAGTACCATGTATTGGTTTAGAGACAACACAAACAAAAAGAAAGAGCTGTGTCGTTTCAAGATCATTTGGAAAAAGGATTGAAAAATTTCAAGAATTAAAAGAAGCGGTTGCAAATTATTGTTTAAATGCATCTGAAAAAATTAGATCAGAGTCTTTGGTTGCAAAAGCAATTACAGTTTTTGTCAGAACCAGTCCTTTTCAAAGAGACTATGGCTATTATTCAAATGCAAAGACAATTGATTTTCCAATTGCAACAAATAATAGTATTGAAACTGTTAAAACTGCAGTCTCGATTTTAGAAAGTATTTTCAAAAATGGATACCGGTATCAGAAAGCAGGTGTTATGCTTACAGGACTACGTAACGATGATGGTAGAAAAAATTTATTTTCATCAGAAAAAGATGAAAAGATAAAAAGTTTAATGCGATCAATTGATAACACTAATTATAGATATGGCAGATCTACATTAAGTCTTGCAAGCGCTGGGGTTCATAAAAAATGGAATATGAGAAGACAATACTCTTCTAAAATAGATACGGCTGATTTTTATTGTCTACCGACAATTAGAGCTTAATCGATTTTATTATCCAGTGTTTTTCATGGCAGCGGAAATACCTGCGATAGAGGTCAGCAAAGCATCCTCTAAATATTTTCTATTTTTTTTATCTTTTTTCTTTTTTAATTTATAAATAACTATTGGCTGAATAATATTTAAAACCTCAGAGTAAATATTTCTTGCTAATACCTTAGATCTAAATTCTTTTCTTATCTTCAAAATTTCCTTAGGGGTAATTTTTTTATTTAATTCCTTAATTGTATCAAATTGAAATCTTAGTTTCTGTCCAACTCTTTGAAGTTTTTTATCAGCGAGAAACTCCTCATAAATTTTTGAAATTTCTGGATCAGCTTTGGAAATTACCATATCAAGCATATCAAGCATTGAATTAAAAAAAGGCCAATTTTTTTCCATATCATATAAAGTTTTTCTAAACTGTTTGATATAAGAGTATCTTAATGCTTCTGCACTTCCTAACCAGGCTGGAAGCATTAATCTGATCTGTGTCCACGCAAATACCCAAGGTATTGCTCTTAAGCTTTTTATATTATCAACATTTTTTCTTTTTGAGGGTCTTGAACCAATGGACAATTTACCAAGTGCTTTATGAGGAGTGACAGTCCTAAAATACTGAATAAAATCTGAACTTTGATTTATATTTTTTCTATAAGAATTTTTAGAAATATCAGACATTTTTTCGATAAGATCTCTCCAATTCTTTTTAGGAATTGGTGGGGGATTTAAAGTAGCCTCTGTAACAGCACCAATGTAACTACATAAGTTATAATTAGCTAAAGGTTCATAACCATACTTTTGTTGAATTACTTCACCTTGATCGGTAATTCTTATATTGCCATTAACTGAGTTAGGAGGTTGTGATCTTAAAGTAGCCTGTATCGGACCTCCTCCTCTACCAGCTGATCCACCTCTGCCGTGAAAAAAAGTTACTTTAATCTTAAATTTTTTTGCTAATTTTATTATTTCTTCTTGTGCTTTATATTGATGCCAACTAGCACATATTTTTCCAGCGTCCTTACTAGAGTCTGAGTATCCAATCATTACCTCCTGTTCATGATTGATCAGTTTTCTATACCATTTTTGTGAGAACAGGGTTTCCATTATGGATCTTGCATTTACAAGATCATCTAAAGTTTCAAATAAAGGAACCACTCTTAATTTGTTTTTTATATTTGCCTCTTTTTGTAAGAAAGATACTGATAAAATATCTGAAGCAGAAGTAGTCATAGATATTACATATGCACCTAAACACTCTGGTGGCTCTTTAGATAATGTATTGAAGGTTGTCCATACTTCCTTGTTTTCTTTATTTTTAAATTGAAAATTTCTAATTTTATTAGATTTAGAAGTTATAAATTTCTTTAAAAATTTTATTTTTTCTTTCTCAGTAAAATTTGAATAATTTTTTTTATGCTTCGTCTTAACAAACTCAGATATCAATTGTTTATGTCTTGCAGACTCTTGTCTGATATCTAATCTGGCTAAATTAATCCCAAAACATTTTGCACGCCTCATTAAATCTAACAATTCACCACTAGCAATATTCTCATTTTGATTTTGCTCTAAAGACTCTCTAACAACTCTTAAAGGTTTAAGAATTTCCTCTCGAGAACTTAATAATTTTTTTTGATCTAACGGCTTATTATGCACCAAGTGTTGTTCAATAGATCTATGGGTAATTCTCATTTTGTCTCTCAGAGGTCTTAAAAAAACTCTATAAGGCTCGAATGAGTGACCAACTTTACTTAAGATTTTTTTTGAAGCCTTTTCCATAGAATAGGATCTTATTATTTTAGTGAGAGCTTTTTCATATAATTTAGCTGCTTCCCATCTAGAAAGTAAAATTACTTTTCTTGTGACTTCTGAAGTAACATTAGGATTGCCATCTCGATCACCACCCATCCATGAACCAAATACAATAGGATTAAAATTTTTTGGTAAATTTTTACCCATATTTTTTACAAATATAGAATTTAATTTTCTATAAACTTTTGGAACTGTATCCCACAGACTATCCTCAATGATGGCCAATCCCCATCTAGCCTCATCAAATGGTGATGGTTTAAATCTTTTAAGATCATCCGTATTCCAAATAATCGTCAATTCATCGTAAAGATTTTTATCGAGAACTTTTAATTTTGATGGAAAATTTTTAAACAATTCTCGCTCCTCAAGTATCTCTATAATTTTGTGATATTTTTGAATTAAAGTTCTTCTTTTTACTTCTGTCGGATGGGCTGTTAAAACAATACCTATATTAAGATTTTTAGCTAAATCATAAATCTTATTATCTGAAATATTTTTCTTTCTAAACAAGTCCTCAAAAATTTCCTCAATAAATAAATTCTTTTTATTTAATTTTTTCTTATTATTTTCATTTTCATTTATACTTCTAGAGGCATCAACTAGCTCGGCTAAATTCATAAAATTCATAAAATGTGAAAATGCTCGAGTTAATTTAAAAGTATTTTTAGGATCAAGTTTTTTGATTGCGTTAATTACATGATTATTTAGTTTTTTTGAATTAGGATTGGCTTTATTAGCTTTTGATAATTTTCTAACTTTTTCAACTAAATTAAAAAACTTTTGTCCCTCTTGTGCCCTTATTACCTGCCCTAATATGTTTCCTAAATATCTGACATCCTCTCTTAAAAGTTTTGTAGGAATTCTCTCATAATAAAGATCTTTTTTTTTCATTTAATATTCTCAATATCATTTATTTGGCTTAAACAATTTTTAAATTCTTCCATATTTTCTCTTAATGCTAAATTTGAGATTGAATAAACAGCTACTAATAAAAAAATGAGAGGTATTGCAGTGATTATTGATGCATTACTTTTAATCATTAAAATATAAATAATTATAAATAATGCAGATCGAATTAAAAAAGTTTTTCTGAACACGCTAATAATTGAAAGTGAGTGTTTAATTAAATTGATAAAACTCATTTTTGATGGTCCAAAATATCGATTACCTCTAATAGAGGGAATAGAAATTAAGTCATTTTCAATTTTTTTTAATGAACCTGAAAAACTATTCCACGTAGCTTTCTCATTAATCATTTTTTCAACAATTGATTTTGGTAAACAACTAAAATTTCCAAACTTAATTGACTTTCCAGTAAATACGAATGTAAAAAATTTATGTAATTGATAGCAGATCTTGAATATCCTGTTTTCTGATCTTTTAACTCTTTCTCCAACAACAGGTTTATCTTGTGTTTTTTTGATTTTATTTAAAAATGATACAATCTCCTCAGGCCTATCTTCGCCATCACCATCCATAGGAATAACATAATCAAAATTATCTTTTTCAAAAATATATTTTAACCCAGTGGCAATACATCTTGCATGTCCTTGATTTTTTTTCATATTAAAGATCTTTATAGAATTTATATTTTCTAAATTTTTTTCAAAACTAGGACGATCATGATTTGAGTAATCATTAAATATGTAGACTGAAATTTCAAATTCTTGGTCTAACGATAGGTTATTAATTTCTTCGACTAGTTTATATACGGATTGCCAATCATTATACACCGGGGTCAAAATTATTATTTTCATAATATAATCAAATTTTAGTATCTTCCCAAACAAACATCTTCAACACAAATAAATTGTGATGCATTTTTCAATATCTCACTATTGGTAGATCCTTCCCAAACAGGTCGTGATTTTAAATGATATGATAAATTTCCAGCTTTCCATTCGTCTCCAGTGACGAATTGAATATCTCCATTAAAATCTTTACTCCAAATTAATTGCACTTTAAATGCAATCTCTTTTCCAGGATAGTCGGTTCTTTTATCTGTTTGGGAAATTGAAACGTAAGAATAAATAATTGGTGATAAAAAAAATAGAAACAAAAATCCATATAAGAAAGAATTTAATCTTTTAACATTTATTTGCGATTTCAAAAGATAGATAAATAGAACACCAATATATAAATAAAAGGGTGTCATCCACATCGTTCTGATTTTAGAACCCATTATCGCAGAAGTAATAAGAATTAGAAAGATTGGCAATAAGTTTATGACTAATAAAAATAGTAATTTTTTATCTTTAACATTAAATTTAAATCGAATTTTTTTTACCAACAACCAAATTAGAAAGAAAAACGGAAGAAGTGTTCCCACTTGTTTAAGTAAAAACAATATTGGCTGTTCAAAATGATTTATTAAACTTGGTTCTAATCCAGTTCTTTTTAAGCCATAAAAAATTGTAATAAAATCATTACCATATAACCATAAAAAATGGGGAATTAATAAAATCACAAAAACTTCTAAAATAATAAAATATTTAAAATCAAATTTTCTATCTTTTTTAATTAATATTAAATACATAAAAAGTAAAAAGATTGATGCTAATAGATATACAAATAAATATTTTGATAAAAATCCTATTGCACTAAATAAACCAATTAAAAAACAATCTGATAATTTTATCTCTTTTGAAGAGTAAATTTTCCATGAAAAATAAACCACTAAAGACCAAAATGGAAGCTGGCATACATTTACATTAAACTCTGGTGTAGTAAAATTATAGAAATAAATTGCCTCTAAAATTAAAACGGAAAAAAGACTTAATAGTTTACTTGATAAAATCTCATCAGCGACTTTAAAAACAAAATAAAAAGAAATCACCACAAATAATGAGCTTAAGAAATAATATGCCCAATCCTGTGCACCAAATATCTGAAAGAAAATTTCTGGAAAAAAAGCGCTTCCAGGTGGATGTTTATTGAAACCCCAGTCTAAATTACTGCCCCACGCTAATGCTTCGATGACATCTAGGGGTAGATTTTTATTAGTTATTGTAGGAACAACCGTCCAAATTAATAAATGTGATAAAACAAAAATAAAAAATATATTATTTATATTTCTATTTAAACTTATCATTACTTAATAATTACAATAATTAACGTTGCTTGACACCCATATTTTGCTGAATATACTCCCTCGAACTCAATTAGAAAATATGGCTAAAACCAGCAAAGTTAAAAAAAAAGTTGTAAAAGCAAAGAATAAAACTGTAAGTAAAAATAAAGTTAAGACAACTGCTAAAACCGTATCAGTTAAAACTACAGTAGCTAAAACTAAAGAGACAATTAAAGGTCCAATTAAAATTTCTAAAACTTATATTCCAAAAGATACTGAAAAATATATGTGCGAGAAACACAAAGTATTTTTTAGAATGAAGCTTCAAGAGTGGAGGAAAGATTTGGTAAGAGCAAACAATGAAGCTCTTTATAATGGAAGTTTAGATGATAATAGCATTTCAGCAGATATTGTAGATCAAGCGAGCTCCTACACTGATAAAAATGTCGAGATGAAAGCTATTAATAGGCAAATTAAACTCATTTCAGAAATAGATAAAGCACTAGCAAGAATTAGAGAAGATACTTACGGATACTGCCTTGATACAGCAGAACCAATAGGGCTAAAAAGACTCATGGCGAGACCTGTCGCTAAGTATACTATTGCTGCTCAGGAAAAACATGAAAAGGATGAAAAAGTTCACGCCGATGACTAAAAAAAGGAAAAAAACTAAAAAAGTTCATAATCCCGTAACTTATTATTTTACTAAAAAGTATATATATTATTATTATGGTTTGTTTTGGATAATTTTGTTATTTATTGTATTTAGTTAATGGATACAAAAATACTTTTGATAATTATTATTGTCCTTGCAATAGAGGTGTCAGGCCATGGAATTTTTGCTTCGTTGTTTAGATTGCTAAGCTCAATGAACTAATATGGTTTAGGTGGAATTTCATTTTCATCCATAAAAGCAAATCCCTTTTTAACACCATCTCTTTTTGAAATCTCTTCATACCATCTAGTAAGATTTTTAAAATTTTTAAGACCAATATCGTGCCATTCATGTCTTGCTATCCAAGGAAATGTACCGATATCTGCAATTGTGTAATTATTCCCCGATAAATACTTTGATTTAGATAATCTCTCATCCAATTCTTTGTATATTCGTCTGGAAATTTTAAAATACCTTTCTTCGCCAAATTTACTTTTTCCAGGATTATAGTGATGGAATTGATGATGTTGACCTAACATTGGACCAACATAACCCATTTGTGCCATCAGCCACTGATTAATTTCTAATCTTTCTTCAGAATTATAAAATTTTCCACTTAGCTCAGCTAAATAAATCAAGATTGCTCCAGACTCAAAGATCGTTTTTTTGTTTTTATGATCAATAATTACTGGAATTTTACTTAAAGGACTTATTTTTTTGAACTCATCTTTAAATTGTTCACCATTATTAATATCAACTTTGATTACTTTGTAATCAAATTCAATTTCCTCAAGCATAATACTAATTTTTTTTCCATTAGGTGTATTTGCTGAGTAAAGATCTATCACTCTTTTTTTCCAAGTCTTTTTAATAAACTTGATGAGGTTGTAGTAAATTCAAATCTATATTTTTCATTTGGTCTTGCTAATTTAAAACATGCTCTTGCTGCTAAAGCTCCTTCATGAAATCCAGATAATATTAGTTTTAGTTTACCAGGATAACTACAAATATCACCCACTGCATAAATCCCTTTTTGATTAGTTTCAAATTTTTCTGTATCAACTTCTATAGTTTTTTTATCTAGATTAAGTCCCCAATTAGCTATGGGTCCTAGTTGCATAATTAAACCAAAAAAACCCAAAGCATAATCAGCTTTTAAATTTTTCTTTTCATCATCATCATTTTTTATATCTATACTTTCTAATTGACCATTGCCATGGACTGATGTCATTTGGTATTTTGTAAAAAGGTTTATTTTACCCTCTTTTGCAAGCGCATGCATTTTATTAACAGTAGCTTGTGCTCCTCTAAATTCTTCTCTTCGATGAATCAAATTTACCTTAGAATTTTTTGATAATTCAACTGCCCAATCCAATGCACTGTCTCCACCACCAAAAATTGCTACTGTTTTTCCCTCAAAAATTTTTTTATCTTTTACTGAGTAAAATACAGATTTATTTTCAAATTTTTCACATTCCTTTACAGGAAATTTTCTTGGTTCAAATGAACCAACTCCTCCTGCTATAATTACATTTGGAGTTGAGAATATTTTTCCATTATTTGTCTTTACAATCCAGTTGAAATTATCTTTTTTTACTTCCTCTACTCTTTCACTCAAATGAAATTTGATATCAAATGGTTTTAATTGATTAATTAAATTTTTTGTTAACTCTTCACCTGTGCATTCAGGTACAGCAGGAATATCATAAATTGGTTTATCTGGATAAAGTTCAATACACTGGCCACCAACTTTATCAAGATTATCCACGATTTCACAATCTAGACCTATTAATTTTATTTGGTGAGCAGTAAAAAGGCCTGTAGGTCCAGCTCCAATTATTAATGCATCTGTTTTAATCATTAACTTTGTTTTGTTGGAATATTAACTACTAAACCATCCAATTCGTCTGAAACAATTAATTGACAACTTAGTCTACTATTTTTTTTTGGTTCGAAAGCCATATCTAACATATCTTCTTCACCATCTTCTTTCTTAGGAATTTTATTAAACCAATCATCTTGGACATAAACATGGCAAGTGGCACATGCCATTCCACCTCCGCAGTCAGCATCTATACCAGGTACATTATTTTGAACAGCCCCTTCCATAACAGTGAGACCATTTTGAACCTCAATTTCATGAACTTTAGCATCAGATGTTATGTATGTGATTTTGGCCATTGAATATATATAGACTTAAAAAAAAATAGGGCAAGTATGTAAAACATACTCGCCCTATAAGATTTACTTTAAATAGTAATTATCTTGCTCTTGAGCCAGCTCCTGAACTCATTGCAGCAGCCCAGATTACTAGACCGAATGCAATTTTGTTAATGAAGTCAGCTAAGTTGTAAACAACGTTTAATGAATTAGCATCTACACCACCTGTTAGGTAACCAAATACATAACCTAATGGATAAATAGCCCAACCTACAGTTACAATCATTCTCATTGCACCGAACGCAGTTACAAGAGCTTTGTTACCGCTTTTAGCAGCAGCTCTTCCAGCTTCACCAGAGAATATTTCATATAGAATGTAAATCCATCCAGCCATACCGATTACAAAACCAAGTGTAGCATTGATGTATCCAGCTTCTCCTAAGTATCCTCCGATTAACATTACTAATGAACCGATTAACAATCTCCAGAACATTCCAGAGTTTGCTTTTCTTACTGCTACTAGAATTAAGTAGAATTCTACCATCTGTAATGGCACAGTAATTAACCAGTCAATATATCTGTATACTGTTGGTGAGTCACCTGTAGCAACCCATACTTCTCTCATGTACATGTAGTGAATGAAAGCAATACCAGTTACAAGACCTGCAACAGTTACTGATGTTTTCCACGCAGGGTTAACAGTACCTCTCTCCATGAAGAAGAAAGCTGTAGCCGCTAACATACCCATTGAAATTATCCAAAAAGATATTCCAACAAAGTCATCCTGAGCTAACATCGTTGCGTCTGCTGCATTAGCAACACCTGCATAACCCACTAGGGCTAACGCTGCTAGAGCAAACAGTTTAAGTTTTTTCATAAAAAACTCCCTCTTTAGTTAGTTTTTACTTTAGTTTATATAAACTAAGCTTAGGCTTCCCTAAGCAAAAGTTGTGGTTAAATACCAAATAAAAACACTTAATAGAAGACCTAATTGTCATTAATTTACATTGATTTTACTCGTTTTTTAAAATTAAATACAATTTGTGATTTAAAAACCACAATAAATTAACTAACGAATCAAAAGAATTATGTCAGATAAATTTAAAGAAATTTATAGAAAATCAATCGAAGACCCTGAAAATTTCTGGAGAAAAGCAGCTGATAATATTTTTTGGTTTAAAAAACCATCAAAAATTTTAAACAAATCTAACCCTCCTTTTTATAAATGGTTTGAAGATGGGGTAACAAATACCTGCTACAATGCATTAGATATTCATATTGATAAAGGTCAAGGTAAGAAAACTGCACTAATCTACGATAGTCCCATCACAGGAAACAAAAGTAAGCTGACTTATGAAGAATTAAGATCAAAAGTCTCTAAATTTGCGGGGGCATTAACAAATCAAGGCGTCAATAAGGGTGATAGAGTAATAATTTATATGCCTATGATCCCTGAAGCAGTCATTGCAATGCTTGCTTGTGGAAGAATTGGAGCGATTCACTCCGTTGTTTTTGGTGGATTTGCATCAAATGAACTTGCTAGCAGAATAGATGACAGCAAAGCTAAAATTCTAGTCACAGCATCATGTGGTTTTGAGCCAGGTAGAACAGTTGAGTACAAGCCATTAGTAGATGAAGCAGTCAAACTAGCAAGTCATAAGATAAGTAAGATGATTTTATTTCAAAGAAAAGGTCATGAGGCTAAACTAAATGCACCCACTGAAATTAGTTGGGATGAGGCACTAGCTGATGCAAAAGATACAGACTGTGTGGAGATGAATTCAAATGAGTTTGCTTACATACTCTATACCTCAGGCACAACAGGAACACCTAAAGGGATTGTAAGAGACATTGGAGGTCACATCGTGGCATTAAAATGGACAATGAAAAATATCTATAACATTGATGAAGGAGATATCTGGTGGTCAGCTAGTGATATTGGTTGGATCGTAGGTCATTCTTACATAGTCTATGCCCCATTATTTAAAGGGTGCACAACTGTGTTGTTTGAAGGTAAACCTGTGGGTACACCTGATGCAGGAGCTTTTTGGAAAATCATATCTGATTACAAAGTAAAATCTTTATTTACAGCTCCAACCGCATTTAGAGCGATTAAAAAAGAAGATCCTGAGGGAAAATTCTTCTCTAAATACGATTTGAGTAGTTTTGAAAGTTTATTTCTTGCTGGTGAAAGAGCAGATCCAGATACAATTAAATGGGCAGAAAATTTATTAAAAGTTCCAGTGATAGACCATTGGTGGCAAACTGAAACAAGTTGGGCAATAAGCTCAAATTGTACAGGAATTGAAATGATGAAAACAAAATATGGTTCAGCCTGTAAAGCAGTACCAGGTTATGATGTAAAAATTATTAAGTCAGATCAAAGTTTAGCTAAACCAAATGAGATGGGAGATATTGTAGTTAAATTGCCTTTACCCCCTGGCACATTTCCAACTCTTTGGAATGCAGATCAAAGATACAAAGAAAATTACATGTCAAACTATGATGGTTACTATCAAACTTATGATGCAGGTCACATTGATGAGGATGGCTATATCTGGATTATGTCTAGGACTGACGACATCATAAATGTTGCTGGCCATAGACTATCAACTGGTGCTATTGAAGAAGTTTTATCTGAACATCAATCAGTAGCTGAATGTGCAGTTCTTGGTATTGCAGATAAATTAAAAGGACAATTACCAATAGGATTAATAGTTTTAAAAGCTGGAGTTGATAAAGATAACGAAACAATTTCCAAAGAATGTATTCAAATGGTTAGAGATAAAATTGGTCCTGTGGCTGCATTTAAAGTTGCAATTGTTATCAAAAGACTTCCAAAAACAAGATCTGGAAAAATTTTAAGAGGAACAATTAGAAAAATTGCTGATAATGTTGAGTATAAAATGCCTCCAACAATTGATGATCCGGCAATTCTTGATGAGATCAAACAAGACTTGATTGACAATAAAATACT
This sequence comes from uncultured Pelagibacteraceae bacterium, assembly GCA_902571015.1. Lineage (GTDB taxonomy): Bacteria > Pseudomonadota > Alphaproteobacteria > Pelagibacterales > Pelagibacteraceae > Pelagibacter. The sequence goes on along the minus strand of CACGAC010000010.1, from coordinate 8,558 downwards.
TAATAATGTTTAAAACATATTCTTTTTTACTTATCGCTATATTTTGTGAGGTAGCTGGAACAATGTTATTGCCAGTTTCACAAAATTTTACCAAGATTATTCCAACTGTTTTTCTAACAATATTCTATTTGGTGTCTTTCTATTTGATGACTTTTGTCATGGATAAACTCCCAATAGCAATTGTTTATGCCACCTGGAGTGGACTTGGAGTATTTACAATAGCATTACTTGGATATTTCTTTTTTAAGCAGACTTTAGCTTGGCAAGCTATTGCAGGTCTGTTCCTAATTGTTGTTGGTGTGATACTAGTTAATAGTTTTACTGTAAAAATTAGCTAAATTTTAAAGGGGTGCCCTCAGGTTCACCTAAAATCTTTCCATCTCTCATCTTTATTTTACCAGAGATTATTGTTGCTACAGGTGTTCCCTTAAATTCAACATCATTAAAAGGTGACCATCCACACTTACTTTCTATATTCTGATTTTTAATTGTTATTTTCTTATTCATATCAACAATAGTAAAGTCAGCATCATATCCCTCTTTAATAAATCCTTTGCTCTGTATCCCAAATATTTTTATTGGATTTTCACACACCAAATTTATTAGTTGTGTGAGTGATAATTTTCCATGATTAACATGATCCAACATTACTGGCATAAGTGTTTGGACACCTGGCATGCCTGATGGAGAATTGGGATACTCTTTATCTTTATTAACTTTTAAATGTGGTGCGTGATCCGAGCCAATTGTATCATTTAAATTATTCCTTACTGCATACCACAGTCGATCGTAATGAGATTTATCTCTTATTGGTGGATTCATCTGCGCATAAGTTCCAAGTTTGTCATAACAATCAGGTGCATAGATTGTTAAATGTTGTGGAGTGATTTCAAAGGTAATATTACCTTTATGTTGAGACAAAAAATCTACTTCTTGTTTAGTAGTAATATGAAGTACATGCGCTTTCTTGTTATATTTTTTTGCAAGTCTAACTATTCTTCTAGTCGAAGAAATTGCACATTCCTCACTTCTCCAAATAGGATGGGAATGCACATCACCATTTTTAATCAATTTTTTATTCTTGTTTAAGATTTCCTCATCCTCTGAGTGGACTGCTACTACTTTTGAACTATTTTGAAAAACTTTATCAATATCCTCCTCCAGAGCTACTAAAAGATTACCTGTTGAGGAACCTACAAATAATTTGATTCCACAGCAGCCCTCTAAATTTTTTAACTCAGCTAGTTGACTAACATTGCTAGCTGTCGCACCAAAATAGAAAGCGTAATTGCAATACATTCTATTTTTTGCAAGATCCAATTTTTTTTGAAATTCTTTTAAGTTTGAGGTTGGAGGGTTGGTGTTTGGCATTTCAAATACCGCTGTAATTCCTCCAGCTACTGCTGCTCTACTTCCAGAGTGAAGATCCTCTGTATCTGTAGAACCTGGTTCTCTAAAATGCGTCTGAGTGTCTATACAGCCAGGTAGGGTAATTTTATTTTTGGCATCATAGACTTCTTTTGCCTCCTCTGATATTTGACCAATCTTTAATATTTTACCATCTTTAACGCCAATATCTTTATCTTCTAGTTTCCCATTGATATAACACTGCCCATTTTTAATTATTAGATCTAACATTTATGAAAAAAGTTATTATATTAAATTTAAAGATCAATCAAATATGAATAATAGTGTTTATATATTAAAAGATAGAGCCATACTTTATGTAAATGGCCAGGACGCTAGAGACTTCTTACAAAATTTAATTAGTAATGACATTAATAAAGTAACTGACAATTCAAGTTGTTTTGCTTCATTATTAAACCCTCAAGGCAAATTTCTTTATGAATTTATTGTTGTAAAGCATAAGTCAGGTTTTTTTATTGATTGTGAAAAGTCTCAATCTGAAGAAATATTGAAACAATTAAATTTATATAAAATAAGATCAAATGTGGAAATTCTTAATCTTAGCAACGAATTTGTTGTTGCAAGTTTTGGTTATGAAAAATATTTATCATTAGATAACACAAAAGACATACTCGGCTTTACTATGAGATATAGAGAAGATCCAATAGTTCTAGATCCTAGAAATAAAAATTTGGGTGCAAGGTTAATAATTAATTTAGAAAAACTTTATTTGTCTCTAAAAAAACTTGAATTAAAAGACGATAAAATTGAAGACTATTATAAACAAAGTCATAAACTTGGGATTGTTCCAAAGAATTTAAATAAACTAAAAAATAAATTATTCGGTATTGAATGTAATTTTGAAGAACTAAATGGTATTGATTTTAAAAAAGGATGTTACGTAGGACAAGAAAATACTGCTAGAATTAAACTTAAAAATAAACTTTCTAAGAGGTTATTGCCAGTTGAGATAATTGATGGAAAGCTTGATGAAGATGAAACGGTATATTGTAATCAGATTGAAATTGGAAAAATTTTGATAAACGAAGAGTATCCATTTGCTTTGATAAAATTTTCTAATGAAAATTTTAATAAAGACCTTACTTTAAAAAGTAAAAATGGATCATTTAAAATATTTATACCTGAATGGCTAAAGATTTAATCTTGTGGTGCGGCCAGAGAGACTCGAACTCTCATGGACTAGGTCCACACGGCCCTCAACCGTGCCTGTCTACCAATTTCAGCATGGCCGCAAATATGACCCACATTAAATCAATGACAAGTAGGTTTCAAATTGATAAATTTTGTTTATGGAATTTAATCAAGAAGTAAAATTAGCAACTGATCCAATTTACAAGAAAATTTCAAAGGTTATGCCTGAGATTGAATGGGCAATACATGCTCCTTATATTCATAAAATTAATAAATTAAAAAAAGAGAAAAATGCTGTAATACTTGCTCATAATTATCAAACTCCAGAAATTTATCACGGCATTGCAGATTTCTCTGCAGACTCTTTAGCCCTTGCTGTTGAAGCATCAAAAACCTCAGCAGATATAATTGTTATGGCTGGAGTTCACTTTATGGCTGAGACTGCGAAATTAATGAGTCCAAATAAAAAGGTTTTATTACCAGACATGAAAGCAGGTTGTTCATTATCCTCTTCAATTACTGGTAAAGATGTCAGATTATTAAAAGAAAAATATCCAGGAGTTCCTGTTGTCTCGTATGTAAATACATCTGCTGATGTAAAAGCTGAAACAGATGTGTGTTGTACATCCGCTAATGCAGTTAAAATTGTAAAATCCTTAGGTGTGAAAAAAGTTATTTTTTTACCTGACGACTATTTAGCAAAATATGTTGCCTCACAAACCGATGTTGAAATTATCTCATGGAAAGGAATTTGTATTGTTCATGATCAATTCAACGAAAATGAGATTAAGAGTATAAGGAAAAATAATCCTGGAATTAAAATAATTGCACATCCAGAGTGTCCACCAGAAGTTATTAAAGCAAGTGATTTTGCAGGATCAACATCAGGAATGATTAATTATGTCAAAAATAATCAACCTAAAAAAGTAATGATGGTAACTGAATGTTCAATGAGTGATAACATTCAGGTTGAAAATCCAAACGTTGAATTTATAAGACCATGCAATATGTGTCCGCATATGAAAAAAATCACTTTGCCAAAAATTTTAGACTGTTTAGAGAATGAAACTGGTGAAATTATCATGGACCAAGAAACAATTGATAAAGCTAGATTGTCAGTAGAAAAAATGGTTGCTATCGGTAGATAACACTTCGTGTCAAAAATTAAATTAAGTGAAACGTTTATCAAAGACAGAGTAAAACTTGCACTTACCGAAGATTTGTATCCTTACGGAGATATAACATCTAACCTTATAAACAATAATAAAATTATTGAGGCGAAAATAATTTCTAATCAAAAAGCAGTTGTTGCAGGTTTGTTATTTGTAAAACACTCTTTTAAGCAAGTTGACAAAAAAATTAAATTTATATTAAAAAAAAAAGATGGGTCCACAGTCAAAAAAAATTCTGTAATAGCTCTAATAAAAGGTCAAGCTAATTCTATAATGATTGCAGAAAGGGTTGCATTAAATTTTTTATCCCATATTTCGGGAATAGCTACAAAAACAAATCAATTTGTAAAACTAGCTGGAAAAAAATGTAAAATTTGCTGCACCAGAAAGACTTTACCGAATTATAGGGTTATTCAAAAATACGCAGTTAAATTAGGAGGTGGTACAAATCATAGATTTAATTTAAGTGATGAATTTTTGATAAAAGATAATCATATCGCTAGTTCTGATTTAAAAGAATTAGTTTCATTAGCAATAAAAAACAAAAAAGGAAAAAAAATTACAGTTGAAGTGGATAATTTAAAACAACTGAAAAAGATTATTGGTCTTAAATTTAATACTATTTTGTTTGATAATATGAGTATTAAAAATCTTAGAGCAGGTGTAAAACTAGTTAAAAAATATTATGAAACAGAAGCCTCAGGGAATATAAATTTTAAAACTGTAAAATCTGTTGCTGCAACTGGAGTAGATAGAATTTCAATTGGAAGCATCACTCATAGCGCCCCAGCTATAGATTTTAAACTAGAAATCTAGATTATTTGATTTTTTTAATTTTTATTTTTCGTGAGCTCAGCCTGTGCCGCTGCTAATCTAGCTATTGGAACTCTGTAAGGTGAACAGGAAACATAATTAAGCCCAGCTTTTGAACAAAATTTAATACTCCTAGGATCACCACCATGTTCACCACATATACCTAACTTAATTTTTTTATTTTGTTTTTTTCCTTTAGAAACCGCTATTTCGACTAAATCTTTCACTCCGTCATCAATGGATACAAACGGATCAATAGTAAAAATCTTATTATCTATATAATCATTTAAAAATTTACCGCTATCGTCTCTACTTATTCCAAAAGTTGTTTGTGTTAAATCATTTGTGCCAAAACTAAAGAATTCAGCATGTTTCGCAATATCATCAGCCTTAATTGCTGCTCTAGGTAACTCAATCATTGTACCCACAAGAAATTCAATTTTTGTTTTATTTTCTTTTTGAACTTTTCTTGCAGTATTTATTACTAAATCTTTCATTATTTTAATCTCGGCTTCAGTAGAAACTAAAGGAATCATTATCTCGGGAAAAGCAAATTTTTGTTTATTTTTTTTTAAATCTGCAAGAGCTTCGAATATCGCTCTACATTGCATCTCATAAATTTCAGGAAATGAAATGCCAAGTCTACAACCTCTATGTCCTAACATTGGATTTTGTTCATGAAGTTCTTCAATCCTGCTTTCAATATCTTTTTTGTCTGATCCAACAACATTAGCTACTTCAGAAATTTCTTTATTAGATTTCGGTAAAAATTCATGTAATGGTGGATCTAATAATCTTACTGTAACTGGAAGACCATGCATAATCTTAAATATCTCCATAAAATCTTTTTTTTGATGCGGTAGAATCTTTTTTAAAGCGTTAGATCTATCATCTAGCGTTTTTGATAAAATCATTTCTCGTACTGATAAAATTCTTTCCTCATCAAAAAACATATGTTCGGTCCTACAAAGTCCAATTCCCTCCGCACCAAAATCTCTGGCTGTTTTAGTGTCTAGAGGAGTCTCAGAGTTAGTTCGTACTTTAAGTTTTCTAATTTTATCAGCCCAGCTCATCAATTTTGAAAAATCTCCTGATATCTCAGGTTTTATAGTTGGAACTGTACCTAAAATTATTCTTCCCGTAGAACCGTCAATAGTAATTGTTTCACCTTCTTTGATCTCAGCTGAGGATGTTTTAAAGACTTTTTTATCGTAATTAATTTCAATTTCACTTGAACCAGAAACACAAGGTCTTCCCATTCCTCTAGCTACAACTGCAGCATGACTAGTCATACCTCCTCTTGAAGTTAAAATTCCCTTCGCAGCATGCATTCCTTGAATATCTTCTGGAGAAGTTTCAACTCTAACTAAAATTGTATCTTGCATCATATCATTTAATCTTTCAGCCTCCTCTGAGCTGAAAACTACTTTTCCACTTACTGCACCAGGCGACGCCGGTAGACCGTTTGCTATAACTTTGATTGAACTTTTCTCATCTAAAGTAGGGTGCAAAAGCGTATCTAAAGAGTTGGGATCAACTCTTAAAACAGCATCATTTTTATTGATTAACTTTTCTCTAACCATATCAACAGCAATTTTTACCGCTGATTTTGATGTTCTTTTTCCAGATCGAGTTTGTAATATCCAAAGTTTATTACTTTCAACAGTGAATTCCACATCTTGCATGTCCTTATAATGTTTCTCTAGTTTTTTTAAAATTTTATATAATTCGTGATATACTTCTGGCATCGACTCTTCCATAGATGCATCATCAACTTTTGCTTCTTTTCTCGCCTTTTTTGTAATGTATTGTGGAGTTCTTGTTCCAGCTACAACATCTTCTCCCTGAGCATTAATCAAATATTCTCCATAAATATCATTTGACCCATCTGAAGGGTTCCTAGTGAAGACAACACCTGTTGCACAATCATTACCCATATTTCCAAAAACCATAGATTGAACATTAACAGCTGTTCCCCATTCAGAAGGAATTTGATTCAACTTTCTGTAAACTCTCGCTCTTTTGCTCTCCCAAGATAAAAATACAGCATTTATTGCCCCAAATAATTGATGATAAACATCTTGAGGAAAATCTTTACTAGTCTTTTCTTTAACTACATTCTTAAAATCATTTATTAAACCATCCCAATCCTCTTCATCGAGATCCGTATCAAGCAATACACCTTTTGTTAACTTATAATTTTCTATCAATTCCTCAAAATTGTAACTTTCAACACCCATGACTACATTTCCGTACATCTGGATGAATCTTCTGTAGCTATCTTTCGCAAATCTTCCGTTAGATGTTTTGTTTGCCAAAGCAACAACTGTTTTGTCATTTAGTCCTAAATTCAAAATTGTATCCATCATACCTGGCATTGAAACTCTTGCTCCAGATCGAACTGACAAAAGAAGAGGATTTTTTAAATCTCCAAATTTTTTTGATACATCTTTTTCTATTGTTTTAATTTCTTTTTTTATTTGGCTAATTAATTTGGAATTTAATTTTTTTTTATCCATATAAAAAATTTCGCATACTTTTGTTGAGATAGTAAAACCAGGAGGTACTGGCAAACCCATTCTTCCCATTTCAGATAAATTTGCTCCCTTACCACCTAAAAAATTTTTTGGATCTTTTATTTTTTTTGAATCTTTAGACTTAAAATTAAGAATTAACTTATTCATTATGAGCTTTTAAAAATCGAAAATTTATATAATTTTGAAACGTTTTACATAACATATTGATAAGTTCCAAACGATTTTTTCTTAAAGTTTCATTATCTTCATTAACTTTTACATTATCAAAAAATTCGAAAACTTCTTTTTTAGTTTCAGCTAAAATTGATAATGATTTTTCACAATTTTCATCACTGTTTATGGTAGAATAATATTTTTTAATATCGTTAATTTTTTTATATAAGTTTTTTTCAAAGTCACTTTTAAAAATACCAGGATCAGTTGTATCATTTATTTCAATCTCGTTATTTTTCATCTCATGATCTAAAATGTTTGATGCTCTTTTATAAATTGAATTGATGTCTATACCAATTTGGGTGTTAATTACCTTATTAAGACATTTTGCTTTTTCAAAAGACGAAAATAAATTATTTAATGAAAATGATGATAGAGTGGCCTCAATTATATCGTAACGTATTTCTTTTTCTTTAAGATAGTATCTAAACCTATCTTTTAAAAAATCTTGTAATTCTTTTTGTAAATCTTTGTTTTCAAGATTGTATCCCTGATCATCGTAAAGGCGTGAGGAATAATTCAAAAGATCATTTATTTTGAAATTCTTTCTATTTTCTATAATGGTTCTAATTATACCTAGAGCAACTCTCCTCAATGCTAATGGATCCTTTGAACTTGTAGGTTTCTCATTAATACCAAAAAAACCCACTAAGGTATCAATCTTATCTGTAATTGATAGCGTGACACTGAATGGTTTTTTTGGAACTATTGAATTGAGTCCTATTGGTAAATATTGCTCAGAAATAGCTAAAGATATATCTTTATCAAATCCTTGATATTCAGAAAAGTATCCTCCCATAAGTCCCTGAAGTTCAGGAAATTCACCAACAAGATCAGAAGTAAGATCAGTCTTACAAATTGATGCTAACAGTTCTACTTTCTCTTTACTAATTAACAATTCATCTGAAATCATTCCACCAATTTTTCTCATTCGTTGAACTTTGTCAAAATAAGATCCAAGCCCTTTAAAAAAATTCATTGATTTTAAATCTGACACTTTTTTTACTAAATTTTGAGTTTTATCTTTATTCCAAAAAAATTCTGCATCACTTAATCTTGCATCAACTACTCTTTCATTACCTATTTTAATGAGACCTTTTTTATCTTTTTTATTTGTTACAATTAAAAATTCATTTGTAATTTCATTTTTGTCATTAAATGTTGGAAAATACTTCTGGTGAGACTCCATTGTTAGGGTCAAAATCTCTTTAGGAACCGATAAAAATTTTTTATCAAATTTGCACAATAAAACATTTGGGCTATC
>CACGAC010000009.1 GCA_902571015.1 uncultured Pelagibacteraceae bacterium | reverse complement strand
ATAAAAAAATGCCTAAGAAAAAAATTAAACAAAAAAAAATTAAAAAAAAAATTGGAGCTGTAAAAATTGCTAATTTTTCTACTAAATCCTTTTTAAGTACTGCAATTTCTAATTACAAAAAAAACAAAGAACTTAATAAAATCAAAGCTATAAAATTAGAAAAATTACAAGAAAAAAATCAAATCCTTAAAGATAGAAAAGATCTTAAAATTTGGGAAGAAAGATTAATCAAAGAAAGTAATAGATTAAAACTGAATGAAGACGAATTGAGATTAAAAGAAAAAGAAATTAAAATTAAAGAGGACGCACAAAAGCTAGAATCAACACGATTAATGAAAAAAGATGAAGAGTTAGTACTTATAAGTAAAGAGCTAAGAGCTAAAGAGAAAGAACTCAAATTAAGAGAAGAGTCTCAAAATAGAAAAGATATTGATTTAAAGGTTCGAGAAGAAGAGCAAAAAAACTTTGAACTTAAGGAAAAAAGAAGAAAAGAAAGAGCTTTAAAAATGATTAAAGAAGAAGAAGAAAAACAAAAAGAACTTGAATATATAAAAATTAAAGAATGGGAAGAAAAATTTGATAGGGAACAAAAAGCAAAAGAACATAGGGAAAATTTAAGAGAAGAAAGATTGAGACAAAGAGAATTAGAAAAACTTAGATCGTTCGAAAAAGCTGAAAATCCAGTTGATAAAAAGCTTTCCTCGGGATTAGAAAAGTTTGAAGTAGATGTTACAAAAGAAAATTAATTTTTCTGAATGGGAAAATAGTCCTTTAAATCACCTTCTCTATAAACATCAGCTGTGCAACAATGAATACCACCTCCAAAAGCATATGCATCTCTCAGTTCAACAGGAATAACTTCCATTCCTAATTTATCTAATTGTTCAGCTTGGTAAATTTCACTTTTTTCGACGCAAACTGTTTTTGGATCAAGAACTAAAACATTCATAGATAACCATACAGATGAATAACAAAGTGGTGGTGGTTCATTGTGTGCTGGTTGAGCGCTATCAATTATTTTCCATCCATTGTCCTCAAATAATTTTCTTTGTTCTTTTGGTAGTCTTCTTTGAGGATTATTTATAATTAAACCTTCTTTAATGGGTGTAAAAGTTGCATCAATATGAATTGGATATGGATCACCTGGAAAATTAACAGCATGAACTCTATGATCTTTAAAATGTCTTCTTAACCAATCAATTCCTTTTAAATTTGTTGTAAAACCATGTTGCACAATTAAGTCCTTCCCGAACCTCAAAACATCTGCAGCATCAAATAAAGGTTCCTCTTCTGTTGTTACAAAAAATTTTTCTTCAGTCCATTTAAGTCTTTTTTGAATACCAATCTTGTCTGACAAATAATCTTCATGGTAATCTGCATCTGTTAGTCTTGGCTTTGGTGCAGTTTCATGACGCATGTTCTTGTCTAGTTCAAAATATTCTTTGATTAGCGGTCTATAATTAAGATATTCAAACCATCTACATCTATAGCTCATTGTTGCTTCAAGTATTTCATTTCCAACTGTAAGTATAATATCTCTAGCTGGCATACATCCGAACATACTATCAACCTGCCAATCTGGAGTAGAAATTTTTTGATTATGATTAAGTGGAACTGGTCGGTCAACTTTAATGCCTCTTTTTTCCAAGATTGAAGCAAAATTATTTAATAACTCATTTGCTTTATCAACTGTATCTTTAGTACGAGGTCCATGAGAACCTTTCATATCTGAATCTTCAGGTACTTTAGCATCTAAAGCAGGTTCTGGTGCAGGTATACAACAACCGTCTGCTTTTCCAACGATAACGTGTTTAAGTGGATCCCACTCGTTCCAACTATTTACAATAACTTTGTCCTTACTCATATTTCAAGATTAATTTAAAGCTATGAATCTTTTATTCCATCGCATTAGCAAGCTGTAATAAATTAATGAAATAAATAGAAAAAATCCTCCAACTATAGTGTAAGTATCGGGCACCTCATTTATGCCTAGGATAGGCAACCAAACCCAAAAAATTCCACCAATAACCTCAGTTAATGATAATAATGTTAATTCTGCAGCAGGTATAGCTTTTGAGCCAATAGAATATAAAATTAATCCTAAACAAACTAAAGTTCCATGAAGAGAAAACAGAGCTCCATTATAACTTGTTGAAAAGAATACTTGCTTAGTGCTTAAAAGCATTATAGCTGCAAAAACAAAACAAAAAAAACCGGAAAAAGCAACAGTTGTAAACTTTGGAGTTTCTATTCTCCACCTGAGAGTTACAGAAAAAACAGAAAATCCAATTGATGAAAGCATTCCAAAAATAAAACCAACGATAGAATTAGATCCTGTGCTTCCAAAGGCCATAATTATAATTCCAATAGTTGCGATAAAAATAGATATCCAAACATTTAATGAAATTTTCTCTTTGAGAAATAAAAAAGCAAGAAGTGCAGTAAAAAAAGGCATTGCTGCTAAACAAAGCAAAGTTATTGCTGCTGAGGTATTAGTAATTGAGTAGATGAAACTTATCATTGCTACTCCCAATCCTGATCCACCAATAATCCCTGAATATCCCATCTTTAAATAATTTTTGTAAAATTTAATCCCCTCTTCAAAATATAGATAAAGATTTAAAAGGATAAAGATTGTCAATCCCCGTCCAAAAATATACTGCCATGGCACTTGATTAGGATTATCCATGTATCTCACTACAAGAGGGCCGAATGACCATAAAATTCCTGCAAATAAAACTACTGGGACTGCGATTTTTGGATTTTTTAATTCAAGCATTTGGGAAGATTAAATCTAAAAATTTATAACTACAACAAAAATGAGATAGCTTTAATCTTAAATTTAACTTTTCCATTTAAAGTTGTGTTCAACCTATTTCTATTCTTGATTGGTTTTTATTTGTCATGTAATTAAAAATTAATATGGATTTAGAGGTGCTAAGTATTGCTGCAAACACAGATAACAATAGAAATATTGAGAACCGGACACATGTCTCAAAGTTAAAAAATTCGGTGTGCGGGGATGAAATGCAAATAGAGCTTATATTAAAAAATGAAAAAATTTTAGATTTTGGGTATCAAGGTAAATCTTGTGTATACTGCCAGGCATCAGCCAGTTTATTATCGAAAATTTCTATAAATAACCAAAAAGAAAAAATTAACGATTTATGTGATAAAGCTGAATTATATTTTAATGATGATGTAAAAATTATAGATAAAAAATGGAATTCTTTGAAAATATTGATTACGAAGAAAAATATCAATAAAAAAGATTGTATATTGTTACCTTTCAAAACTTTAAAAAAGATAGTATCAAGTTAAATTATGGGTAATCTTAAACAATCTCTTTTAGCTGGTTTATTTTCAATAATTACAATTGGAATTTTAACTTTCCTAACTTATAGAACAGAATTTGGGATCTTTCTGTTAGCCTCATTTGGATCATCTATGGTTTTACTTTATGGATATCCTGAAAGTCCATTTGCCCAACCAAAAAATGTTTTTTTCGGTCATTTAGTTACCGCTATCGTAGGTTTACTTTTTTTAAACTTTGTTCCATTGCCAATCTTTTTGACTATACCATTAGCAGTAGGAGTTGGGGTTGGATTAATGATCCTACTAAATGTTACTCACCCACCTGCGGGTGGTAATCCAATAATAGTTATTATTGGTAGTGTCTCTTTTGATTACTTGCTAAGTCCAGTAATATCAGGATCAGTTATAATTATTATTTTTGCAATAATTGTTAACAAATTTATTTTGAAAAAATCTTATCCAAGCCAAAAATAATTTTTTATGAAATTATAAAATTATTTTCAATAAGTAGACCTATTAATATTCCTATTGCTAATGCTATAATTAATTTCTTCTTATTCACTTTTTTAGTACTGGAGATTTTACACCTTTAATACCTGATGAAGATAATTTTGATCTCATACTTTGCTTGAGATTTTCCCAAAGCTTAGCCATTCCTAAAGGTTCATAAATCATAAATATTATCATCAATAGACCAAAAATTACCTGTTCGATTGATGAAATAATTGTAGCATCAATAGCTCCGTGAAATACATTGTTTCCTATAGCATTTAAAAGAACTGGAAAAAGCAAAATAAATGCTGCACCTATAAATGCACCATTAATAGTCCCAAGTCCACCAAGAATGCACATGAATAAGATTTTAAAAGATAACTTAATATCAAAAGCAACTGGCTCTAAAGATTTTAGATAACAAAATGCAAAAAGAGCACCTGCTACACCACAATAAAATGCACTAATAGCAAATGCTTGAACTTTAGTTCTTAATAGTGAAACCCCCATAGACTCAGCAGCAATATCCATATCTCTAACTGCCATCCAATTTCTGCCTGTACTTCCTCTTGCCATATTCATAGCTAATAAAGTTAAAATTGTGGTAACAGCTAAACATACAAAATACATGGCTAATGGTGTTGTAAATGGTTTTCCTAAAATAACTATATCTTGTGCAGTTATAATCCCTGATGAGTCATAGTTTTTAAACCATCCAAATTTATCTATCATCCATATAATAAAAAACTGTGAGGCTAATGTTGCTACCATAAGATAAATTCCTCTAACTTTTAAACTTGGTAAACCAAACAAAATTCCAAAAGCTGCAGCAATTAAACCCGAAACTATTAGTGAGCCAACGAAACCAAGATCAGGCACTCGTAAAATAAGGTTAAACATAGCAAAAGCACCTGCAGCCATAAATCCAGCTGCACCCAAAGCTAATTGACCCGTATAACCCATTACAATTTGTTGTCCTATAGTAGCTAAAGCTAAGCAAAGCCAAGGAATTAATATAGAGGTGTACCAATATTCTGTTTTAATAAATGTCGGTATTATTAATACACTTAAAACCATACAAACAGCTAAGTTGATTAGGTCTTTTTTTGTGTAAGTCATAAAAATTGGTTTCATAAATTAAACTCTCCTAATAATTTTTTCTCCAAATAAACCTTCTGGTCTATATAATAAAAAGAATATCGCTAATACATATGGAGCCCATCCTTCAATGGCGCCTCCAAAAAACGGTCCAATATAAACCTCTAATATTTTTTCTACTGCACCAATAATTAAACCACCAATAATTGCCCCTGGAATAGAGGAAAATCCGCCAATAATTAAAACCGGCAAAGCTTTTAATGCAAGATCAACAAGAGCAAATTGAACACCAGCTCTAGCTCCCCACATACATCCTGCAACTAAAGCTACCACACCTGCAGCAGACCAAACTAATAACATTATATGTTTTAAAGGAATTCCTATAGAACTTGCTGCACCCGCATCATCTGCAACAGCTCTCAAACCTAATCCAATTTTTGTGTATTTGAATAATAAAAATAGACCGATAATCATTATAGCAGCAACTAATCCAGCTGTAATATCAAGTGCACTAATAAATAATTTTAAATTATCTGCGATCCATGGCACTGGAAAATCTCCTATACCTAAATCTAATCTTCTTACTTCTACTCCCCATGCTGCTTGAGCAAGTCCCTCTAAAACATATCCCAAGCCAATTGTGGCCATCAACACTGTATCTTCACTAGCATTCATCAAAGGTCTTAAAACCAATCTTTCAGTGCAAAGACCAACAACAACCATCAAAAGGGCTGCTAAAATAAAAGCGAGTACAAAAGGTATATTAAAATCTTGCATGAAACCACAGAAAGCAAGTACTGAGAAAAAAACCATAGCTCCTTGTGAAAAGTTAAATGTTGCTGAAGCTTTAAAAATAAGAACAAAGCCTAGAGCAACTAAAGAATACATTGTACCAGCAAGTAAACCGCCAACCAGAACTTCCATAAAAAATAGTAATTCATTTGCCATATTATAATCCTAGTGTTCTACTCCTAAGTAAGCATCTATTACTTTTTGGTTTGCCATTATTTCATCTGGTGTTCCATCACCAATAACCTTGCCATAATCAAGTACAACCACTCTATCAGAAATATCCATTACCACTCCCATATCATGCTCGATTAAAACCATTGTTGTCCCAAGTTCATCATTTACCTTTAAAATAAATCTACACATATCTCTTTTTTCTTCGACATTCATTCCTGCCATCGGCTCATCCAATAAAATTATTGAAGAGTCGGTTGCAAGAGCTCGACCTAACTCAACTTTTTTTTGTAATCCATAAGGAAGTTTTCCAACAGGAGTGTCTTTAATGTCTTCTATCTCTAAAAAACTTATTATTTCTTCTGATCTCTCTCTATTTAATTTTTCCTCTTTTTTTACTTTTGGAAGTTGTAAAGCTACCTCAAGGAAATTTGTTTTTGTGTGAAGTTTTCTACCTACTAGAATATTATCCAATACTGACATTCTTTTAAAAAGAGCTAAGTTTTGAAATGTTCTAGATAAACCCATTTGAGCCATGATATTTGGGGTTATATTAGGTACTACTTGTCCTCTAAAAGATACAGTTCCTTGTTGAGGCTTATAAATTCCATTAATACAGTTTAACATTGAGCTTTTTCCAGCTCCGTTAGGTCCAATTATTGCTCTTACCTCGTGCTCAAGAACATTAAATGAAGTATCGGTAATAGCCTTAACACCTCCAAAAGCGAGTGAAATATTATTTACCTCTAATATTGGCTTTCCTATTTTAAACTTTCTTTCGTATGCCATATTTAATTAATTTTTTTGTTTAAACTTTCTTCTTTAAGAACATCTCTAAAGTTTTTTCTACCTTTTTTTGATATACCTAAGTATAATTCTTTCACTTTATCATTGTTTAATAAACTTTGCGCAGTCCCCTCGAGCATGACTTTTCCAGTTTCAATGATGTAACCATAATCAGAATTTTTTAATGCAATATTAGTATTCTGTTCAGCAAGCAAAATACTAACTCCTTCTTTTTGATTTAACTCTTTTACAATATTAAAAATCTCAGCAACTAATTGAGGCGCTAGACCCATTGTTGGCTCGTCTAATAACAACATTTTAGGTTTTGCCATCATTGCTCTTGCAACTGCAATCATTTGTTGTTCTCCACCTGATGTAAATGCTGCTTGACTTTTTCTTCTCTCTTTTAGTCTTAAAAAATAAGTATAAATTTTCTCTAATTCTTGATCAATATCTCCTTTAGATAATTTTCTTGAATAAGCTCCAGAAATAATATTTTCCTCAACAGTTAAATGTCCAAAACATCTTCTACCCTCTAATACTTGTACCATTCCAAGACCAACCATTTGAGATGGGTTTTGTTTTTCTATTGAGTTTCCATCATAATCGATTGAGCCTTTGGTAACTTTACCTCTTTCGGAGGCCAACATAGTTGAGACAGCTTTTAATGTCGTACTTTTACCTGCTCCATTTGCTCCTAATAACGCAACTACTTTTCCTTTAGGAACTTTTAAAGAAACATCATGTAAAGCTAAAATAACGTTGTCATACATTACCTCAATATTTTTTATATCAAGAATGTTTACAGAATTATTACTCATTAATTTTTTTCTTAAAAACGATTTAAATGGGAAGCTTGAAACAGTTGAAATTGTTTAAGCTTCCCACTCATGAATATTAATTGATTAAATTAATTATCCACATTTTTTTGGTGTAATGTTGTTTTCTTTAGCAAATTTTGCTGCAGAGTCTTCAACTAAACCTCTAATAAATTTAGGGTCTAATGGAGCTTCCCAACCAGTTACCTGATTGAATTTTGTTCCATCCCACTGCATTACAGCAAATTTACCAGCACCTTCATGATTTGCACATGAAATAGCGAAAGGAGCTAACATTCCTCCAACTCCAAGTTCAGTAAGTCTAGCTTCAGTCATGTTTAAAGCTTCATAACCATCTCTAAACTCAGCACCAGTTACTGCTTTACCAACTTTGTTATGCATCTTTTGAGCATTTCTTAACGCCTCAATCCACATAACTGCAGCACCTAGTCCCCTATTCCAGTAAACTGAACCAATCCTGTTTGGATCAGCTAAGTTACCTTTTCCGGCACCATATACTTTGTCTTTGATGTCTTTAACTAATGGATATTCTCCAGGTAAAGCATTTGCAACAGCATAAGTTCCCTTAGCTGCATCACCTGCTGGATACATATCCTCTTCGGCAGCGCCGAATGTTACATACATCATTCTATCTCTTGGAAAATTAATTCTGGCAGCATTAGTCATTGCTGTTGAATTCATTCCAGAACCTGCTCCCCAGAAAGTAACCCAATCAGGATTTTCTCTTCTGATTTGCAGCCACTGAGATTGTTGTTCTAGACCTGGAGGTGGAATTGAAATTTCAACTAATTTCATTCCCCAGTCAGAAGTTATTTTTCTCATTGCTGGTAATGGCTCTCTTCCGTAAGCAGAGTCAATGTGTAAATGAACGATTTTTTTACCTTTCATCTTATCAATTCCGCCTTCGATCTGTGCCATAAATTTTAATTTAACAGCTATTTGTGACCAGTAGTGACTTGCAGCATTAAATACCCAAGGCCATACTCTTCCATCAGCACCGTCAGTTCTCCCATAACCATATTGAGCTAAAACAACATTGTCTTTTGCCATACGGTTAATAACTGCATATGCTCCTGGTGTTCCTAGAGTATCAAACACAACTATTCTTTGACCATCTTTTTCAAGTAGTCTCTGGTAACACTCAACTGTTTTTACAGCGTTGTACTCAGTTTCACATTCTTGCCATGTAAGCATAACTCCGTTCACTCCGCCTGTCATATTGACATAATTCATGTAGTCAATCTGAGCCCCATAGTAACCAGTCCCCATTGCTGAATAAGGTCCAACACGGCTACTAGCTACAGGAAAGTATTGAGTTTCTGCTCCAAATACTTTTTGAGGTAAAGCGAGTGAAGAAAATAAAGCTACTACTACTGTTAAAGTAGATGCTAGCTTTTTTAACATTTTTGTTAACATTTCTATCCCTCTTAATTAAGTTAAAGGTCAATTTAACCACATGCTTCAAGTTTGTGCAAATTTTAATCATTCCAGTTCGCACCCAAATGCCGCATTACAACCTTAAGATGAATTAAACTGTTGGTTGAAAAAAATTGTATTTATCAAAATTATTTATATTTTTTTTAAATAATACTATTTATTTATAGCGTAAAAAAACGACCAACTTAATGATTTTGCCTAATATTTTCCACATTCAATCAGGGAGAAGTTCAATAATTTTTTATAATGAAAGTGTCTCCTTTGATTACTTGGTAAGTCATTTAATAATTATTATTTTTACAATGAATATTCATAAATTTATTTTTAACGAGACTAATCCATGTCAAAAATAATTCATTGCTTGAGATCCTAAAATAATGTTAGATGCGCTTAATAAATATATAAATATACAGGAGATTAAATGAAGATATTATGCGTATTATATGATGATCCAAAAGGTGGAATGCCTAAATCATATGCACTTTCAGAATTACCTAAAATAGAAAAATACCCAGATGGAATGACTTTACCATCACCTAAAGGAAGAGACTACACTCCAGGACAATTACTAGGATGTGTGTCTGGTGAGCTAGGACTAAGAAAATTTTTAGAGAGCAATGGCCATGAATTAGTGGTGACTAATAGTAAAGATGGAGATGGATGTGAAGCTGACAAACATATTGTTGATGCTGATATTGTAATTTCTCAACCATTCTTTCCGTATTATTTAACAAAAGAAAGAATTGCTAAAGCTAAAAATTTAAAAATGGCAATCACAGCAGGAATTGGTTCAGACCATGTTGATTTACAGGCTGCAATGGATAATAAAATTGATGTTGTAGAAGTTACTTATTGTAATTCAAGATCTGTAGCTGAACATATCGTTATGATGATTGTTTCAATGGTGAGAGATTACCATAATCAACATAGAATTGTGAATGAAGGTGGTTGGAATATTGCTGATGCCGTCCAAAGATCATATGATGTTGAGGGTATGCACATTGGAACAGTTGCTGCAGGGCGTATTGGTTTAGATGCATTAAGAAAAATGAAACCATTTGATGTTCATTTGCACTATTTTGATAGACATAAATTACCTGACTCTGTTGAAAAAGAATTGAACCTAACGTTTCATGAGTCTGTAGAGTCAATGGTGAAAGTTTGTGATGTAGTGACAATTAATTGTCCTCTTCACCCTGAAACTGAAAACTTATTTGATGATGCAATGATAAGTAAAATGAAGAAAGGTGCTTACATTGTTAACACTGCAAGAGGAAAAATTTGTAATCGAGATGCTATTGCAAAAGCATTAAAGAGTGGTCAATTAAGTGGATATGCGGGAGATGTATGGTTTCCTCAACCAGCACCTAATGATCACGTATGGAGAAGCATGCCAAATCATGGTATGACACCTCATACTTCAGGTACATCTTTAACTGCCCAATCAAGATATGCTGATGGTGTAAGAGAAATATTAGAGTGTTTCTTCGAAGGTAAAGAAATAAGAAATCAATATTTGATTGTAAAAGATGGTCAGTTAGCCGGTATGGGTGCTCACTCATACAGTAAAGGTTCAGCAACTGGTGGATCAGAAGAAGCGGCAAAATATCAAAAAAAATAATTCTGTATTTAATTATAAAAGGTGGCTACTAAAAAGTAGCTACCTTTAAAATCTGGACTTATCATAACGAATTTGTTTATGATAATTAATGAAGCATTTTTTCATAATTTTCTTTTTTTTAATTAATATAAATTTTTCATATTCTGCTCAAAAAGATAAAGCATATTTCGCTGGAGGGTGTTTTTGGTGTGTTGAAGAGTCATTTGAAAAATTAAAAGGTGTGGAACAGGTAATTTCTGGTTATTCTGGAGGTATTACTGAAAACCCAACCTACAAAGAAGTAACGTATGGAAATACTGGTCACTTTGAAGTTGTAGAAATAATCTATGATAAAAAAGTTATTTCATTCGAGGATTTACTAAAAAATTTTTGGGTTAATATTGATCCATTTGATGCTTACGGTCAATTTTGTGACAAAGGATATAGTTATAGATCAGTTGCATTTTATCAAAATGATGAAGAAAAAAAATTAATAGAAAAAGATATAAAAGATTTACAAAATAAATTTAACAAAAAAGTTGTTACATATGTTCGAAATTTTGAAAAATTTTATAAGGCAGAGGAATACCATCAAGATTTCTATAAAATTAAATTAGAAAGATATCTTAGATATAAAAAAGCTTGTGGAAGAGAAGAATTGTTAAAAAGAATCTGGAGTCAATAAACTTTATGAAGAATAATATGAATTGGAATTTTGATAACTCTTATTCAAGACTATCTAATGCATTCAAAGAACATATTGAACCTATTGCCGTAAAAAATCCTGAATTAATTTTAATGAATGAGGATTTAGTTGAAGAATTAAACTTGGACTTTTCCAAAACTGATAAAAATGAATTAGCAGCTTTATTTACCGGTAATATTCTTCCAGAAGGTAGTAATGCTATTGCTCAAGCTTATGCTGGTCACCAATTTGGGCATTTCACAATGTTAGGAGATGGAAGAGCAGTTTTAATAGGAGAACATTTAACGAAAAATAATAAGAGATACGACATTCAATTTAAAGGTTCAGGTAAAACAGCATTTTCAAGAAATGGTGACGGCAGAGCTGCACTGGGTCCAATGTTAAGGGAATATATAATTAGTGAAGCGATGCATCACCTGAATATTCCATCAACAAGAAGTTTAGCAGTAGCTAAAACAGGTGAAGAAATAATGAGAGAGACTCCATTGCAAGGTGCTATCTTAACGAGAGTAGCTTCAAGTCATATTAGAGTTGGAACTTTTCAATATGTTGCAGCACGTGATAAAAAAGATGAGTTAGAAATTTTACTTAATTATGTGATTAAAAGACATTATCCAAAACTAATAAATTCAAACAATAAAGCTTTAGACCTTTTGAACGTGCTTATAGATAAACAAATTGATCTTGTAGTAAATTGGATGCGTGTTGGTTTTATTCATGGAGTTATGAATACTGATAACATGACAATTTCTGGTGAGACAATTGATTATGGTCCATGTGCATTCATGGATACCTATGACCCAAAAACAGTTTTTAGCTCAATCGATAGGATGGGAAGATATGCTTATTGTAATCAACCAGCTATTACAAAATGGAATCTTTCAAGATTTGCTGAGTGTTTAATTCCATTTATTGATCAGGATGAGAGTAAGGCGGTTAAAAGTGCAACGGAGATAATTGAAACATTCGGCAAAAAATATGAAGAAAAATGGTTGAAGATGATGAGAAAAAAACTTGGATTATTAGGTGAAGATAACAAAGATAAATTTTTGATTGTTGATTTGCTCACTTGGATGCATCAAAACAAAGTAGACTATACAAATACTTTTTGTCATTTAATGAAACTTAAAGACTATGATGATGACTTATTTAAAGATGATAGTTTTCAAAAATGGAAAAAAAATTGGCTTGAGAGATTAAAACTAAATAATAATACTCAAGAAAATTACATAAAATTAATGAGAAGTGTTAATCCTCTTGTGATTCCTAGAAATCACAAAATTGAAAATGCATTAGAAAAAGCCAACGATGGTAATCTTGAGCCATTTAATGAACTTTTAGAAATTTTAAAAGCACCATATGACCTGAAAGAAAATATTTCAGATTATCTGAAAATGGACACTTCTTTTAAAGATTACAAAACTTTTTGTGGTACTTAACTTTATTAATTAATTAGAAAATTTTTTCCAATTTTCGACTGGGGGAACTAAATGTTCAAGTGTTGATGAGTCTTTTGCTAAAAATACTATATCTGCTGAAATTGATATCCTTTCAGAATTAGACTTTCCTTGTTCTGTGCCATGAATTGTTTTAGAAGGAAATATCAATAGATCATCTTCTTTAGTATCAAATACAACTTTACTTGAATTTAAAATATCTCGTTTTTTAAAAATATTTTCTTTTGCTAATGATCTTGAGTCGAATAATTGAGGAATAAATTCATTATGCTTAGAAGTATCAAAAAACATGATCTTAGCATCGTCTTTTTGTTTCTTTAAATAAAATGCAATGGAAAGATGCGACTGATCATGTGAATGATTATCAATATGTTCAGTTTTTTTTGAAATTGTTGCCCATGATCTCTGAAAATAAAGATCAAGCTTTGTATGGTTCACTGATAAACTTTCTAAATATTCTAAAATACAATTGTTAATTTGAATAAATAAATTTTTAAATTTTGGATTATTGTGCAAATACTCAAATCCTTGAGTATCTCCTGTCCAAGCTTTCGTTGCGGATTTATAATCTAAATTTTTACTTTTTTTTTCCATTAACCGGACTTCTTCAATCATTTCATTTTTATCATTATCTGAAAGTGAAAGTGTCGACTTATAAACTGTCAGTGGAAAAAAATTAAAAATTTTTTGCATTTAAAAGTAAATTATAACACGTAAGGTTCCGGTCTTGCTTTTGCACCTAGTACTCGTTCTACTGCCATATTTGAAATATCAATAGATTGATAAGAGCCTGTTGTAATTAGTTCTGTTAAAGCTCTTCCAATTCCTGGTGCTTGCATTAATCCTCTTCCAGTAAAACCAGTTGCTAAGTAAACGTTTTCAAATTTTGGATGTTTTCCTACAACCGCATTATTGTCTAATCTATTACAATCATAATAACCTGCCCAACCACCGGTTAACTTCAATTCTTCAAATGCTGGAATTCTTTTAGCTAAAGCAGGCCAAACCAATTCTTCAAAATCGTCCCAGGCTGGTTCAAGATCTGTAGCATCAAAAACTGATTTTGGTGAGCCAGCTAAATACTCTTTACCTTCAGGTCTCCAATAAACTCCTGTTGTTAAATCTCCAGTTAATGGCATTTCAGGAATATGTTTTGGACACTTTATTCTAAAAACTGTGTGCTTTTGAGGCTCTACAGGAATATCTTCCAATAATTCTTTTGTCCAACATCCAGCGGCAGAAACTATCGTTTTAGCATTTATTTCCGATAAAGACTTAACTTCACCTTTAACAAATTCTGCACCTTGCTCTATCGCTTTACTTTTTAATGCTGTGTGAAAAAGGAAAGGATCAATCCATCCTTCACTTTTATTGTCAGTAAATGTAGCCGTTTCTATTCCTTCTTTGTTTATATAAGGAAAAAACTTGTCTAACTCGGAACCTTTGATGTTCTTTGTTCCAGCGTCACATGCTTTATGATTTTCAAGAGCCCTATATTGTTCATCTGCATGTTCTGGGCCAAACATTAATAGATATCCATTTGGTACCATGCTTGCAGTAGGATTAGGATTTTTTTCTGTTTTCAGTAACTCTGGTATTTGAAAAATAAATTCTCTAGCAAATTTACCTAATAAAATATTTTCCGTTTGAAAAAATTGTCTTCTAAAACCGCCAAGAGATAAAGGAAAGGAAGCTGATTTATAAGTTGGGTCTCTCTCAATTACTTTAACTTTTCTTCCCTCTTTAGATAGGAAATAAGCAGTTGCTGTACCAATTATTCCCCCGCCAACTATTACAACATCATCCATTTAATTTAGCACCATTAAGTTATAGTTAAGAAATAAAGCATAGAAACACCAAAGTAAATATGGAATCATTAAGTAATAACTTACAAAATTGACACGTTTAAATCTAATAATCAAAATTATTATCAAAGTTATCAAAATCACAAGGACAACTAATGCAAAAAATATTTGATGTAGTCCAAAAAAAACAATACTCCAAGTTGCATTAAAAACTATATGTATAAAATAAATATAAATTGTATTTACATCACTTTTTTTACTATGCCAAAAAAACCAAATAGCTAATGTCATCATTATGTAAAGTGTTGTCCAAACAGGTGCAAATATCCAATCTGGTGGATTATAATTCGATTTCACAAGACTAGAATACCAGGGCTCTTTGAAGCTAATTGAGACTAAACCTCCAGTAAATGATGCAGAAAAAGTGACAATTAAAAAAAGAATTAATGAATAAAATTTATTTTTTAGCATATTAGTATTATACATCTTTATAATATGAATAAAAAAACTATTTGGATCACAGGTGGTAGCACAGGAATTGGTAAAGCTTTAGCAATAAAATTTGCTAAAGAAGGTTGGAATGTTGCAATATCTGCAAGACGTGAAAATTTACTAAAAGAAACATGTGGAGAGCATGAAAATATTAGTTCTTTTCCATTAGACGTAACCGATAAGAATAAATGTAAAGAAGTTTTTCAGAATATAGTAGATACTTTTCAGGGTGTGGATATTTGTTTTTTTTCAACTGGTACATGGGATCCCAAGAAAGAAAAAGATATTGATGTTGAGCAAATTGAAAATGTATTTAAAGTAAATTTTTTTGGAACATTAAATAGTATTAAAGCTGTAGAGAAATATTTTAAAGATAGAAAAAGTGGGACAATAACTATAGTCTCCTCAATCGCTGGTTACCGAGGATTACCTAATTCAACTGGATATGGGCCATCGAAATCAGCTTTAAATAATTTAGCTGAAAGCTTATATTTCGATTTTGGTAGATCAAATGTTCGGGTGTGTCTTGTCTCACCAGGTTTTATTAAAACACCAATGACTGACAAAAATGATTTTAAAATGCCTTTCTTAAAAACTTCTGAATATGCTGCAGAAAAAATTTATGATGGTTTAATAAACAAAAATTCTTTTGAAATTCATTTTCCAAAATCTTTAACAACTATATTGAAAGTATTAAGTTTCTTACCAAACAAAATTTATTTTGGATTAATTGGAAAACTTACAAAATATCAAAAAAAAAATTAATCTTTAACAAACACTACAGTTAATTCAGCGACTTTGAAACCAAACTTAGTCATTGTAGCCCTATTAATTGCTACACGTTCATCTTGTTTAAAAATCCAATCATCAAAAGTAATTTTCATTTCTTTACCTTTGACTGGGACTAACAAAACATATTCAAATTTAAAAGCTGGACCATACGAATATCCTTTAGCTTTACCAACAACATCTCCTGCCATACCCTCATAATTATTTTCATCAATTTTAGTGATCTGCCATTGTCTGGTTTGAATTTCCCCATCATCCCAGTTAAATTTTTCGTCAAGTATCAGTTGTTTACCATCCCATTTTCCGTTTAAATCTGCAGAAAATTGTCTTGTGACTTTTCCAGATCTATTTTGAAGCACACCCCAAGCTTTTACATTGCCAGACAAATAATTTTCAATAATCAATCTAGGTTCTTTATTTTTAAAATCTTCTGGTTTCATAGCGCTATTTTTTGAGCAGTTTGTAATTAAGAAAAGAAAAATTATCAATAAAATTGATTTGCTATTTCTAAGTTTAATCATTCGTTTCCTTTAAAGATCATTTATTTTGAAGTGAAAATTGAATTAAATCTATATTTTTGGATTTAAAACCTGCCTCACAATAAGAAAGGTAAAATTCCCACATTCTTTTGAAAGTTAAATCAAATCCTTGTTTCTTTATTAAATCCCACTTCTTATTAAATTCATTTCTCCATATTGCTAATGTATCAGAATAATGATCTGCATAGGAGTCATATGACTTGATAGCTAGACCATTTTCCGAAACATATTTATTAATAATATTCTTACTTGGTAAAAAACCTCCAGGAAAAATATATTTTTGGATAAAGTCTGTCTTGTTTTTATATCGGTCAAACATATTATCATCTATTGTAATAGCCTGAATAGCAGCTCTTCCATCATCTGATAGATTATCTTTAATAGTTTTAAAATAACTCTCTAGGTAATTTTGTCCAACAGCCTCTATCATTTCTATTGAAGCTATTGAATTATATTTATTTTTTAAATCTCTATAATCTTTAATTTCAATATTTACTTTTTCGTTTAAGCCACATTGGTGAATTCTTTTTTTTGCGTATTCAAATTGTTTTTTCGATATAGTAATACAATCTAATTTAACATCATATTTTTTTCCTAAATATTCAGCAAAACCACCCCAACCACATCCGATCTCTAAAATTTTGTCACCGTTATTTGGTTTTATTAAATCGATTAATTTTTGATATTTATTATTTTGTGCATTAGACAAATCTTTATTTCTCTCATCAAATATTGCACTTGAATATGTTAAGGTTTTATCAAGCCATAGTGCAAAAAACTCATTGCCTAAGTCGTAATGTTTTGAAATATTATCTTTACTTCGACCTCTGGTGTTTTTAATAAATATATTTTTTACGTAATTAACCATTGGAAAGTCTAATAGACCTGAAAATTTATAAATTGTTTTAATATTTCTTGCAGTGATTTCTATCAAATTTGAAAGATTATCAGTTTCAAATTCATCCCTCATATAAGATTCTGCAAAACCAACACTTCCACCTTTTATTAAGTTAAAAGTAAAATTTGGTTTTTTTATCTTTAAATCTGATTTTAAAGGACTATTAGGGTTTCCAAATTTTAATAATTCACCATTATATTTTGTGATCTCTAAATACCCATGCTCAATATCTCTTAAAATTTTAAAGACGATTTGATCTGAAAAGTTATACAAGCCCATTAATTCTCAAAAGTAATATTATTTTTAATTTTAAGTTTTTTTTTTACAAATTTTATTCCTTTCAGCCATAATTTAAAGGCTTCAAAATGTATCGCCGATATAATTTTAAATGTCATTAAAGGATGTTTTATGTATGATTTAAGTAGTTCTATGGTTGTAAAATCTACCCTTTTTCCTTCTTGTGATGCAAATAAGATTTTTTCATTTTGCTGATATTGATCAATTATGACTGAAATCTTTTCAGATGGTTTTAAGATTCTAAAAAAATAATTACAATTCATTTCAATAAACGGAGACACATGAAATTTTTTGAAACAGTTGTGTTGTAATATGTTATTTTTCTCTACTCTAAAAATATAAGTATGTTGTTCTCCAAAAGTATTTTTTACCTCATATAATATTGAAATTAAATTTTCATTATGATCATAAACAAAGAAAACACTAAGAGGATTAAACACATAACCAAAAATTCTTGGATAGCACAAAAGCTTTATTCTTATATCTTTTGAAAAGATATTATTTTCCTCTAAATTTTTTTTCACCCATTCAGTCAAAGATGAGCCATCTCTTTGACCATGATCTTTGTCAAAAAAACTAATTAGATTAAACCGATTATATGAGAAAAAACTTATATTTTTATTCAGACTATTTAGATCAGATAAATCAATTAATAATGAAAATACACTGTACTTAAAATAATGTTTTTTTGGTTTAAATCTTTTGTGTATTACCGTTCCATTATAGATTGAGCTAGTCATCAAGGTTTTTTAGCATTTCAATTGATGATTTTATTCCATCTTCATGAAAACCGTAACCAAAATAACTACCACAAAAAAGAATATTTCTTTTATTTTGCAAATTTTTAAGCCTACCTTGATAATCTAAGGCAGATTGATCAAAATACGGGTGAGTGAATTTAACTTTTTTCAAAATTTTTGTTTCATCAATATCGAGGTATGGATTTAGTGTAAGAAATATATTTTTCTCACATTCTAAATTTTGAAGTAAATTTAACCAATAAGTGATTGAATTTTTTTCAATTTCATTTTTCTTCATAGAAGAGTTCCAAGCACACCAGGCATTCTTGTTTTTTGGCATAACTGTCTCATCTGTGTGTATGTAAGCCAAGTTTTCTTTATAACTGAAATTTGACAAAACTTCTTTCTCTTGATCAGTTGGATTTTCAATAATTGATAATGCTTCGTCCGCATGTGTTGCAATAATTACTTTGTCGTAATCAAAAAATTCATTTTTTCCACCATAATACAAATCAATACCATTTGATTTACTAATGATTTTATTGACTTTATAATTCTTAAAATATTCTCCACTAATTTTTGATAGAATAGTTTTTACATATGACCTACTTCTATTCGAGACTGTGTACCATTGTGGTCTATTTTTAAGTTTAAATAATCCATGATTTTGAAAAAATTTTAAAAAGAATTTTAAGGGCATCTTATTCGCAGCATATGGTGGCATCGACCAGATTGCTGACACCATAGGTATTAAATGATAATTGATAAATTCTTTTGAAAGATTGTTTTTAATTAAATAATCACCCAATGTGATTTTCTCATTTAAATTATCAAGTTTATCAGATTTTTTATAAAATTTTATAATATCATAAAACATTTTTAGAAATTTAATATTAAATAAATTTACCTTATTGGAAAAAATTCCACTTAATCCTTTTCCACAGTATTCAAAGTTTGAGTCTTGTACTGATACAGAAAAAGACATGTTGCTTTTTTCAATTTCAATTTTATTTTCATTAAAAAAATTAATTAAATTTGGGTAAGTTTCAAAATTAAACACTATAAAGCCTATATCTACTGGAACTTTTTTAGTTCCAATCATAAGGTCAATTGTATGTGAATGACCACCAAAGTGATCTTCTTTTTCAAAAAGATCTACGTGATTCTTTTTTGAGAGATAATAAGCAGCACTTAATCCTGAAATGCCTGAACCAACTACAGCAATTTTCATCAATAATTATGCTGCATCTTCTTTAAATTCATCCATGCTAGGACATGTGCAAAAAATATTTTTATCACCATAAACATTGTCTACTCTTGCAACTGGTGGCCAAAATTTATTTACTTTTAAAAATTTAGCTGGATAAGCGGCCTCTTCTCTAGAATACTTGTGTGTCCAATTATCTGAAGCTAACTCAGTATCAGTATGAGGAGCGTTTTTAATTGGATTATCAACTTTATCAAATTTACCAGTTTTAACTAGATCAATTTCTTGTTTAATCTTAATTAAGGTGTCACAAAACCTATCTAGCTCTGACAAGGTCTCACTTTCTGTAGGTTCAATCATCATTGTTCCAGCAACAGGCCAAGACATTGTTGGTGCATGAAAACCAAAATCAATTAATCTTTTTGCGATATCTTCCTCAGTGACACCCGTTTCTGATTTGATTGACCTAATATCAATTATACATTCATGCGCAACATTACCATTTGAACCTTTGTATAAAATTGGATAATGATCTTTCAGTCTTTCAGCAATATAATTTGCATTTAGTATCGCAACTTTAGAAGCTAGTTTTAATCCCTCTGATCCCATCATTTTTATATACATCCAAGAAATTGACAAAATACTTGAGCTTCCCCATGGAGCAGCAGACACAGCTCCAATTCCCGTTGCTGGACCACAATCTTTCACAACTGGATGATTAGGCAAATAAACTTGTAGATGTTTTTTACATGCAATAGGTCCCATACCTGGTCCACCCCCACCATGAGGGATACAAAATGTTTTATGTAAATTTATATGACAAACATCCGGACCAAAATTTCCAGGTTTAGCGATACCAACTAATGCATTCAAGTTTGCCCCGTCCATATAAACTTGCCCACCATGTTTATGAATTAGTTCACATATATCCATAATTTTTTCTTCAAATACTCCATGAGTAGATGGATATGTGACCATCAAGGCTCCTAAATTTTCTGAATGAAGCTCTGCTTTTTTCTTTAAATCATCAAAATCAACATTACCTTCTTTATCACAATTAACTACAACCACTTTCATTCCAACCATTTGTGCACTAGCAGGATTGGTTCCGTGTGCAGAGCTTGGTATTAAACATATGTTTCTATTTTTTTCACCTCTATCTAAATGATATTTTCTAATTACCATTAGTCCTGCATATTCGCCTTGGGCGCCTGCATTTGGTTGAAGTGAAACTCCCGAAAAACCAGTAATTGATCTTAACCAGTTTTTTAAATCTGTGAATAATGTTCTATATCCCTCCATCTGCTCAATAGGTACAAATGGATGGGGCTCAGCTAATTCTCTCCAGGAGATAGGTATCATTTCTGCAGTGGCATTTAATTTCATAGTGCAAGAGCCTAACGCTATCATGGTTCTGTTAAGAGCTATATCCTTATCCTCTAACTTTTTAAGGTATCTGAGCATTTCTGTCTCAGAACGATATGAGTTAAAAACAGGATGTTCTAAATATTTAGAAGTTCTCAGTAAACTTTTTGGTAAATTGGGTAAACTTACTGTTGGATCTTCTTTTTTTATGGATTCTGCTGCATTAAAAATTTTTAATAGTTGATTTACTCTATATACATTTTTCTTCTCATCAAAAGAAACAGCAAGCATTTCAGAGTTTACTTTTCGAATATTAACTTTTTGATTTAAAGCATTTTTATAAATTTGATCAGTCTTTTCTTTGGTAATAATTGTAACAGTATCAAAAAAGTAATCAGAATATATTTCATATCCAGATTGTTTTATTTTATCAGCGAAATTTTTTGCTAATTGAGAAACTCTTTCAGAAATTTTCTTAATTCCATCTGGACCATGATAAATAGCATAGGCTGCAGATACTATAGCTAACAATGCTTGAGCGGTACAAATATTACTTGTAGCTTTGTCTCTTCTGATGTGCTGCTCTCTAGTCTGTAGTGACAATCTATAAGCCTTGTTTCCATGCCTATCTACTGAAACGCCAACTATTCTACCTGGCATAGATCTTTTGTATTCATCTTTTGTTGCAAAAAATGCTGCATGTGGTCCTCCATAACCCATTGGAATACCAAATCTTTGTGAACTACCAACTGCAATATCAGCGCCAAGTTCTCTCGGTGTTTTAAGCTTTGCAAGCGCAAGAAGATCGCAAGCTAAAATAGCTTTACCATTTTTTTTATGAATTATGCTTATTGCCTCGCTTGGATCTTTAATATCTCCCAAAGTTCCAGGATACTGCAATATTCCACAAACTATATCCTCTTTTAATTGTTCTAAAACTTTATCTTCATTTCCAACAAGAACTTTGAGACCCATAGGCTCTGCTCTAGTTCTTATAACCTCAACAGTTTGGGGGTGACAATTTTCTGAGACAAAAACCAAGTTACTATCACTTTTATCAAGTCTATAACTTAAACCCATAGCCTCTGCTGCTGCTGTACCTTCATCGAGTAAAGATGCATTTGCAATATCCATTCCTGTAAAATCAACAATCATTTGTTGAAAGTTTAAAAGCATCTCCAGTCTTCCTTGAGCCACTTCTGGTTGATAAGGCGTATATGATGTGTACCAGCCTGGATTTTCCAATATATTTCTTAAAATTACGTAAGGTGTGTATGTACCATAATAGCCCATGCCAATAAAATTTGAGTAAATTTCATTTTTTTTAGAAATTGCTTTTAATTTTCTTAATGCTTCGTATTCTGAGTTAGACTCACCAATATTAAGTTCACCCTTAAACTGTATTTTTTCTGGAACAGTACTATTAATTAAATCATCCAATGATTTATAATTTAATTTTTTTAACATTTTAGATTGATCATCTTCAGATGGACCGATGTGTCTTTTTATAAAATCTTTTTCAGAATTATGTAACATTAGGTATTATTCTCCTTTGCAAATTTATCATAGTCATCTTTGTTCATTAAAGAGTCCATTTCAGATTTATCTTTTATTTTTAATTTGAAGAACCAAGCAGAATTTTCAGGGTCTTGATTTATTTTGGATGGATCATCTACAATTTCTTGATTTGTATCTACAACCTCACCACTCACTGGAGTATAAACATCACTTGCAGCTTTAGTAGACTCTACAACTCCTGCTGTACCATCTTTTTCAACATTAGAACCTTTTTCCGGTAGCTCTGCAAACACAATATCTCCTAGCATCTCTGTTGCATGCTTTGTTATGCCGATTGTTGCAACATCACCCTCTAATTTTATCCATTCATGTTCTTTAGAATATTTCACTTCACTCATTGATTTACTCCTTTTACGTAACTTTTTTTATAAAATGGTAAACTGCAAATGTTTGCTGCATATTTTTTACCTCGTACCTCTAAGAATACTTTAGTGTTTTTTTTTGAAAATTCATTTTCCACATAGCCCATTGCTACAGGTCCATTTACACTTGGCCCAAATGTACCACTAGTAATTTCTCCAATATGAACATCTGATTGGTTGAATATTTTTGTTTTTTCTCTAGCAATTATTCTTCCCTCAGGTTTAATCCCAACTCTTATTTTGGTGACACCATCATTTAATTGCTTAATAATTATGTCCGAACCAATAAAGTCACCTTTGGAAATTCTTTCTTTTGAAATTGCCCATTTCAAATTCGCTTCAACTGGAGTTTTATCTTTATCAAGGTCATGACCATACAAGCATAAACCAGCTTCTAATCTTAGAGTATCTCTTGCTCCTAAGCCTGCTAATTTAGATCCTTTATTAATTAATTCTCTGGTCAATTTATCCGCGTAATTGTTTAGAATTGATATTTCAAAACCATCTTCACCTGTATACCCAGATCGAGTAATGTATACTTTCTGATTATCAAATAAGAACCAGTTTCCAGACATAAAATTTAAATCTTTTACCCCATCAACAAGTTCATTTAAGATTTGTGATGATTTAGGTCCCTGAATTGCTATTAAAGATCTATTTTCATCCAAAACCATTTTGTACTTTTCTTTTAAAAGTTCCTTTAAAATTTTAAAATCATTGTCTTTACACGCTGCATTAAGAATTATTAAAAAACCTTCATCAATTTTTGTAATGATTAAATCATCTTGTATTCCAGCATCTTTATCCATCAGGAAGCTGTATTTAGAATGATTTAGTTTCAAATTTTTCAAATCTAATGGAAAAATTTTTTCTAAATCTTTAATTAATTCTTCACCACCATAAATAAATAATTGACCCATATGTGAAACATCAAAAATACCAGAGTGATTTCTTGTGAATTTATGCTCCTCTACAATACCTTCAGAATATTGAATTGGCATATGATAACCTGCAAATTCAACAAACTTTGCGTTACAATCTTGATGTAATTGGTAAAGTGATGTTTTTTTTGTTCCCATATTAACTCATTATACCCATCTGTATATTTGCCTGAGAGTTTTGCTCCTTCGGCGAGAATTAAATCTCTTTCCAGAGTTAATATGTTACGGTCCTTTTTGCCTGAGAGATTCCTGGGCGGTTGCTCCTTCGGCGCTACGATAATCTGTAGTCTCTCCCGTGAAACAATAGTCCTATAAGTGACATAAAATGTCAATTGGAAACGATTGCCTTAGGCTTTTTTAAAAGCGTGTAAAACTGTAGTAATACAGCAAAAAGTATTATTGCTCCTCCTATCAATCCATACAATGAGGGTATTTCGTTTACAAAAAGAAAAGCCCAAATAGGACCAAGAACGGATTCGGATAGCATGATTATTCCAACCATCGCAGAAGGAGTTGTTCTTGCACCAATTGTTATAAATATAAAACCGAAACCTATTTGAAAAAATCCTGCTAAAAAACCTAAAAAAATATCATGAGGTGAAATCATTATTGTAGGTGAAAGTGATAAACCAATAAGACATGAACTTATACCTGCAACGAACTGTGCTGGGACCATGTCAACTGACGGAAATTTTCTAACGATCATTATTAAAACTGCAAAAGTAATTGGCATTGTGAAAGCTGCTAAATTTCCAGATAATTCTCCTGGAGATAATGAATTTCCAACCATTAACAGCACTCCAGACATTGCTAAAATAATTGAGATTAAAGTAATTAGATTAATTTTTTCTTTTAAGAAAAAGAAACCAAATATAGCTAAAAATAAGATTTGAAGTGATATGATGAAATTAGTATTAGCAACAGTAGTATTATACATAGCAAAAACGTAACCACAAAAACCAATAGATAATATTAATCCACCAATAAAACCTGGTAATCCAGAGTCATAAAACGATTTTAAAACTTTGCTTTTGTAGGTGATTATCAAAAAAGTTAAAACGGTAAGAGAGAAGAATAAGGATCTCCAAAATAATATCTGCCACAATGTTGCTCCCTCAAAAGATTTTACTATAAGTCCACCAAAGCTTAAACTAAGAGCACCAAAAAATATCAGTAATGGGCCAGGTAAACTTTTTAAAATATTCATTATATTTGTGAAATTAAATTTTGAGTTTCTAAGTCATACAATTTAAAAAGAGTTTCTGCACTATTTAAATCGACCTCCTGAAATTTGACTTTTGAGCCAGGAGTTAATTGAACCAATTTGTCATAATCGGCACTCACAACGACGCCTATTTTAGGATACCCCCCTATAGTACCATGATCTGAGAGCATGATGATTGGATTGCCATCAGCCGGCACTTGTATCACGCCCTTAATTAAGCCTTCAGATCTAATATTAGTATCAACTATATTTTCTATTTTTTTTCCCTCTAATCTCATTCCCATACGATCGGATAATTTAGAGACTTTAAACTCATTTTTAAAAAAAATTTTCTTACCCTCTTCAGAAAAATAATTAAAATTTGTTCCTTTAATTACTCTAATATTTTCTATTTTTGTATTAACATAATTTAATTTTCTATTCACGAAGTTATTATTAATTTCTTTAACATTAATTTTTTGGTTATCAGATAATTTTTCTCCATTGTTAGATCCTATCTTTGCTTTAGTATTAGTTGAACAACTAGACCATTGAAATTTTAAATCAAATGTGCCACTGATTGCTAGATATCCATAAACAGATTTATTAGTTGATAAAATATCTAACTCGTCATCATTTTCTAAAATGAATGATTGATAACATTCTCCATCAATTAAATTGTCACCTTTTTTAATTTTGAAACTGACATCACCAGTAATAGCAATATTAATTTTATCTCCATGATATTTCAAATGAGGGCCCTGATATGCAAATTCTATTACTGGATCATCATAATCATTTCCAATAAGTTTATTAGCCAATAAATAATTTCTATTATCCATAGCTCCACTGAATGGAACTCCTATATGATAAAGATTATTTCTTCCAAGATCTTGGAAAGTTGAATTAATACCAGCCCTTATAATTTCAAAATAATTTTTATTCATGATAATTTTGATATTTTTCTTTGGTAATTCTCTTAAATATAACTAAATCACCTGGATTAATTAAATTGGGCTCTTTTTCTTTGGTGCTATCAAAAATATTTAATGGAGTATTTCCAATGATATTCCATCCCCCAGGGCTTTCAAAAGTGTAGATATTGGCAAATTGCTCAGTCAAACCAATTGAACCCTTTGGCACTTTAACCCTCGGGGTATCAAGACGTTTTGCTCTAAGATTTTCATCTAAATCTCCAAGAAAAGGCATTCCTGCGATAAAACCTGTCATATAGCAAAAAAATTCTTTTTCAAAAAAACTCTCGTATATTTTTTCCTCTTTCATCTTAAGTTTTTCTTCTAATCTTTTTATGTCTAAAGAAAATTCTTTTTCACAACAGACAGGAATTTCAAATCTTTTGTTTTGTATGCTATCGCCTTTAATAATTTCTATATTATCAATTGCTTTTTTAAGTTTATTAAAATTAATTTTTTTAAGATCAAAAGAAATAATTAATTTATTATAAGATGGGGTAATATTATTCACTCCTGTAATATTTTTTTTTTGAATAGTTTTAAAATATTTGATTACTTGTGTGTTAATGTCTTTATTTACCTCTTTACCAAAATCACAATATAAAGCTGCGTCACCAAGATTTGATATATTTTTTATCATGCCATGTTATACTGAAGAATAATGAGTATTGAAATTAATATAAATTGTGATTTAGGCGAGAAATCTAAACATCATTCTAACAAGCATGATCCTGACTTACTTGAAATAGTTAATTCAGCAAATATAGCATGTGGTTATCATGCAGGTGATAAGGAAACAATGAATAAAGTTGTAGAAATATCAAAAAAAAATGGTGTCAGTATAGGAGCACATCCTTCTTTTAATGATCCTGAAAATTTTGGGAGAGAACGAATGAATTTATCCTCTTCTGAATTAGAAAAATTAATAACTGATCAATATGAAATTCTTCAAACAATTTCGTCTAACCATGGTGAAAATGTAACTCATATAAAACCTCACGGAGCTTTAAATAATATGGCATGTGAGGATATTGATTTAGCAACGACTTTAGCAAAAGTAATTAAAAAAGTAAATCCAGAGTTAATTTATTTAGTGCCGACTGGATCTAAAATGGAACAAGCTGCTAAAAAATTAGATATGAAAATTGCTTGTGAAATATTTGCTGACAGAAATTATGAAGATGATGGAAATCTTGTATCAAGAAAAAAACCTCATGCTTTAATCACTGACCCAGAGCAAGCAAAAAAACACGTATTAAAGATGGTACAAACTCAGTCACTTAATTGTCACAGTGGGAAACAAATACCTTGTGAAATCGACTCTGTATGTATACATGGCGATAATATTAGTTCTTTGGAAACAGCTAAATCTATAAGAAAAAATTTACTGGATAATGGACTAAGACTAGAAACATTAAATAAAATGAAAAAATTTATATGATTAAAAATTTAATTATTTCACTATTTATATCTACTTTGGTAGTCTCAAGCTCATATGCTGCAGGATCGAGCGATAGCGGTTCCTCTAAAACTAAAACAAAATATGATATGGCTGTTACACATATTAAAGCAGCAAAAAACTTTGAAAAAAAAGATAAGTTAGAAAAAGCAAAAAAAAGTTATTTGAAAGCGCAAAAATTATTGGTTCAATCAAATAAAAATTTTCCAAATAAAGCTGATACATTAAATTATCTTGGTTTTACAACTCGAAAACTTGGAGATTTTGAAAATGGGGAAAAATTTTATCTACAAGGATTAAAAATTGATCCAAAGCATACTGGTATAAATGAATACCTTGGTGAACTATACGTAGCCACAAATAGACATAATCTTGCAGTTGAAAGACTTGAAGTTTTAAAAGATTGTAATTGTAAAGAATATGACCAGTTAAAAGCAGTTATAGCTGGTGAAAAATCGAAATATTAATTACTAGTAATAGACAACAGAAATCTAACAATTATAATTGTTTTTTAAAATAATATTACCTTGTTAGAAGAATCACTCATACTCTTACAGATCATATTTATTGATATTATCTTAGCTGCAGATAATGCAATTATAATTGGTTTAATCGCTGCAAATTTTGTACCTAAAAATAGAAAATTAATCATTTTTTGGGGTGTAGTCGGTGCACTTGTCTTTAAAGTTTTATTTGCTATTTTTGCAACTTACCTTTTTCAATTTTATTGGGTTAAAATAATTGGTGGTCTTCTTTTAATCTGGATTGTTAATGATTTAAGAAAAGATTTATTTGAAATTAAAAAGATCAAATCACCTACTAAAAAATCAAAAGAGCCCTCTTTTATTAAAAGCATTTATAAAGTCCTTTTTGCAGACATAACTATTAGTTTTGATAACGTCATTGGTGTTGTAGGTGCTGCAAAAGGAAATTTTGGGTACATGATGTTTGGACTTATCTTGTCAGTTGTTCTTACTGGTGCATTAGCTACCTATCTAGCTAATTATATTCAAAGACATCTTTGGATTGCCTATATTGGTTTAGGTTTTATTTTACTTGTTGCTTTACAGTTGATTATTGGTGGATTAAATGATTATGGTGTTTTATCAATTAATGAAACCTTTAAAAAATACTTCTAATCAGAAAAATTGCCACTTAAACACTTTCTCATTTTAATTTTTATAATGATAGCTCACGGGAGTGCGTTTCCTGTAGCTAAGTTAGCTCTTAATAATTCTGTTCCACCCATCTTAATGGCCTCATTAAGAATGGGATTAGTCTTTTTATTACTAATACCTTTTTGGAAATTTAAATTACCAAATAAAAAGTTTTTTAAACCATTGATACTATTTTCAATATCTATGGGCGTTTTAGTTTATGTATTTATGAATCTATCATTATTTCATTCCTCAATAATTGCTCCTATAATTTTAGGATCTCAACTTGCGATACCGTTTGGAATACTAGCAAGTGCGTTTCTATTAAATGAAAATATAAGCAAAAATAAATGGATTTTGATTTTCACGTCCTTTCTTGGAATAATTATAATTTTTTTTGATCCTAAATTAACAGAAAACTATTTGGGTCTATTTTTTGCAAGTCTTATGGCTTTATTTTTTGGACTAGCACAAGTTTATTCAAGACAATTAAAAGAGCTGCCAATAAGTATGATAAATGCTAGCACTGGTGTTTTTGGTTTTATAATACTCTCAATTATTTCATTTTTCTTTGAGGGTAATATTCAAGAAAATATTGAGAAAATAAATTTTGAGTCATGGATGCTCATATCTTACCAAGCAGTGATAGTATCATTATGTGCACACCTGTTGATGTTTTATTTATATAAATTTTATACTGTTGGTAAGATTTTTCCTTTTTATTCTCTTTTTCCAATATTTGGAATAATTCTTACATATCTAGTTTTTGGTGAAGTGCCGACTATTTTGTTCATATTGGGTGGAATAATAGTAATTACTTCTGTGTATTTTCTACACAAAATTAAATAATTTGCTTATTGCAACTTTTTATAAATCAGATTTAATTTGGTTTTTAAAAATTGTTAACAATAAAAGAGGATAATAATGAAAAAACTATTTGTGGCTGCATTTATATTTGTTTCTACTTTTACAACAAATGTTTTTGCAGAAGTAAAAATGGGAATTATATTAGGATTTACTGGTCCAATTGAATCCCTAACACCAGCTATGGCAGCATCTGCAGAACTTGCTTTTAAAGAAGCGTCAGACTCTGGATCATTACTTGGTGGTGAAAAAATTTCAGTTGTAAGAGCTGACTCAACTTGTGTTGACTCAGCGGCAGCAACAGCAGCAGCCGAGGGTGTTATTGCACAAGGTGTTGCGGCAATTATGGGGGCTGACTGTTCAGGTGTAACAGGTGCGATTGCATCTAATGTTGCAGTACCAAACGGTGTTGTAATGATTTCACCTTCAGCAACATCTCCAGGTTTAACAACTCTTGATGATAAAGGATACTTTTTTAGAACAGCTCCTTCAGATGCAAGAGGTGGTCAAATCTTAGCTGATGTTACTAAAGACAGAAAAATTAAAAGTGTAGCAATTACTTATACTAATAACGACTATGGAAAAGGTTTAGCAGATGTTTATAAAGCAGCTGTTGAGGCTCATGGTATTAAGGTGACTACAGTAACTGCACACGAAGACGGTAAAGCAGACTACTCATCTGAAGTAGCAACTCTTGCTTCAGCTGGCGGAGATGCAGTAGCGGTAATAGGTTACTTAGACCAGGGTGGTAAAGGTATTATTCAAGCATCTTTAGACTCTGGTGCATTTGATAGATTTATTTTATCAGATGGTATGATTGGTCAGTCATTGGTTGATGCATTTGGAAAAGATTTGAATAAATCTTTTGGTTCGTTACCTGGTTCAACTGGAAAAGGAGCTGGAGTATTTGCTAAAGTAGCAAGTGCTGCTGGTATAGATAGTTCTGGTCCATACACAGGAGAATCTTATGATGCAGCTGCTTTAATAGTTTTAGCTATGCAAGCAGGTAACTCAACTGACAGAGCATCAATTGCAAAAAATATTATGGATGTTGCTAATGGTCCTGGAAAAAAAATATACCCAGGTGAACTTAAAAAAGGTTTAGATTTATTAGCTAAAGGTAAAAAAGTTGACTATGAAGGTGCAACCGGAGTTACTTTTACTAGCGTCGGTGAAGCTGAAGGTTCTTTCTTAGAACAAGAAGTTAAAGGCGGAAAATTCAAAACTAAAAAACAAAGATAATATTTAATATTATTTAATCCCCAGCGAAGAAATTCGCTGGGGTTTTTTTTATTAATTTGTTTTCTTCAATTCATAATAATTTGCAACATTATTATCATTATTCTTGGTATGGCAATAAATCTGGAGTTGTAATCAATAATTCTAAAAAAATAAATATTTGTCTGCCATATACAAAGCCCAAGCTATAGCAGCACCTGTAATAATATATTTCATAATCTTACTTTATTTCTATTTTTTCAGGAAGTATACCCTTTGGCCGATACCTCATTATTAATAATAAACCTATTCCCATCATTAAAAATCTAAAATAAGGAACACTTTCAATTAAATGAACTTTTAAAAAATGTGTATCCTCTAAACCTGAAGTTGTTAAATTGATTAGATACAATCCAATTGGTGCTGCTTCAATCCATAAGAACCAAACTACAAAACCTCCAAGAATTGCTCCAAAATTATTTCCACTTCCACCAATAATTACCATTACCCAAATTAAAAAAGTGTATCTCAAAGGTCTGTAGCTTCCCGGTGTAAATAATCCATCTTGAGTTACTAGCATAGCTCCTGCAATTCCAACTATTGCAGATCCTAAAACAAAAATTAACAAATGTTGTTTAACTACATTTTTCCCCATAGCATTAGCAGCTTCTTCATTATCTCTGATAGCTCTCATCATTCTTCCCCAAGGAGAATAAAGAGCTTTCTGAGTTAAGATTAAAAGAATAATCACTACAACTAAAAATAAACCTGAATAACAAAGTTTTACAAATACTGATGATCCTTCTATTACAAATTGATTAAGAGCCGCTTGTCTTTCTGACAGATCAGAAATCAAAGCTAGTTTTCCCGAATTAAATTTTTCAACTAGATTTATAAACCAATCTGTTTGTTGTAAATTTACCTCATAAGGAGCAGGACGTTTTAAACCAATAACATTTTTAACACCTCTAGTAAGCCAATCTTCATGTTTTATAATTGCTATTACTATTTCAGATATTAGTAATGTGGCTATTGCTAAATAATCAGCTCTTAAGCCTAATGCTACCTTTCCAATGACAAAAGCTAATCCTCCTGCAAAAAAAGCACCGACAATCCAAGAAAAAATTATTGGAAGCCCTAGTCCACCTAAAAATCCAGTTCTTGCTGGATTTACTTTCTCAATTGCTTCAATGCCAGGTTCAGAGACAAATCGTATAATAATTATTCCAGAAATGATTATTGCACCGATAACGTAATTTCTGATTTTAGATTTTTGATATCTTTTAAGAACAAATCTAACAGCTAAAACAATTCCAATAATAAGAAATAGACTTAAAAGAATGTTGGTACCCCCTGCACTCCAAGCCTCTTGAACTGGATTTACAGAAATTAAAACTGCAGCTAGACCACCTAATGCGGTAAAGCCCATTATTCCAAAGTTAATTAAACCAGCATAACCCCATTGAATATTAGCACCCATCGTCATGACAGCTGAGATCAAACAAAGATTAAAGATAGATAAAGCAATATTCCAAGATTGAAATATACCTACTAGGATAATTAATCCCATCATAATACTGTAAGCTGCAATTACATTTAAATTTTTTCTCACAATATCTTTCCTTTAAATATTCCTGATGGACGATAAAGCAATACAATTACCAATATTGAAAAAGATACTGCAAATTTATAATCAGTTGAAAGCAACTGAATTAAACCATCAGGTTCCATGCTTTCTGGTAACACATACATAAAGAATTTCTTATATGCATAAGTCAACAGTATTTCTGAAAAGGCAATAACATAACCTCCTAGAAAAGCTCCAAAAGGATTACCGATTCCCCCAACTATAGCAGCAGCAAATATTGGGAGCATATTATTGAAATAAGTAAATGGTTTAAAACTTTTATCTAAACCATATAAAACTCCACCTATTGTCGCTAAAATTGCAGCAATCATCCATGTTATCATAACAATCTTTTTTGGATCTATTCCAGAAAGTAATGCTAAATCTTCATTGTCAGAATAAGCTCTCATACTTTTTCCAGTTTTAGTTTTATTTAAAAACCAGAATAAAGTTGAAACTAGAATAATTGTAACAGCAATTGTAATTACTTGAGTTGACTTAATAGCAAGTCCCTCGTTTAAACCTGTCATTTCCTTAAACTCATTGGCTCTAATCAAGAATTTTTCACCATCAAAAAATCTTCTATCCGATGGACCAATTATAATTCTTACTACTGCCTGAGTAACAAACATTACCCCTATACTTACCATTGCTAATTGTACTGGAGGACTTTTATTTAATCTGTAATATTTAAATACAAACTTATCAATTATTAGCATGTATAAACCCATAAACAAAATTGCAAAAGGTATTG
This sequence comes from uncultured Pelagibacteraceae bacterium, assembly GCA_902571015.1. Lineage (GTDB taxonomy): Bacteria > Pseudomonadota > Alphaproteobacteria > Pelagibacterales > Pelagibacteraceae > Pelagibacter. The sequence goes on along the minus strand of CACGAC010000009.1, from coordinate 10,748 downwards.
CTAAAAGTGCGGTGGGAAAAAAACCAAGTGTTAAACCCATTGACTGAAAGTACCATGTAAAAAGTATAGCAACCATTGTGCCAAATGACATCATGTCTCCAGTTGCAAAATTTGCAAAACGCAATATTCCATAAATTAAAGTTACAAATATTGCTCCAATTGCTAATTGAGATCCATATGCAAGAGCAGGAACAAATATATAATTTAATAAAAGAATTAATGCGTTAAGAAAATCCATTTAACCACCTAGAAAAGAGCTTCTTACTCTTGGATCGTTTAGTAATTCTTTACCTGTCCCTGAGTAACGATTTTCACCAGTGACTAATACATATCCTCTATCAGAAATATTGAGAGCTTGCTTTGCATTCTGTTCAACCATCAAGATTGCAACATTTGTTTTTTTTACTTTTATAATATGATCAAAAAGTTCATCCATCACAATTGGAGAAACACCAGCAGTTGGCTCATCTAACATGAGTACAGATGGTTTAATCATCAGCGCCCTTCCTAACGCAACTTGTTGTCTTTGACCTCCTGACAATTCTCCCACAAATTGTTTTCTTTTTTCATTCAAAATTGGGAAAAGATTATAAATTTCATCGATTACTTTTGTATAATCCTGATTAACTAAAAAAGCTCCCATCTCTAAATTTTCCTCAACTGTCATTCCTGCAAATACATTTTTTGTTTGAGGTACAAAGGAAATTCCCTCTTTCACTCTATCTTGTGGTGAAAGTTTTGAGATGTCCTTACCATCAATAATTACAGAGCCTGATTTTAAATTTAGTAAACCTAACATGGCTTTCATTGCAGTAGATTTTCCAGCGCCATTGGGTCCAAGAATGGATACTATTTCTCCTCTTTCAACATTAACTGTGCATGAATTAATTATATCTGGGCCTTTGCCATATCCACCTGTCATGTTGTTTCCTTCAAAAAATGCCATACTTAATTACCTTTTAGTTTTGAACCTCTACCTAAATAGCTTTCAATTACTCTTTCATCTTTTTTTGCATCTTCAACTGAACCTTCAAATAAAACAGATCCCTCTGCCATAACAATTACTGGATCACATAATCTTCCTATAAAATCCATATCATGCTCAATCATACAAAAGGTATATCCTTTCTCCTTATTCAGCTTCTCAATAGCTGTTCCTAGATCCTTTAATAAAGTTCGATTAACCCCAGCTCCAACCTCATCTAATAGAACTAATTTAGCGTCCACCATCATCGTTCTTCCCAATTCTAATAATTTTTTTTGTCCTCCAGATAAGTTTCCAGCTAATTCATTCTTTAAATGACTTAAATTTAGAAAATCTACTACTTCAGTTGCTTTTTCTTTAATTTGATTTTCTTCTTTAGCGACTAGTCTAGGTTTTATTAAAACATTCATTAATTTTTCTCCAGATTGATTGCCTGGTACCATCATCAAATTTTCTAATACTGATAAATTTGTAAATTCGTGAGCTATTTGGAAAGTTCTTAATAACCCTTTTGAAAATAGTTCATAAGATGGAACATCAGTAATATTTTCATTATTGAATAGAACATTACCCGAAGATGATTTTAAATTTCCAGCAATCAAGTTAAATAAAGTAGTTTTTCCTGATCCATTGGGTCCTATTATTCCAGTTATTGTTCCTTTTTTTACCTTAAGAGAGCAATTAGAAACTGCAGCAAGACCACCAAAATATTTTGATAAGTTTTTTATTTCTAAGATATTTTCTTGCATTACTCTATTAGATTACAATCTCTTATAAATATTTTTAAGAGATTTCTCTAATAATTTATAATATCCTGTTTTTCTTAGTTCATTTACACCCTGCCAATTTAAACCTCCGGGGGTTTGTTCATCTACCAAGTGTTTTAAAGATTTTGAGGAATTGCTAGCTGCTAATTCAGCTAAAGCCGAATATAAATGGGTGACATATTTTTGAGCATCTAATTTGTTTACTTTTTTTTTAATAAGCCAGATTGATAGCACATTTAATAATTCGTAAAATGAGGCCATTGTCCCTGAAATCACCCAAAAATTTTTTGACATTTTTTCATTTCTAATTTCAATGGTTGTCCCAATTTTATTAAAAAAATTTCTTACTTTTTTGTTTTTTGGGAAAATGGCAATAGGACCTTTCCCTAATCTTATTGGGGGCATTGGAATTGCCTTAACTATATCTAATTTTATTTTTATCAATTTCTTTAATTTTGAGTGACTTAAGGTAGACATAAAACTTATTACAATCTGATTTTTCCTAAATTTAAGCTGAGGTAAAATTTTTTCTCCTATATCTGGCAAGGTACCAAAAAATATCCAATTTGAATTATCAATAACTGCTTGATTGTTCTTAGCAATGATGATTTTTTTATATTTTTTTTTTAAATATTCTGCTTTTTTTTTATTTCTTGGTGAAATAATTATTTTTTTATAATTAATTTTTGAATTACTTATTCCAGCAATTACATCTGAAGTAATATTGCCTGTTCCAATAAAACCTAATATCATAATTTAAATTACATTAAAGGCGAGTTTATTTGAACAAAAAAAAAGGCTGGTAAAATACCAGCCTTTTTTAAATTTTAATTTAACTTTTTATTAGAATGATTTTCCAATTTTGATAGATGCAGATGCACCGTACATATCTGACACTGAAACTTCTTTCTCAGTATCATTAGAACTAGTTGCACTTACATCATCATATTCAGCTGCTGAAAGTTCAGTTCTAATGAACATTCCATTATCTGCATTAAATTGATAACCTAAACCAACAGTAATACCAGTAGTATCTACATCTGGATATTGACCACCTGTTCCTAATGACTCTTGCGTTGCAACATCAACCATACTTAAACCTAACTTAAAGTAAGTATTAAAAGGCATATTAATGTTTGCATAAAGAGTTGTGTGATCTTTAAATGTTGCTTTAACTGAGTTTGCGGTACCGTCTGGTCTTGTGTTTGTATTTGTTGGAGTTGTGATGTCATCAATATGACGCTCAAGTCCTACAGATACTACGTCACTGACTGCATATTCCACAAACACACTTGCATAATCAGCATCAAAAGCACCGTCTTCCTCTGTTATTGTCTTAACATTGTTTCCGGAACTTGTAGCTGCCTCTTTACCTCTAGCCATGAACCCACTGTAATTCATAGCAGCACCAATAGATAAACCCTCAACTGCTGATGCAGATTGAACACCTGCAAAAGATAAGAAACCTATTGCTAAAACAGCTATTTTAGTTTTAAATTTATTCATAAGATTATCCTACTTAAATTATTAATATATTAATTGGGAATTATTATCATTATTACCCAAGATTTGAAAATGTAAATTGTACATTTTCAATATTTTAGGGATTTGTTGCAAAATTATCACTAAAAAAGTGTTGTAATATAAAGTTTTTTTTAAAATTTAAATTTAACACCACAAGTTGAATAAATTCCATTATCAAAAAAAATTAATCATAATCTCGCTCTTTTATATAAGATATTTCTATATTTTAATTTGATTAATGTAGTCATTTTAAAATCAATTTGAATAGAAGCAAATTTGTAGGGATTTTGGGATAGCCCTTAAAAACCGGGAGCTAAAGATGGCTAAGAAGGACTATCTTGTCTAATATAGCATACACTGTAAGAAATGCACTAAAGATTTTTATCAAATATAAGAAATTTATGAAAAAAAAAGGTCACAGGCCAATAACTCGGGTTAAAAATCCAGAGCCAAACATTGAAGATCCAGATTGGGTCATCTGGGCAGCCTGGGCAGATCGTATCACTTTTGAGGAAATTGAAAAAAAAACTGGATACAAAGAATCCGACGTTATTAAAATAATGAGAAGGTCAATTAAACCCTCTTCGTTTAGATTATGGAGAAAAAGAGTAAATCAAAAAAGTATTAAACATAGAAAAAAGTTTGAATATTCTAGAAAACTTATCACTAGTAAAATAAAAAAAGGTGACTATCTTTGAATTATGAAAAATGTTGTAATCTATACAGGGCCATTTTGTAATTATTGTGATGCTGCAAAAAGATTACTCACTCGAAATAACGCTCCCTTTAAAGAAATTAATATTGCAACAGTTGACGGTGCAATGGATGAGATGATCAAAAAAGCAAATGGAAAAAGAACCATCCCACAAATATTTTTTGATGATCAACACATCGGTGGTTATGATGAAGTTAGAGCTTTAGAAAAAGAAAATAAACTTCAAGATTTATTAAAAAGTACCTGAAAATTCAATGTTTGCCCCATAATCTGGGATTTTGCTGAATAAATTATAATTAGATTTTAATTTGAATTTAAAATTACCAAAGTTTTTTAAGTAACTAATCTTGGTTTTATTATTGTTTATTGGATCATAAATCACATCAAAATTTGCATTTTGTTTCTTCGCTGTTCCAAGCTTAATGAGTAGACTGTCTTTATGACCAGACTCATCAAGGCTTTGAAATCTTTCGTAATTTAAAGCGATAGTTGATCCATTCGAATTCATATATTCGTAACCTATATTTCCTTTTATATTATGTAATGAATGTGTCTTTATGGTTTTTTTTACCGAAACATTATCGATATGGCTTCTAACAAAATTATCGATATCTGGTGTTAAATCATAAATATATTCAATAAAACCATTTCGACTATAAGTTTTGTCATTTAAATATAAAATGTTATCAAATTTTAAACCTGCTGAGACATTACCTGTTCTAAATGTAAGTCTTTCATGATTTTCGATATTATTAGAAATAAGATCAAAATTAGTATAATCTGAAAATTGAGTGATACCCATTTCAAACTTACCGAACGGAATTAATTCATATTTGGTATACTCATTTTCATTTTCATAGCTAATTGATGTGTAAATTTGTTTTCCATTTCTGCTACCACTTTCTAGATTATTTTTATCCAACTGGTCTAGCATTAAATAACTAACACCAAATAATAAATTTAGATTGGATTGACTTTTTAAAGGTACGCTGCCGTACATATTTAAAGAGAATGTCTGAGCTTCTAATGCATTGTCTGATCCATCTTCTAAATCAACTTCATCTGTACCATATCGAAATGCATAGCCAAAAATCTTGTTATCTATTAATTTGTCTAAACCATACATATAGCCCCAAGTCTCAACTTCTTTAGGTTTAGAAGATGCTGTATCGCCAACTCGTCCAAATGAAATATCTATGTGAGACCAATGAGACCAATTTTTTTTATTTTTACTTGAATTTTCTTTTTTTAATGATGCTTGTGTAAATTGAATATTTTTTAACGAATTTTCAAAGTTTGCTTTTAATGCTGCTAAAATTGGATTATGAAAATTTAATTTAACTTCATGATTAGTTAAATTAGCTCTTTCATCATTTCTTCGTAACCAATCAAATCTTTTAAAAATTGTTGATGAATTTTGATAAATTACATTTTTAGCAATTTCTACTTGAGCCCCTATTGCTGTAACAGCATCTGTTTCACAAATTACAATTCCATAAGGACAGGTTAAATCATATTCATAAATTATATCATCTCCGTGAGCATTAGCGTCCTCAGTTGCAATATAAGCCTTCATACCATTATTTCCAAAAGTCCATGAGTATGCAGAAATATTTTGACCATTAGCAGTAATTGGCCATTTGCCAGCAAAAGTTGCAGAACTTAATTCAAATGGATTAGATAATTTGTAAACATACATATAAGTAGTAGCACCAGTTGAATTATTAAGAGCTTCACTTATGTATAATCTTGTACCATCGTCATCAAAAGATGGTTCCATTGTATAAAATGCGACTCCCGCAGGTTCTGTATCAAGAGTATGTACTTTAGTTCCTGACGTGGGATCAAATGGAGTGGAAAGATTAATTTGTGCTATTTTAGTTGCATTTTGCGTTCCATCAACAAAATACATTTTTGTTCCATCATTATTAAATTCGACACCTTTAATGTTATTTACAGAATACTTAGTTTTATAATTAAGTCCGTCATCAGCTACAACTGTTGAAGATGAGATTGAAGCTACATCATATGGAGTTGTTAAATTATGAATTTGCAATGTACCATATTCACTAAAAAAAAACACTTTTGTTCCATCATTATTAAATTCTATATCTTTATTGTCATTATTGCCTCCCATATTATCTCCATAACCATCTAAACTTACTATTGTTCTATTTGTGACATCCAAAGTGCTAATATCAAATGGTGTTGTTAAATCATAAATATAAACTTTTTTAGAACCTGCATTTTCAAGATGATCCAATAAAAACATTTTTTTTCCATCAGGAGTAATTTGTATTGAAACTGTTGATGGTACATTATCTACACCATCTTGATTTGGATCTTTAAATTGTTTAAAAACAGGCTCAACTATTCCTGCATGAACAGTTTGCATTACAAAACATAAACAAAATGAAATTAAAAATAACCTCTTTATCATCTTGGATTATTTTTTCTTTATTAATTCAGTATTATTTATATTTATAGCCATACAAGTAATATCGTCTCTTAATTTTTCTGCACCCCAGTTTAATTCTTTTTCAATAGACTCAACAATAGTTTTTGGTGTCACTTCTGACATACCATCTATAATTTTTTGTACTCCTTCGGCCCCTAATTCCTCACCATTTTTTAAATAACCTTCGGTCACACCATCGGTGTAAACCACGAATGTTTTATCTTTAAGGTTCATGGTATTAGATTTGACCATCGACTCGGTGAAATATTTAACAATTCCAATAGGTGGCATTTCTGATTTGATATATTCATAATTTTTATTTTGATCAAAAGTTAAAATACTTTCGTGCCCTGCATTGATAAAAACGAGTTCTCCAGTTTTAATATTTAATTTCCCAAAAACAGCGGTAACAAACATTCCTTTAAATTTTGCCTCAACAAGTTCATTATTTACACCGAATACTACTTTTTCTAATGGAAACTTTAAATTGGTTAAGGTTCTAAATATTGAAGATGCTTTTGCCATATACATACCTGCTTTAACCCCTTTTCCAGATACATCAGCTAAAGTAAAAAAGTACTCTTCTGGTGTTGATCTTACTACATCAAAATAATCTCCAGATACATCTCGAGCTGGTACGTTTTTAGCAAAGATGAAGTTCTCAAACTTTGATATATCTGGAAATAAACTTTTTTGAACTCCAGCTGCGAGCTCACGTTCTTTTAAAAGTTTAGCTTCTTTCTGTAAGTTATCTAAAGCTATTTTGTTTTCCTCAATAAATCTAAAATATAAACCAGTTAAAAAAGTAACTGTCACAATAAAAATTGGATAACTCATATCGACCAATTCAGATCTAAATTTATAGATATAAAAACCAATAACTATTATCGCTAAAATATTTCCAAAAAAAATAGATAAACTTAATTTAGGTTTTACTCTTTGAGATAATATAAATGTAATGAGAGCAACGATAATAGAAAATAACAACTCAAATATATACGTATTGGGATTTCTTATTAAATAAGATTGATCTAAAATATTCTCAATAACATTAGCATGAACTTCTACTCCTGGAACAGTTATCCCTAGTGGAGTTTTGACTAAATCAAAAAGTCCTTGCGCGGAGGCACCAATCAAAACATATTTATCTGTAAAAAAATCTGATTGGAATTTTCCATCATATACGTCACCAGCAGATATATACTGATTTTTATCTGACTTTTTGTACTTAATCCAAATTATACCATTGGGGTCTGAATTAATTTTATAGGGTCGTGCACTAATTCTTTGAATGCCAACTTCGTTTAATTCAACATAAATATTTTTCTGTTTCGAACCCACTCGGACCATTTCTAGTCCCATGGTTGGGTATATTTTTTTATCAAACTGAACCACTAATGGTAATGATCGGATGATACCGTCTAATTGATCTAAAAAAGAAATCGAACCTAAACCTTTCACATCTTTTTCTAATACTTCAAGTGAACCAATTGAATAAGGATATGAATAAGTAAACTTCTTTGGATCACCGCCTTTAGATAAAAATCTCGCCTTAGCTTTTCGGTCATAGTTGGAATGTGACGGAACATTACTCCCTAAAACTGCAATTATTGATTTTGATTGTTTGAGTTTCTCAGAAAAAATTTCATCTGGACTTTTTAAATTTTGAAGCTCTGCCACGTCGGATGGAACTAAACCATAAGATTTTATAATTTCATCAGGAGACTGTTTATCTTTTTCGGTAAAAAAAATATCGAAACCTATCGCTTTTGGATTGGATTCATTTATTTTGTCTAAAATGTCGGCAAAAACTTTTCTATTCCAAGGAAACTGACCAAACTTTCCTAAACTATTTTCATCAATATCTATTATAACAACATCCGAGTCTTTTTTTTCAGCAAATACTTTTTGATATAAATCAAAACTTAAGTATGAAATTGATTTAACAAATGCAGGATTAATTATTTTAATTAATATTAGTAAAACTAATAAAATTAAAAATGTGAAATAATTAGTGTATTTTTGAAAAAAAGCTTTCACAAAAGGAATTTAACTCTAATTATACTAAAGTAAATGGTATTGAATAATTACTAAAGATTACTTCTTTTTCTTTCTTTTCTTTTTCTTTGCTTTTTTCTTAGCTGTTCTTTTTTTCTTTTGAATTTTTTTCTTTTTCTTAGGTTTTTTCTTAACTACTTTTTTCTTTTTCTTAGGTTTTTTCTTAACTACTTTTTTCTTTTTAGCAGCTTTTTTCTTCACTACTTTTTTCTTTTTAGTAGCTTTCTTCTTCACAGCTTTTTTCTTATTGGAAGCTTTTTTCTTCACTGCTTTTTTCTTTTTACCTTTTTTCTTTTCTGCTTTGGCTTTTTTCTTTTTATTAGCTTTTTTCTTTTTTTCTGCTCTTTCAGTTTTAATAGCTACTTTTTTCTTTTTATCTTTTTTAATATTTTGTTTTATAATTGATTTAATCTCTTCTTTTTCAAATCCTAGAGCTTTTAGTTCTTTTTTCAGTTCTTTTTTAATTGCTTTTCTCTCAGCTTTTGTTGAGTCTGGGCTTAATTTCGCAACCCGTAATGACTTCATTTTCTTATTAAATTTCTTAAGCTGATTTTTAGTAATCTTTCTTGCCTGACCAGGAGCTTTACCTTTTGACATTGATGTGATGCTATAAGGATTATCCAATAAAGTAGATCCAAAATTATTTCCAACTAGAACTGCTCCAGGTCTCATACCTAAAGTATTATTTTTTCCTGGACCAATCAATAAAGTGTCAGTTCTTCCACTTGAAACAATTGTTTGGAACTCAGTTCCTCTTGAACCTAAAGTACCCTCAGGAACTTCTACAGTTAAGCTGTCAGGATTTTTTTTACTAATTAATCCTGATATTACTTTTAGACTTCCTTGCTTTACACTTGCAACTATTTTTCCATCATTGGTAGCAGGATCAAAAATAAATGTATCCATTACAACTTCTGAGTCTTCACCAATAGTAAATGTTGATTGATCTAATAATAAAATTTGAGTACCAGAGCCTGCACCCGCTAAAATAGTCTCATTTAAATAAATTTTGTCACCAGTTTTTAATTCTCTGGTTTCAGTTTTAACTGTACCTGATATTGCTCCAACAATTCCAACTAACTGTTTTTCAATAGTCAGCTCTTCGTTTGCCTTAGCGCTAAAGCTTCCAAAAAACAATAAAGCCAAAATTATTGTTAAAATTTTCTTCATAGGATTGAAAAATAACAGACTTCTTAAAAAAATAAAATCTTTTATATTCAAAATGGGTTTTTTAAAATGGCTTAAAATCACAATTTTTTGTTATTAAATGAGAAAATATCAACATCTACTTCAAAATACTTAAAGATTTAGTAAAACTAAATGCGAAAGAATCCGCAATATAATCGTAGTTTAATATATTCGCTTCGGATATTAATTTTTCATAAGAAAGGTTCATAAATAAAGTTCTGTTTGGATCTAATGCTGGGAAAAAATCTCCTAAGGCTTTTGTAATCATAATGTCAGTGGTCATAGAATGATCTGATCTAATTCTACTTGAAGTTACAGAAGTATCCACTTTTTTATAATCATTAAAACTATGAGAATTACCAACAGATATAAATGCCCAAGGAAACGCAAAATTTAACACAAGTCCAATATCATAAGTTTCAGCATCATTTCCTGCATCAGCATTGGCATCACTGTCAGTGTAACCTAAACTTAAAGAAGAAGAAATTATTTGAGTAATAATTAAATCATGACCTAAGGTATAATTGTGTGAAATTGAGTCAGTTTCATTTGCAGTCAAGTCCGTCGAATTTGTATTGGCTTTTGCGTCAGTATATGAATATCCATAACTAAAAGAATTTCTCTCCCCAACTGAAAAAAATCCTCCAATACCATACATAAAAGAAAAACTATCAGCATCATGTTGAGCATCAGATTTATTGGCTATTAAATAAGGACTTAAGCTTTGATTTCCTAAAGTAGTATCAAAGCCTAAAGTAAATCCATAACTCTGGAAGTCATCGTCAGCCTCTTTATATTGATTAGATGTTGTATGAGATAAATTTAATAATAAAGAAGATTCTTCTCCAATAGGTCTTGTTGCTGTTATTCCTAAAGATCCACTTTCTGTTCTATCAAATTTTGCTGAATTGAATTCTGCCTTTGCATCAGAGTCCATTTTAAATCTAGACTTTGAAACACTATTAATATTATCAGTAAAGTTTAAACCAAAACCAATATCTGCTGAGATATTCCACAAACTAGGTTCTCTATCTAATATTTCTTCTTCAATTT
>CACGAC010000008.1 GCA_902571015.1 uncultured Pelagibacteraceae bacterium | reverse complement strand
TAATTTAAATCAAAAAACAATAGAACGAGTTAAAAATTTCTTTCAATGAACATAAATCGAAGCTTCAAAGATTTTAAGTTTCGACATAGAAGCAATAAAAATCAAATTATATATACTTCAAAAAAAATTCAAGAAGACGAAGAGATTTTAAATTTAATAGATAATTTTTTAAGTGAAAAAAATAGCTTTATATTTGAGTCGGTAGAGAAAGGAAAAATCAAAGGAAGATACACTATATTTGGTAAAAATCCTGACAAGATATGGGAATTCAATAATAAAATTTCTTATTTAATTCAAAATGAAAAAAAAATTAAACTTAAAGATAAACCTGAAAACTTGATTGAGAAAATTATTGAAGAATTTAGATTTGAAACTCCCAAAAATTTACCAAAACTGTGTTCTTTAATTTCAGGATATTTTTCATATGACTCTATAAGATATATAGAGAAAATCCCTAATAATTGTAAGGATGATCTAAATATACCTGATGTAAGACTTCTGAGACCAAGAACACTAATTATTCACGATAATTTAAAAAAAGAGATTTTTTATATTAGAAATATCTATAAAGACGAAAAGATTAGAGATTATCAAAAAAAATTTGATGAGGTAAAATCAGATCTTTTTAGATTACTTATTCAATCATCAATTAAGAATGTAGATAATAGGACTCCATTAAAATCAACAAATATTAAAGTTAAATCTAATACTTCTAAAAATAGATTCTTGCAAATGATCAATACAGCCAAAAAATATATAAAATTAGGAGATATATTCCAGGTAGTTTTAAGTCAAAGATTTGAAGCTAAATTAACAAAAAAACCGATTGATATTTATAAAAAACTTAGAGTGACTAACCCATCCCCTTTTATGTTTTTTTTTAATTTCAATGACTTCCAAATTATTGGTGCGAGTCCAGAAATTTTAGTGAGACTAAGAGATAATAAAATTACTGTAAGACCAATTGCTGGAACGAGACCAAGAGGAAAAACATTAAAAGAGGATCGTTTTTATGAAAAAGATCTTCTTAATGACAAAAAGGAACTTTCAGAGCACTTAATGTTATTAGATTTAGGAAGAAATGATGCTGGTAAAGTTTCAAAAATTAATACTGTAAAAGTAACTGAGAGTTTTATTATTGAGAGATATTCTCATGTAATGCACATAGTATCAAATGTCATCGGTGTGTATAATAGAAAATTTTCTAAGTTTAAATCACTTCTAGCTGGTTTCCCTGCAGGAACTGTCTCTGGAGCACCAAAAATTAGAGCTATGGAAATAATCGATGAATTAGAAACAACTAAGAGAAAAGTTTATGCTGGTGGTATTGGCTATTTTTCAGCTAACGGAGAATTTGATACATGTATAGCTCTAAGAACAGCTGTCGCTAAAAATAATAAATTTTATGTTCAAGCTGGTGCTGGAATTGTTGCCGATAGTAAACCTTTAAAAGAGTACGAGGAAACTGTAAATAAAGCAAAAGCTTTAATTAATGCTTTAAAATGAAAAAAATAATTCTTATAGATAATTACGATAGTTTCACTTTTAATCTTTATCATTACCTATCTTCATTAAAAGTTAAGGTAGATGTAATAAGAAATGATCAGATTACATCTAATGAGATATTAAAAAGAAAATATAATAAAATTGTAATCTCACCAGGCCCAGGCAATCCTAATCAATCAGGTAATTGTTTAAAAATAGTAAAATCTTTATATAAAAAAATTCCAATTCTTGGTGTTTGTCTTGGTCATCAAATTATTGGACAGGTATTTGGCTCTAAAATTGTTCAGGCTAAAAAATTAATGCATGGTAAAACAAGCAAAATTATCTCAAAAAAATTGGGAATTTTAAAAAATCTTCCAAAATCATTTGAGGCAACACGTTATCACAGCTTAATTATTGATAAAAAAACACTATCAAAACATCTTGAAATCACTGCTGAGAGCAAAGATGGTTTAGTAATGGGTGTTCAACATAAAAAATATAATGTTCATGGAGTGCAATTTCACCCTGAAAGTATTAAAACTAAACTAGGTATTAAAATTTTAAAAAATTTTATTAGACTTTAAAATTAATGAAACAATTCATAGATAAAATTAAAAATAAAAATGATCTCTCTTTTGAGGAAAGTAAGGCAGCTTTCGAATTATTAATGGAAGGTAAGGCAAATGAACAGGAAATATTTGATTTTTTAAAACTTTTGTCTGCTAAAGGTGAAGTTTCAAATGAGATTGCTGGAGGAGTATACGTTCTAAGAAATAAATCAAAAAGAGTAAATGCGCAAAATTGTATCGATACATGTGGTACAGGTGGTGATGGAATGAACACACTCAATATTTCAACAGCTTCTGCATTATTGCTTGCCAGTATGGGCGTTAAAGTAGCAAAACATGGTAATAAAGCAGTATCTTCTAAATGTGGATCTGGCGATGTTTTAGAGGCATTAAATATAGAAATTAATTTAGAACCAAATGATATTGAGTCACAAATTGAAAAAAATAATTTTGGTTTTATGTTTGCACCAAATTACCATAGTGCAATGAAATACGTTGGACCTACAAGAAAAAAAATCGGTAAAAGAACAATTTTTAATATGATTGGTCCTTTGAGTAGTCCAGCTTTAGTTAAAAGACAAGTCGTTGGTGTCTTTGAAAAAAAGTTATTAAAAACATTTGCTAACGCTTTAAAAAGTTTAGATATTAAATTTGCATGGATCGTCAATAGTGAAGATGGTTTAGATGAAATTTCACCCTATGCTAAAACAAATGTTATTCAATTAAAAAACAATGTTATATCTGAAATTGTTATTGACCCAAAAAAATTAGATATTAATGCAGATAAATTTGAAAATCTTGTTGGTGATGATGCAAAATTCAATGCAAATAAAATGCTTGAAATATTTAAAGGTGAAGATAATGATTTTTCTAAAGCAGTATGTTTGAATGCTGCAGCAGGATTGATTGTTAATGAATCTTATGAAGAGTTTACTGAAGCGTATAAAAATACAAGAGAGCATATTTTGTCAAACAAAGTTATCAAACATTTAGAAAAAATTCAAAATGCCTGAAAATGTTCTCGAAAAAATAATTAAAAAAAAGATAGAAAAAATAGAAAATTCTAAAAAAAGTATTTCAATAGGGTCATTAAATGAATTAATTGAGAAAAATAAAACTTATATTAATTTTAAAGAAAATATTGAAAAAAATATTAAGGAAAATAAATTTTCAATTATTGCTGAGATCAAAAAAGCTAGTCCTTCTGCGGGTGTAATCATCAATGATTATAACCCTGTAAAAATAGCTGGTATATATAATGATAACAAAGCAACTTGTTTGTCTGTTTTGACTGAGGAAGACTTTTTTTTAGGAGATTTGAGACATATAAGTGAAATTAAACAAAATATTAATTTGCCAATTCTTTGTAAGGACTTTTTTGTAGATAAATTTCAAATTCTATTAGCAAAGAGTTATGGAGCAGATGCAATATTAATTATATTAGCTGGTGTAAGTGAAAGCCTTGCAAATGAGTTATATGAGGAAGCACTTAAATTAAATATGTCTGTTATAGTTGAGGTGCATACAGTTGAGGAAGCAAAACAAGCTTTAAAATTTAAAGATGCATTAATTGGTATCAATAATAGGAACTTAAAAACTCTTCAAACTGATATAAATACAACTTTTGATATTCATGATGTTTTGGTTAATCATAAAGGTCCATTAATTTCTGAAAGTGGAATAAAAACAAAAGATGAACTATTAGAACTCTCAAATAAAACATCTATTAAAACTTTTCTAATTGGTGAATCACTTTTGAAAAATTTGGAAAATAATTCTATTTTCTCAGTACTTTAGTCAAATAGTTCCCTATTTTATTAGGTTTTTTACTATTGTGAATTGAAGAGAACTTTTATAGAACAAATTCTGTACGATATTTGTTCTTATGCTAACAAAAAAACAAAAAAACCTGCTTTTATTTATCAACAAGAAGTTGAGAAGCTCTGGTGTTTCTCCTTCTTATGAGGAGATGAAAGCTTCGTTAAACCTTAAGTCTAAGTCTGGAATTCATAGACTTATAAGTGCATTAGAAGAGAGAGGTTTTATTAAAAGACTTGCTCATAAAGCAAGAGCATTAGAGGTAATTAAATTGCCAGAAACAGCCTCTGCAAACGACATTTATAACAGTTTTTCACCAAGTGTTATTAAAGGTGGTTTAGATGAGGAAAATTTATCATCAGATGATGCCGAGGTACCAGTTTTAGGAAAAATTGCTGCTGGAACACCTGTTGAAGCTATTCAAAATGAGGTTTCGAGAATACCTTTGCCAAACAATTTAGAGAAAAATGGAGATTATTTTGGTTTAAAAGTTCAAGGGGACTCGATGATCGAAGCTGGAATTCATGAGGGTGATACAGTAATTATTAAAAGAACAGATACAGCTGATAATGGAAAAATTGTTGTTGCTCTAATTGATGAGCATGAAGCAATGTTAAAAAGAATTAGAAAAAAAGGTAAAGTTGTTGCGTTAGAAAGTGCCAATAAGAATTACGAAACTAAAATCTTTGGCCCTGATAGAGTAAAAGTTCAGGGTGTATTAGTATCTTTATATAGAAACTTCTAAAAAAATAGTCTAAACCATTTTAATGAAAAAAGTAGCAACTAGATTTGCTCCCTCACCTACTGGTGCATTGCATATTGGAGGTGTTAGAACAGCTTTATTTAATTGGTTATACTCCAAAAATCACAATGGTAAATTTTATTTAAGGGTGGAAGATACAGATAAAGAAAGATCTAAAGATGAATTCAAAGATCAAATAATAAAATCGCTCAAATGGATTGGTATCGACTATGATGGGGAAGAATATATTCAATCAAAAAAAGTAGATGATCACATAAAAGTTGCAAATGAACTACTAAAAAATGGAAATGCATATAAATGTTACTGTTCAAGTGAAGAAATAGAAGAACAAAAAAAAAGAGCAAGGCAAAAAAAAATTCCCTATATTTATGATAGAAAATGGAGAGATAAAAGTGAAAATGATGCTCCCAAAGATATTAAACCTGTTATAAGATTTAAAAGTAAAATTGATGGAACATCAATATTGAAAGATTTGGTCCAAGGTGATGTCGAAATAGAAAATAATACTATTGAAGATTTTATTATCTTAAGAAATGACGGGACTCCTACATATAATTTATCAGCATCTGTAGACGATCACCAAATGAATATGACACATATTATTAGAGGTGATGATCACAAAATAAATACCTTTAAACAAATACAAATTTATCAAGCCATGAAATGGGAATTGCCCTCTTTTGCTCATATACCGTTGATACATACAATAGCAGGAAAGAAACTATCAAAGCGAGATCAGGCTTCTACATTAGATGATTATTCTAAAATTGGTATTATGCCTGACGCTTTAAGAAATTATCTTTTAAGATTGGGTTGGTCTTATAAAGATAAAGAAATATTTACGTTAGATGAAAGTATAAAATTTTTTAATTTGGATGGGATTGGCAAATCTCCATCAAAACTTGATATGAGTAGAATTTTGTCAATGAATGAGCACTATATTAAGAATATTGATGAGAATGACTTATTCAATCAATTAACTGAATATTGCAAATTATATAAAAGTGAAATTAACTCTAATAAAAAAGATAAGCTAAAAAAATCACTCAGATTTCTTAAAAATAAAGCTAAAACTTTAGAAGATATATTTAATAATGCTCAATATATTTTATTAGATAAAATTAATTTCAATCCAGAAAATATAAAATTGATTGATGATAATGCAAAAAGGATAATTTCAGATTTCATCAGTCAATTTAAAAAAATTGATCGACCTACTAGAGAAGTTTTAGAACCAATAATTGAAAATTTGATAAAATCACATAAAACAAATTTCAAGGGAGTCGGTCAACCACTCAGAATATTATTAACAGGATCGAAATTTGGTCCAGGCATTTACGATATTATTCAATCTTTAGATAAAGATGAAGTGATTAATAGATTAGAATTAAGTTAAAAAGGTTTACTTGCTTTGATGGCAAGTTCATTTTCTAAGTTACCAGTATTTCTATATAGCCTTCTTAAAGAAGCAGATATATACCAACTATCAATAAGATTTAAATCAAAACCTATTTCTAGTTTAATAGAATTGTCATAGTTTTCTTTTATTTTATGATTATATTTTGTATTGAGGTCAGATACATACCATGCATTTACGTTTGAAAGAGGAGAAAAATTTTCGAAAACTTCCACTCTTCCATATGGTAAAAAATGACCTCTATTAATTTTCTTTTTATATTTTAAAAGACTACCAAAAGAAAAAGATCTGTGTTGCAATTTTTGTTCCTCAAATTTAAGTGCTTGTATATTTCCAGATTCCGTAAAACCTTCCAAAAATGAAAAACCAAAATCACCCCTTCCAAATAACAATGAAGTAAATTTATTCTTATTAGTTAGTTTATTAAATTTAATTGATCCAAAAAATTGATTGATATCTCTTTTTCCTGTCAATGAATTTGAAGTATTAGCTTCCTCAATTCTAATAAGACTATTACTGATGCGTCCATAACCTACTAGACCATCAATAAAAAAAGAATGACTTTGATATGTACTAGAATAAGCTGTTATGCTAGTTGAATTAGATTTTATTTCTGAGCCAGATTTACCAATATCATTATCTTCATATTCTTTTCTTAAAGCAAAACCAACGAGTTTATTTTCATCTATTATTTTATCCATACCAATCGTTAAGGCATTTGAGTCATAATCTTCTTTTTTTTTATTAACTCTAGCTTTAATTTTTCCTTTTTTAAAATAGCCAGAGCTCCAAATTTTCCACTCTTGGGGTAACAATCCAAATTCATTTCTTAAATAATTGGAAAGAGGAAGTTCGTTTATAAATTTGTTAATATTTTTTTCAGAAATTAATTGTTTCTTCTCGATGCTGCCCTTTAAAAGATACAAGTCTAATAATTTTGCGTATGGATATGTGTTTTCTTCCAAATCTATACTTATTCCAACATCATCAAATTTAATATTATCATTTTTTTTTGTCGTTCTATGCCATTCTATTCTCTCCAAGACAGCATTAGTTGAATTATAAATGAATCTTTTCGCACCTTCTGATTGTCCCTCTACGATACCAACTAATTCTTTATCATCAAAAGCAGTATATGTGCCGCTTGCTTCTGTAGATGTTATTGAAATTGTTGCTGTGCCTTGGACTGTAGCAGTTCCACCCATACCACCATACTCAATAATATAAGCATCAACCTTATTGTCATTTATAACATAATCGTTCCAGCTACCTTTTTTATCTCCAGTGCCATACACATGCATATAATCTTCATTTGTTCCATTATATTGATTAGGTTCTCCAAAATCCCAATTTAAATAACTTTGTTCTGTACATACGACGCCGTCGATTGTACCTTCAGCGCCTGTTCCACCAGTACCAAAATTTTGACAAGTATAAGTTTGATCAGCTTCAGGCCCATCCATCCATCTCCAAACTCTTTCAGTTCCACTATCAGATCCTCCAGTCCAAGCATTTACAGAAACTTTATTTGCCACAAAGTCATTTTCCTGTGCAGTTGTAATATTTACTAGGTAACCAGTTAATCCATTAAATTTTTGTGCTTCACTTTTTGCTGCAGCTCTAGCATCATCCCATCTAATATCTGTTGCAGAAACAGCTCTATAATAATGACCGTTTTCAGAATTATAGGCAGCACCAGTAGGTGTTGCAGAAGCAGTAATAGAAACGCTAGAAGTGCTTCCATCTCCTTTAAAAGAAAGTGTTGCTAATGCTGCATTTACTTCACTTTGTGTGCCCTCAAAACCAATTTCAGATCTATTATCATCTGCACAATTGCTAGGTTCAGAGCTTGAGTTTGCTGTATACCCACAATATCCATTGATTTGTTCAAGTCCAGAGACCGTTGTGATTTTCACGAACCCAGCGGTGGCTCTTATCGTAATAAGTACATCGGTTGAAAAACCACTAACAGATGGAGTGGTACCTGTTTCAGATAGTA
Organism: uncultured Pelagibacteraceae bacterium; assembly: GCA_902571015.1. GTDB lineage: Bacteria > Pseudomonadota > Alphaproteobacteria > Pelagibacterales > Pelagibacteraceae > Pelagibacter. The sequence goes on along the minus strand of CACGAC010000008.1, from coordinate 44,652 downwards.
GAACAAAATCTGATGTATTAGTTGTTAATGATGAAGGAAAAGTAAAACTTGCTGAAAAAACAGTGTTTGAATTAAAAAAAAATATTAAAAAAAGATATACTAGATAGAATTTAAGTTTTCTCATCTTCATAAAAAATAATTAAACTTAAAAAAAATTTTATTTCAAGGAAATTAATATAGATATTTCTGTAAAATTACAGAGGCTTCCAAAGATGACGAAGTTTTAGACTTGATTTCATCTAAAGTATTATTTACTTCATTAATTTGTTTTTTCATTAAATCTGGATTTTTTAAAAAATAAACAACAGATCTAAAAATTTCTTTTGCATTACATTCTTTTTGAATTAATTCAGGAATAACTTCTTTTTGATTTATAATGTTAATTATATTTGCAAATTTTGTTTTAACTAAAAATTTTACAACTAAAAAATTTATAAAATTCATTTTATAGATGATAATCGATGGTATCTTTAAATTACATATTTCCAAAGAAACTGTTCCAGATTTTGCTACAGCAAATATAGAGTTTGATAATATCTGAGATTTAATGTTTTCGTCAGATATGACTTCAACATTACTAAAATTCTTTTTTTTTATCTCGTTTTTTATTAAATTTTTATTTTGATCAGTTGCATGAAAAACATAATTATATTTATTAAATTTTTCATTCATTAATTTAATGAAGTCTAATAAAATTGGTAAAAGAATATTGATTTCAGATGTACGGCTTCCAGCAAATAAAGATATAATTTTTTTATTGTCATCAATCATATTTGATAGATCTGTTTTAACATTCTCTTTATTTTCAAGTAATGGATGACCAACAAAAGTATTTTTAATATTTTCTTTATCAAAGTATTTTTTTTCAAAATTGAATAGTAATAAAACGTGGTCTAAAAACTTTTTAAAATTCTTAACCCTACTCTCTCTCCATACCCATACTTGTGGCGCAACATAATGTATTGTTTTAATATTAGGATTTATACTTTTTACTTTTTCAGCAACTCTTAAGGTAAAATCTGGACTATCTACACTAAAAAGAATATCAGGATTAAATTCAATTATTTTATTTACGGTTTTGTTAATTTTATTTCTGATTTTAAATAAATTTAGAATAACACTGGTAAAACCAATATAAGTTATTTCTTTAAGATCATATATTGATTTGATACCAAGTTTATTTAGATGAGAACCCCCGACGCTTAAATATTCTATATTTGAGTGACTCTGTTGAAGCTTTGTAATTACAGTTGATGCCAATTTATCTCCTGAAGGTTCACCAGTTAATATGAAAATTTTTTTCATTTCACTGAGATAAACATCTTATTTTTATTAGCAAAACTAATACATTTATTTTTATCTAAAAATATATGTTGTTTACCTTTTACAACAATGCCTTTTAATCCAGCTGTCTTACTTTGTTTCAACGTTTTTAAGCCAATGGTAGGTAAATCAACTCTAAGATCCTGTTTCTTTTTTGGAAACTTAACTAAAACACCATGGTTTCGAAATTTTTTACTTTTGCTTTTTTCAAGCATTTTTTTAGTCCCACCTTTTCCCTCTATTGAAATTATTTTTTTATTTCTGACTACTACAGCTTGGCTGTAATTATATTCTCTTAAATTATTAAGTGTTTTAATACCTTTTTTAATATCTAATTGATCATTATTATTTGGTTTAATTTTTGAATAATTTCCCTTTTTTAGAGTAAGCTCTGGATTAAATTTAAGAGAATTTTCAGTTTTTATTTTATTTTGAGCTAATATTTTTATAATTTCTTTTAAAATTGCAGCATCACCAAGCTTCGATGCTTTGATAATTCTTGGAATATAATAGACTCCTTTCAAATCTAACTTTAATTTAGTAAAGTTTGGCTTATTGACTTTCCCAGCAAATAAAACTTTTTTACAGCTGTTTTCCTTGAGAATATCAATTATTTTACCAAATTGACCTATAGAAACTAAATAAGAGTTACTATCTTTTTTAAATTTCTTTGATTTTGACAAATCTATTATTAAGTACTTTATTTTTCTTTTCTTTATTGTTTTAAGTATTTTATTTGGAAATTCTGTATCACCGAAAATTAGTCCTATCATCTTATGAAAATGGGGTACAAATAGATCTTTTTTTATCCTTAGTAATAAATTCTATTACCTCTTTTACTAATGGATTTTCATGAAATGAACCATTTAATTTGCTTATATTTTCATTGATATTTTTTGTAGCAAAAATCTCCTTATAAGCCTCACTTAACCCTAAAATATTCTTATTTTCAAACTTAGCTCTTCTTAAGCCTATTAAATTTAATCCTTGTAATGAATTTCTATTCCCTGTTGATAAACCATAAGGAATAACATCGTGCAATACTCCTGTCATTCCCCCAATCATTGCCATTTTACCAATTCTTGTGAACTGTTGAACAGCAGAGTTTCCGCCTATCACTACATTATCTTCGATAATAGCATGACCTCCTAAAGGCACATTGTTTGCTATGATTACATTGTTACCTACCTGGCAATCATGAGCTATGTGGGATGAAATCATAAATAAACAATTATTTCCAATTACAGTCTTACCTCCACCACCAATAGTTCCAGGATTTATTGTTACATATTCTCTTATTTTATTATTATCTCCAATCACCAAACTTGTTTTTTCACCATTATATTTTAAATCTTGAGGATCATTAATTGAAACAAACGGATAAATCTTATTGCCTTTTCCAATTTTAGTGTTTCCAGTAATGCTTACATGTGATTGAATTTCTGTGTTTTCTCCAATTTCTACATTAGGACCTATTACAGTATATGGTCCAACTTTAACACTTGAATGAACATTGGCATTTTTATTTATTATAGCTGTTTTATCTATCATTTATTCTCTCTAATAAAATTTTTTAAATCCTTTGCCGGATAACCCATTACTTTAGAATTATCAGGAATACTCTTTATAACTCCACTACCACCACCTATCTGGACATTACTACCTATCTTAAGATGTCCTGAAATACCTGCCTGACCTCCAATCATAACATTATTGCCTAATGTAGAACTTCCAGCAAAACCTACTTGTCCAGCAATAATGCAATTCTCACCGATTTTAACATTGTGGGCTATATGTATTTGATTATCTAAATATGTATTTTTTCCAATGATTGTGTTTGAAAGAGATCCTCTATCAATAGTTGATCCGCAGCCTATTTCCACGTTATCCTCAATAATTACAATGCCTATTTGTGGATATCTAAAATTCGAGATTTTGTCAGGAAAAAAACCAAAACCCTTTTTTCCAATCACACAACCGTCTAAAATGTGAACGTTATTTTTAATTAATGAATTTCTAATAATTACATTTGATCCTATAGAGCAATTATCACCTATCTTTACATTTTTTTCTATAATAGAATTATGGCCAATTAAACTATTTGCACCAATTTTTACATTTTCACCAATCAAAACGTTTTTTCCAAATTTAACTTTATCCTTAAATACTGTCTCATTTATATCCTTGACAGTATTGTCATAATCGTCAGTGATAGAATCTGGATAAAAAATTTTTGTAATTTGAGCGGTATGCAGTAAAACTTTGTCTGTAATTATAGGCTTACAGTTATTTGGTAAAAATGATTGGAAATTTTCAGATGTTAAACAATAAGATGCTTTTGTTTTTTTTGCCAGGTCAGTATATTTTTTTGAGTGAAGGAATGTTATCTCATTTTTTTCAGATGAATTAAGGTCATTAATATCTGTGATTTTATCATCAGGTAAATTGTTGTTTGTTAGCTTAATTGTCTTTAGCAAAAAATTTATATTATGAGGACCAGTATTTTTAAAAAAAGGATTAATCATTAATAAGTTTAATATCAAAACTTATTTTAAAAGCTTATCAAGATTTATTGCTAATTATTTCCTATCAACTATTGAGGCTGACCATTGCGCATCTGACATTTTTTTACCATTTACAAAGGCTTCACCTTTGTATTTCCAAACCCTGCCGTGAGATCTTATAGCCTCAATATTTAATTCAAGTTTACAATCTGGTATTACAGGGTTTCTAAATCTTGCTTTTTCCACATTCATTAAAAAAACTAATTTATTATCGTATTCTTTTTTATCAATACCATGAGCGGTGAGAGCAGCAGCTGCTTGACCAAAAGCTTCAACAATTAAAACTCCTGGTAAGACAGGATTACCTGGAAAATGTCCATCAACATAAAAAGCGTTCTTTTTTACATTCATTATTGCTGTAGCAGAATGAAGATGTTTAATATTTATCAATTCATCTATAAGTAACATTGGTTCTCTATGTGGAAGTAAATTAATAATATCTTTTTTTGTTAATTTGTCTTTAATCATTAAAATAAATTATTCAAATTTAAGTTTTTTATGTTTCTTATTAAATATATCTAGTATTTCCTCTGTAATATCAAGTTTTTCATCCCCAAATATTATCTTGTCTTTCTGAAGTAAAATTTGTATCGACTCTTTTTTTAAAAAATTTGTGATTATTGGATTTAATGTATCAATAATTTTTTTTTTTGAATTTATTGTAAATTGATTAAATTCTGCTGTTCTTGTTTTTCTTGTTTGATTAAATTTTTTAACTTTCTCATCATAATTTTTAGCTAATTCATCAAATTCCTCTTTTTTAAGGACGTTTTTTTGGTTAACAATTTTATTTTTATCTTTTTCTAAATTTTCACCAATTTTATTTAGTTCAGTTTGAATTTGTTTATTTTTATCTTCAATTAATTTGTTCAAATTTTTACCAACTTCAGAATTATTGATTATATAATTTATATTTATAAATCTTATATTCTCATTAGCTATAGCTAATCCTGTAAATAAAAAAAAAAAAAATGATTTTATAAAAAAAAATTTCATTAAAATTGAGTTCCTAAATTAAATCTGAATGTTTCAGTTTTATCTGAGGATGCTTTAGATATAGGGTTAGCAAAAGAAAAACTTAATGGACCAATAGGTGTCATTAAATTCAAAGCTACTCCTGTAGAGGATCTTATTTTACTATTATCATCCAAAGCACTATCATAATCTACACCCCAAACATTGGCAGCATCGAAAAAAACTCCCACATCAAGATTTTCTAATCCTTCAAATATATTCGGTAAAGTTGCAGATAAGTTTAATGTAGATATGTGATTTCCACCTATGTAATCATTGTTTTCAATTGGTCCAACCTTTCCTTTTTCAAATCCTCTTAATCTAAATGATGGAATATTCAGTCTTTTTGATATTCTTACATCATCATTTAACCCAGTTATAGTTTTGCCGTAAAAACTTACTTTACCAATCATGTTTGATCGTGTTGATAATTTTTGAAACTTTGTAACTTCAAACGCATTAGATAATTCAGCGCTATCAGAAATTATTGGTAATTCTTGTGCAAACTTAGTTACATAGCCACTTTCTGTATTATATCTTTTATCTCTTAAATCCTGATTTATTGAATAATTGAAATATAAATCTGTATAAGAACCTTCTTGTTTTTTAAGTGTATTTGATGCTTTGCTAGAGGTTTCCAAATCTTCAATCAAAAAATCAATTTCAGGACGCAAATAAATATTTTGAAATTGCTCAAATTTAGTACCTAATGAAAAACCTATTTCTGACGTTTTGTAACCCGAATCTGTTAAAAAATCTGACGTTGAACTTTTTAAAGAGGTAAATAACGTGTTATCGGTATAGTTAAAGTTTGGTTTTGCATATATAAATCTACCTTTAATTGACTCAGCCGTTAACTCAAGATTTGTGTCTAATTTTATTCCTTTACCTAAAAAATTATTTTCTCTTATACCTCCACCAATTGTTTCACCATCAGTACCAAAACCTGCTTGTAGTGAAATTTCTCCCGTTGGTCTCTCCTCTATATTTAAGTCAATTTCTTTAAATGTGTCATTTGATCCTTTTTTAATATCTGTGCTTACTTTTTTAAATATGCCAAGGCTTTGAATATCATTAATAGACTTATTGAATAAAATCTCGTTAAAGGGGTCTCCTTCATCAATGATCAGATTATTTCTTACTACTTCCTCTAAAGTTGCAAAGTTTCCCTTTATATTAATTTTTTCAATATAAAATTTTTCACTCTCAGTAATATTAATTTCAAAATCAATTTTATCACCTTGAGTATTTTCTATTAAAGATGCATTTATAAATTCATACTGTCTAGTTAATGCAATATTATTAATATCATCCAAAATTTTGTTAATCTTTAAAAGAGAATAAGTTTTACCTTTTAATTTTGGAAACTTTTTAGTAATAGATTTAAATTGGTTAGCATCATAATTTGATGGTAAATTTAATTTAAAATCTCTAAAAAAATACTTTTTACCTGGAGTTATATTAAAAATTAAATTGAAATTTGAATTTTTATCAAATTCTACAAATGAATTTTCAACCTTTACGTTAAAATAACCATTATCTTTAAAATAATTTGTTAATAATCTTGTATCTAAGTCGATCAATTCTTGATTAACATAGACATTCCTTGAGATAAATTTCCAAAATTTGTGCTCTTCTGAAGCTATTACTTCTTTCAATCTCTTATCTTTAAATATTTTTTCACCAAGAAAAACAATCTTTTTAATTTTTGCTTTTTCACCTAATTCAATATTAATTTTTATATCAACAGTGTTCAGTTCCTTATTTAAACTTTTAGCGCTTGATATTTTAGTAAAATAATACCCATTAGTTTTTAAAATATTGCTTATTAAATCGAGATCAGCAGAAAGCAATTCTTGGTCAAAAGACTTCATTTCTGAAAGTTGAATTTTGTCTTTTATGAAATCAACTAAGGATTGTTTTTTGATGCCATCAATTTTTAAATTTTCTATTATTGGATTTTCCTCAACTTTTAGAAATAGTGTTTCATTTTCAAAATTTAAAGAGATGTCTCTAAAAAAATTTGTTTTATAAAGATTTTTAATTACTTTATCTAATTTAGATTTTGTTACTTCTTCATTAAGTTTAATTTCAGAGAAGATAATAATTGTATTATTTGAAATTCTTTTATTGCCTGAAATTTCAAATTTTTTTAGAATTTCAGATTTAGCAGATACAAGAAATAAAAAAAATATTGCTGTTATTTTTATTAAAAAGTTTAACATAAATAACTGCTTTATATACCTAAAGTATCTAATTTTAAATGAACATAATCCCTTAAATTATATATCTGTTTAATATTTCTTGGCTTAATTTTCTTAAATTTTTGGAATTCTTTAAAATTTGAAATCTTAATAATCAATTTAGAAAGTTCAAAAAAATTAATCTTTCTATCTAAGAATTTATAAACTAGATAATCATTAATTGTTATTAAAACAGTCTCAAATAATGATGAATATTTTGGTAGTTTATTTATTAAATCAACTAATGGAAATTTATTTTTTTCAACCTTTTGAAGATTTAAACTATTAAGCGTTTTAAAATCTACAGGTCTTGATTTTAAATTTTTATTTTCTTGCAAGTAAATAGAATTATAAATAGGTATTGTCATCTCTGGTTCGTGAATTAATAATTTAGTTAAACCATTTTTGAATTTAATTATTGTGTGAACATATGACTTTGGATGAGTAAGTATTGAAATTTTATCATATCCAATTTCAAATATATTCTTGGCCTCAATTACTTCAAAAACTTTATTCATAAGAGTTGCTGAGTCAATTGTAATTTTTTTTCCCATATTCCAATTAGGATGTTTCAATGCTTCACTTATTTTAATTTTTTTAAAATGACTTTTAGGTAGATTTATAAATGGTCCGCCGGATGCAGTAATATAAATTTTTTCAATCTCATTTTTGATATTATTATTGAGAAGTGAAAAAATTGAAAAATGCTCTGAGTCAATAGGTATAAATTTTGTTTTATTTTTTTTTAGTTCTTTTTTTATAAGTGGCCATCCACAAATAATTGCCTCTTTATTTGCTATAGCGATTAGTTTTGTTCTATTAATTATTTTATGTGTTGGTAATAATCCACCAATTCCAGAAATTGCGCTCATTACATAATCAACTTTCTTTGGTAAAATTTTTTTTAGGTCATCAAAATTTTGAAAAATATTAAACTCTTTATTTTTTATAATAAGTTTTGCCTTATTAAAACTTTCTAGATCAGTTATTATTATATTTTTAACTTTAAATTTTTTAGCCTGATTTATTAAATTTTTATAATTTGTATTAGCTGTTAATAACTCTATTTTAAAATTTTTCTTATCTTTTTCAACTATACGTAGTAAAGATTTTCCAATAGAACTTGTAGATCCTAAAATTGCAATTTTCTTTTTCATCAGACAAACTTCATTATTATAAAAGCATATGGAAAAGCAAAAATCATTCCATCTATTCTATCTAGCAGTCCACCGTGGCCTGGAATAATTTTTCCTGTGTTTTTAATTTTTGATTTTCTTTTAAAAAAAGAAATTACCAAATCACCTAACTGACTAATTAATGAAATGGATAAGACTATCAGAATTATTTTTTTTTCCATTTCTACATTTGGTTCTATCAATGATAAAATTGATAAATTATTTAAATATACACTTGCTAAAATTACAGATAACAAAAAACCTCCAAACATTCCTGCGTAGGTTTTATTAGGACTTATTTGTGTTAACTTGGGCCCTTTCAACAATTTTCCAAAAACATAGCCTCCAATATCTGTAGCTATACAAGTTAATAGGATTAAAAAAAAAAATATTCTAAAATCGCTCTCATTACCAGAATAATAAAAAGTATAAAAAGAAAAAATAATAAATACGAATCCTGGAAAATAATAGGCTCTTTTAAAACTTAAAAAATGCCACTCGTATAGAGTAATAAGAAGCATTACTAAAACAAAAAATTTGAAAAAAATTGAACCTTTAATAATAAAGAAAAGTGCAATAGGTATTATTATCAATGAACTGAAAATTCTTATTAGTAATTCTTTACTCATTTATATATTTCCAAAATTTCTTTTAATATTTTTATATTTTTTAATTACCTTATAATAATCCCTTTCATTAAAATCAGGCCATAATTTTTTCTCAAAAAAAATTTCTGAATATGCTATTTGCCACAGTAAAAAGTTACTTAATCTTTTTGTATTTCCGGTTCTAATTAATAGGTCTGGATCTGGAATGTCTTTAGTTTGTAAGTATTTTTTTAAGTTTTTTTCATTAATAATTTCTTTATTCCTTTTTAACTCTTTAAATGCATTAATTAATTCAGTTTTAGCGCCATAATTAAGAGCTAAATTTATTTGTAATCTTTTATTTTTTGAAGTTATTCTCTCAGATGAGTTCAGAAGACTAGTTAATCTAGAGGAAAAATTTTTTTTACCAATTATTTTTAATTTTATTTTTTTATTATTTAGATCTTCAATTTTTTCTTTGAGGAAATTTTCTAAAAGATTAAATAAAAAATTTATTTCTTTTTTAGGTCTTTTCCAATTTTCTGTAGAGAATGCATATAATGTAAGAAACTTAATCTTATTTTTAATCGTTTCTTTTATAATTTTTTCAACCGTTTTTAGACCTTCTTTGTGTCCAGCATTTCTTGAATTTTTATTCTTTAAACCCCATCTACCATTACCATCCATAATAATGGCTACATGTTTTAAAGGGTTCATATCGTCATTATTTCTTTTTCTTTGGTTGAGACTTTAGCATCAACTGTTTCAATATGTTTGTCAGTAATTTGTTGAACACTTTTTTCAAAAGATTTCTCTACATCTTCTCCTATTTCTTTAGATTTAAGTAGCTTCTTCAATTCTTCATTTGCATCTCTTCTGATATTTCGTATTGAAATTTTACATTTTTCACCCATTGACTTTATCAATTTTTTTAGCTCTGTTCTTCTTTCCTCATTTAATTCAGGTATAGGTAATCTTATCAATTGACCATCAATTTGCGGATTTAACCCTAATTCAGATTTTTTAATTGCAGCATCAACTAAAGAAACATTGTTTTGATCCCACACTTGTATATTAATCATTCTTGGTTCTGGAGTTGTAATACTGCCAACTTGGTTAATTGGCATTTGCTGACCATAAACATCTACCTTTACAAGATCTAACATGGCTGCGTTGGCTCTTCCGGTTCTCAATGAAGATAATTCTTTGGAAAATACTTCAATTGCTTTATCCATTTTAAGGCTGTGAGATTTTTCATCAAACATTTATTCACCTATTTTTATTCTACTAAACTCAGTAATTTTTAAATCATTAATGGCCAATTCTTTTAAGACATCCTGAACTTTTTTTTTTGGTTCCATAACCCAAGCTTGAGTTAAAAGAGAATTCTCTTCTTTAAACTTGTTCATTTTTCCTAAACTTATTTTTTTTGCTATTTCCTCAGGTTTACCAGAATTTTTTAATTCCTCTGTAATAAGCTCTAGCTCTTTTTCAATTATTGATTTGTCTATTAATTTAGACTCTAAAGCTATAGGGTTTGACGCAGCAATATGCATTGAGAGCTGTTTACCAAAAGTTTTGATTATTTCAGAATTTTCTTTTGTTTCCAAAGAGACAACGACTGCTAATTTAGCCAAATTATCTTTAACTACTGTGTGTAGGTATTGAAAGTTAAATGAGGAAGAATTTGAAATAGTTTTAGTTTGACCAATGGTTATCTTCTCGCCAATCTTTGCAATTAATGCAACTAAATTATCATTTACTGTGGAGCCATTCCTCATTTTTGACTTTTTTAATTCCTCTAAATTTGAATTATTTTGATTGTTTAATTCACTAAGTTCTTTTACAAAATTAATAAAATCCTCATTTTTTGCTACAAAATCTGTTTCACAGTTGACTTCTATTATTGATGTTTTTTTCTCATCACCGCTTATAGCAACAACTCCCTCTTTTGCTTCTCTACCCATTTTTTTTGAAGCTTTAGATATTCCTTTAATTCTTAAAATTTCAATAGCTTTGTCTAAATTCCCATTAGATTCTTTAATTGCTAAGTTGCAATCTTTAAAACCTGCACCAGTTGCCTCTCTAAGTTTTTTGACTTTTTCTATATCACTCATTTTAATTAAGGTTATCTCTCTTTTTATTACTAAATTTTTTATCTAAATTTTCACGATCTTTTTCTTGAATAGTTTTGGAAGATTTGATTTCTTTTTTTGTTGAATCTTTTTTCTCAATTATAGGAGATGAATTTTTAGCAGAATTGATTGTTTCTTTAATAAGGTTGCAATATAAATCAATTGATCTTCTTGCATCATCATTACCAGGAATTGGGTAATCAATACCATCTGGATTTGAGTTGCTATCTAATATTGCAATTATTGGTATGCCTAATTTGATTGATTCTTGTATTGCCAAAGACTCATAATTAGTATCAATTATAAAAACTAGATCTGGTATTTTTTTCATCTCAGAAATTCCACCCAATGATCTTTGTAATTTATCTTTTTTAACACTCATCTTTAAAAGTTCTTTTTTTGTAAAACCTCTGTTTTCAGCAACTAAATCTAATTCTAATTGTTTTAATTTTTTAATTGAATTTGAAATAGTTCCCCAATTTGTAAGCATTCCACCCAACCATCTGTAATTTACAAAATATTGATTAGTTTCTTTGGCAACATCTGCTATAGCTTCAGATGCTTGTTTTTTTGTAGATACAAATAATATTTTTCCATTAGCTGCTATAACATCATAAACTTTTTGCAGAGCAATCTTTGTTAATTCTAAGGTTTGAGTTAAGTCTATAATATGGATTGAGTCGCGTTTACCAAAAATATATTTTTTCATTTTTGGGTTCCATCTCAGTGTCTTGTGACCTAAATGAACGCCAGCCTCTAATAATTGTTGAATTGTTAAGTTAGGTATCGTCATATTTATTCCCGGTTAAGCCACCACAGTTACTTCCAAGTAAGGACCGGAGGTATAAAACCAAAAACTGTGTGCGTTTTTGTTAATTTAGTGACTATTTACAAAGATTTTATTTATTTAACAAGCTTAAAATTATCGAATAATCGCAGAAATCTCTTTATTTCTAATTATATTCAACATTTTTCTATCTACATTTCTCTTGTTTTTGAGAGTAAAATCTAATTGGTTATTTTGATCTCGTAATTTTATTTTAACAACCGTATTTCCGCTATTAGGAATAATTTTTGAGATTTCATTTAATTCGTCTAATGATTTTAAATCAAAAAACACTTCTTCGATTGGTTTGTTTATCAACTCTGAAAGTGAGGCTATTTTTTGAACATTTATTCTCTTAAAACGACTCTCCTCGTTTGAAACTGATTTTACTAAAGTTAGGATTACTGATGATCCCTCTCTTAATATATCTCGATTCTTTTCTAAAACTTCAGAAAAAATAAATAATTCAAAAACACTAGTTAGATCAGTCAATTTTAAAACAGCATATGAATTTCCTTTAGCTGTTTTTCTTTCCTGTATTTTAAGTAAAGTTGCAGCGATATTTGAGTTAGTTATCTCATAATCATTATTAAAACTAAGATAGTCTTTTATATTATAGTCTGCAAAGATTTCTTTAAATTGATTTAAAGGATGATCAGATATAAAAAAACCAACTGATTCAAATTCTTTAGATAATCTTTCCTCAAACTTCCAGTCATCAATCTTAATTATCACTTCACTATCTGAGGTATTATTTTCACCAAACAAATCAATCTGATTGGCAGATTTATTTTCATAAATATTTTTAGATTTAGTAATAAAATTTGGTATTGAATTAAATAAAGATTGTCTATTTAAACATATATTGTCGAATGCCCCGGCCTTTACTAAACCTTCTAATTGTAATTTGTTGATGTCCTTTGGGTTTACTCTATTTAAAAAATCATTAATCGAGCGAAATTTTCCATTCTTTATTCTCTCTTCAACAATATTTGCAATTGCTTCATATCCAACAGCCTTAATCGCACCTAATGCATAAAAGAATTTTTCTCCATCTGTTCTAAAATCAGCATAACATTCATTTATATCTGGTCTTATTACATTTATATTTAATCTTTTTAATTCCTCATAAAATTCACTTAATTTATTTTGATTAGAAATATCCATTGTCATTGATGCAGCGATAAACTCTTTTGGATAATATGTTTTTAGATATGCCGTTTGATAAGAAATAATTGCATATGCAGCTGCATGACTTTTATTAAAACCATATTCTGCAAAAGGCTCTATTTTCAAAAATATTCCTGCAGCAACATCTTTGCTAATTCCATTGTTTACAGCACCAGAAATAAAACTTTGTTTTTGTTTTTCTAATTCTGCTCTTTTCTTTTTACCCATTGCTCTCCTTAAAATATCTGCTTGACCAGCAGTAAAACCAGAGAGTTTTTGTGCAATTTGCATTACTTGTTCTTGATAAATTATTACCCCATAGGTAGGTCTTAAAATATCTTCAAGTAAAGGATGTAAATAATCGGGTGTCTTTTTCCCATGTTTGCAATCATTATAAATTGGTATATTGCTCATTGGACCTGGTCTATAAAGCGCTACCAATGCAATAATATCTTCTATGTGATTTGGTTTCATTTGCATCAATGCTTCACGCATTCCAGCACTTTCAATTTGAAATAAACCAACAGTTTTGCCAGAAGACAATAAATCAAAAACTTTTTGATCGTCAAAATTTATGTTTTCAATATTAAATTTTTTATCTTTTTTTCTTATTAGTTTTTGAGTGTTATTTATGACTGTTAAAGTCTTTAATCCCAAAAAATCAAACTTGATTAATCCAGCATTTTCAGCTGAGTACATATCAAATTGTGTTGAGGGTAATAATAAGTCAGATGTTGCGTCCTTATATAATGGTACGATCTCAGTTAAATCTTTGTCTGCTATCACTACACCTGCAGCATGAGTTGCAACATTTCTATTTAGCCCTTCTAATTTTAATGAAAGATCTGTAAGTTTTTTTACTCTACTATCCTCATTTATCAGTTTTTGAAGTCTTGGTTCTCCAGCGATACATTCCGTAAGATTTTGTGGCCTTGATGGATCAAACGGTATCATTTTGGATATACTGTCAACAAAACCATAAGCCAATCCTAAAACACGTCCAACGTCTCTAATCACCATTCTGGCCTTTAATTTTCCAAATGTGATTATATGAGCTACACTATTTTCATATTTTTTTGTTAAATATTTAAAAACTAAATCTCTTTTTTCCTCGCAAAAATCTATATCAAAGTCGGGCATTGAAATTCTATCTGGATTTAAAAATCTCTCAAAAATTAGGTTAAATTTTATTGGATCAACATCAGTTATTGAAAGACACCAAGCGACCAGAGAACCAGCACCAGATCCTCTACCAGGTCCAACTGGTATATCATTTTCTTTTGCCCATTTAATATAGTCAGATACAATTAAAAAATAACTTGCATAATTCATTTTAATTATGATTTCTAACTCATGATCTAATCTATCTTTATATTTCAAATAATTCTTGTTAGATGTAAAATCTTTATTGTCAAATTTAAATATCTTTATAAATTTTTCATTAAGGCCATCTAATGAGTTTTTCTTTAAAGTTTCGTCTGCGCTGATGCCTTTATCAGAACTGATATTAGGTAGTATAGGTTTGGATGATAAAGGTCTAAAATTACATCGAAATGGAAAGTTATAATTATTTTTTAATGCCTCAGGTATATCAGCAAATAAATCAATCATTTCTGAATTAGTTTTAAGATAATGCTGATTGCTAAATCTAACTCTATTTTTTTCATTTACATAAGTTTTGTTTTTTATACATATCAGTGCATCGTGTGCCTCATGCATATCTTTATCTATATAAAATACTTCATTAGTAGCGATTAGAGGAATATCTAATGTTTTTGAACTTGTTAAATTAAATTTTTCAAACTCTTTTTCATTTAAATCACCATGACGCTGTATTTCAATATAAAATCTATCACTATAACAATTTTTTAATTTTAAAAAAATTTCTTGAATTTCGGCAAATTTACCTTTGTTAAATAATTGACCAAAAAAACCATTAACCGTTCCAGAAAATATTGCTACTCCCTCATTTTTATTTAGTAGCTCATCAAAATCTAAATGAGGTTCAGAAAGCTCGTCATTTTTTAAAAAAGACAATGAAGATAACTTTATTATTGTTTTATATCCATCTTCATTTAATGCGAATAAAGGTATAAGACCTGTTGTATCACCTATTTTAAAATTAATTTGAGTTCCAATTATTGGTTGAGATCCAGATTTAGATAATTTTTCAGCAAACTCTAAGGCACCACATAGATTTGAGGTATCACACAAACCTATCGCTTTTAGTTTATTATCTTTAGAAATATCTTTTAAATCATCTAACTTTATAGCTCCTTCACAAATAGAAAATTGAGAATGTATTTTTAGATGATTAAAATTTTCAGAATTAGACTCTCGCATTAATGGTTCTTATATTACCATTAACTATTTCCAACATGCAATCAGCCTTTTTAGCAAAAAATCTATTATGAGTTGCAAAGATTATTAGTCGGTTTGCATTAATTTGTTTTTTTAAAAGATCAAAAACACTTTTTGCAGTTTCTAAATCTAAACTTCCTGTTGGTTCATCAGCTAAGATAACTTGAGGATCATTAATTAGAGCTCTAGCTATTGATACTCTTTGTTTTTCACCTCCGGAGAGTTCTGCAGGATAATGGTAAATTCGATTCGATAAACCAACTTTTTTTAATAATTTTTTTGATTTTATTTCTGAAATTTCTTTATTTTTTTCAATTGCAAGATTAGCCAAATATACATTTTCTAAAGCTGTGAAATCTGGAAGTAAATTATCCTGTTGATATATAATTCCAATTTTATTAGCTCTTAAAACGTCATTATAATTAGAATTTTTATATTGTATTTGTTTATTTCCATATTTCATTATACCACTTGATGGTCTATCGATTAATGACAACAAGTTTAGTAATGTTGATTTTCCAGAACCAGAAGGTCCCATTAAAGAATAAATTTTTCCAAGTTTAAAATTATAGTTTAATTTTTTTAAAACTCTTAAATTTCTTTGGTGAGTAAAAGACTTAGAAATATTTGAAAGTTTAATAAAATTATTCATATTTTAATGCTTTAACAGGATCTAGTTTTGCCGCTTTTAAAGCTGGGAAAATTGAAACAATAATTGTAATAATTATTGAGCATAGCGAGATTAATAAAATTGATGGCGGGTTAATCTCTGAAGGCATCGTACTTAAAAAATATATTTCTTCTGGAAATAAACTTATGTTAAATAAAGTGCTTAGAAATTGTCTTAAATTTTCAACATATATTGAAAAAGTTACACCAAGAATAATACCAAAAATTGTAGCAGATGTTCCTATTATTACTCCAACAAGAAAAAAAATTTTTACAATTGATTTGTTAAGTACACCAATAGATTTTAATATCGCAATATCTTTTGTTTTGTTTTTAACCAATATTGTTAAACCAGAAATTATATTAAAAGCGGCTACAATAATTATTAAAGACAATATTATAAACATTACATTTCTCTCAACTTTAAGAGCTGAAAAAAGTGCACTATTCATATCTGACCAAGAATACACAAATTCATTTTTAAAAATTTTCTGAACTATTTCTTTTTGGTCTTCAATTTTTTGAGGATTTTTAAGATAAATTTCTAAATTTCTATCATCCTTATTTAGATTAAAGAACTCTTCTAGAGTTGATAAATTTATAAAAGCTATATTGTTATCAAAATCAGCAAGTCCACTTTCAAAAATTGATACAACTGTAAAAGTTTTTTGTTTAGGTATATTACCTATTATTGTCTCAATTCCACTTGAGGACATAATTGTAATATCATCCCCTATATCAAGATTTAGAGTAAAACTGAGCTCTTTTCCAATTGAAATAAAATTTTTACTTAAGTTGTTTCTGTTGCCTAAAAAATTTTTATTCTTTACTAATTCAAGTTTCGAGAAATCATTATTTTTATAACCTCGCAATACTATTCCTTTGGAGGTCTCGCTTTTAATCATTATGGCCTCACCTGAATTGCTTAAAATCAATTCATCAGAAATAAGTTTTAAATTGTTAAGTTTTAGCTTTTCAACTTCAATTACATTTTCATATGGTTTGACAGTTATATGAGAATTAAAACCAACTATCTTATTAATTAGTTCTGTCCGGAAACCATTCATGACTGACATAACAATTATTAAAACAGCTACACCAAGACTGATACCTATAAAGGAAAAAATTGAAATAACATTTAGAAAGCCATCTTTTTTTCTAGCTTTCAAAAACCTGAAGGTAATTTCTTTTTCTAAAGTAGAAATCAATTTTTTTCTTTTTGTTTTTTGATTATTTCTATTATTTCAGCAATTTTTAATTTTTTTGTTTCTTTTCCAACTTCTTTAAATTCTATTAAGTCACCCTCAGTTTGTTTACCTATTATTATTTGATATGGAGCACCTATTAAATTCATCTTTTTTATTTTTGATGAAAAATTTTCATCAGTATCGTCTATTATTGCGTCAATGTTGTTTTTTTCTAATTCAGAATTAAACTTATTTGCTTTTTCTAATGCTGAATTATCATTTTTATTTATCATCGTTATTATTCCAATATCATATGGTGCAACAGATATTGGCCATTTCATGATTTCATTTTTCTTATCGTATTTTGCTTCTATTATCGCGCCTACTAACCTTGAAACTCCTATGCCGTATGAGCCCATTTTAACAAAATCTTTTTTACCACCAGGAAGATCTACTGATGCACCCATTGGTTTTGAATATTTATCACCAAAATAAAATATATGACCCACCTCAATACCTTTAGTTTTCAATCGATTAGTTTCTGAAACTTTTTTTTCAAACTCATTCTTGTCAAATTTTTCATCAGTAACTGAGTAAAATTCTTCATATTTTTTTCTCAGGTCTTCTAACGATTTTTTTTCTAATTTTGTGCCTTCACTTTTCAAATCAAAAATTCTCTTATCCGTATAAATTTTACTTTCACCAGTTTCAGCTAAAATAATAAACTCATGAGAAAGATTACCTCCTATAGGTCCAGTATCAGCAGCCATTGGAATGGCAGTAAGATCTAATCTCTTAAAAGTTTTTAAATAAGATAAAAAAAATTTATTATAAGAAAATAAAGCTTCCTCATCAGAAATATCGAATGAGTAAGCATCTTTCATATAAAACTCTCTACATCTCATTATTCCAAATCGTGGTCTAATCTCATCTCTAAATTTCCATTGAATATGATATAAAAGTTGCGGAAGAGATTTATAAGACTTAACTGATGCTCTAAATATATCTGTTACAAGTTCTTCATTAGTTGGGCCGTAAAGCATTTCACGATTTTGACGATCTTTTATTCTTAGCATTTCTTCACCGTAGTCCTCGTAGCGCCCACTCTCTTTCCATATTTCACTTGATTGTATGGTTGGCATTAAAATTTCTTGAGCTCCAATTTTGTTTTGCTCTTCTCTGACAATATCCTCAATTTTTTTCATGACTTTAAAACCTAATGGTAACCAAGAGTAAATTCCTGCTGATGATTGTTTAATCATCCCTACACGTAACATTAATTGATGAGATTTTATTTTGGCTTCTGAAGGATTGTTTTTTAAAATTGGAATAAATGATTGTGAAATATACATTCTAAGTGATTATATTTCTTAAATTTAAATATTCAAATTTCATAAGTAAGTAAATAATTATAAACAAAACTGTTGTAATTCCAGTACAATAAACAAATTTCTTTAACATTTTTGGATTTTCTGGGGAGCCTGGATCCTCACCCTCAATTTTAATCACTTTATTTCTCTCTACATCTATTGGTAGAATTGCAAAGAAAATTATCCACCAAATAATTATATAGATTATTGCTAATCCTGTGAGGCTCATTAAATCTTAACCAAGTTAATATTAGCGAAAGGTTTTTTTCCAGTTTTTTCTTTAGTAAATTTACGACAAGCAATTTTTAGCGCATCTATTAAATTGTGCTCTTGCTGTTTATTACCAAGTTTAAATGTTCTTGATGTTTTTTCAATTTCATCTTCTAGTCCATATAAAAACTCCTCTTTCTCATAAACAGGCAATCCCCTGAAAGTGATTATGGGACTATTATGTATATTTCCCTTGGGAGTAATTAAAATTGTTATTTCCAAATATCCATTACTACTCAAATTTCTTCTGTCTTTTATTGACTGAGAATCTTCTTCAACACTAACATTTCCATCTAAATATAATCTACCGCTCGGTGCTTTATCATAAACTTCTGGTTTATCTCCAGGTGATAATTTTACAATATCTCCATTTTCAACTTGGACAGGATGAGGAACCTGCATTTCTTTTGCAAAATTGATATGTTCTATCATATGTCTGTGCTCTCCATGAACTGGTATAACACATTGGGGTTTGACCCATTGATACATATCTTTAAGATCTTCTCGATTTGGATGACCTGATACATGAATAAATTCAGTTTCTTCAGAGATCACCTCGATACCATCTTTCACTAATTGATTATGGAGCTTATAAAGTTTTTTTTCATTACCTGGGATAATTTTTGATGAAAAAATTACAGCGTCATCTTTTTCAATAAATACATCTGGATGAACATAATTTGCTATTCGCATCATTGCTCCCATTGGTTCGCCTTGACTACCTGTACATAAATAGAGAATTTTTTCTCTAGAGAAATTTTTTGCATCCCTAGGATCAATAGGTTCAATTGTATTTTTTAAATATCCACATTGTCTTGCAGCCTTATAAATTCTGTGCATTGATCTTCCAACTAAAGATATCTGTCTCCCAGATTTTTCAGCACAGTAAAAAGCTGTTTCCATTCTTGCAACGTTTGACGCAAAAGAAGTAATGATAACTCTTTTTTTTAATCGATTAACTATATTTAACAAATTTTTTCTTACATCTAACTCTGATCCTGATCTTCCGGCACTAAAAACATTTGTTGAGTCACAAATCATTGCTAAGACACCCTCATCACCTATTTCTTTTAACCTTTTAGAATTAATTTCATCACCGATTAGTGGATTTGGATCAACTTTCCAGTCTCCAGTATGTAGAATTACACCTGCTGGGGTTTTTATTCTCAAACCATTTGGCTCTAGTATTGAATGTGTTAAAGTGATGTATTCAATCTCAAACTTTTCTAATGAAATATTTCCATTTAATTCAACAATTTGTAGATCTTTAGTAATATCAATATGTTTTTCTTTAAATTTTTCCTTTATCAAAACAGCTGTGAACGGTGTTGCGTATATCTTGCATTGAAGTTTTGGCCATAAATGAGCAATTGCTCCAATGTGATCTTCATGGGCATGGGTAAGAACTATACCTAATAAATTATCTTTCTTTTCAACGATAAATCCTGGATCTGGATAAATTAAATCTATTCCAGGAAGAGTATCATCTGCAAAAGTAACACCAATATCAACCATGATCCATTTGTGGTCGCCTGGTAAACCATAACCAAACAGGTTCATATTCATTCCAATTTCACCAGATCCACCTAGTGGACAAAATAATAATTCTTCTTTCATCTATTTAATAATTTAGAAATTTTTATAAGACCCTTAACAGTGATATCTTTGTTTTCAATAACTTTTGTTTTAATCGAATTTTTAAATAAATCAGAAAAGCCACCCGTAATAACAACCTTATAAGATTTTCCTGTTTCTTTCTTAATCAAATTAATAATATTGTCAATTAAGCCTGCATAGCCCCAAAAGAAACCTGATCTAACAGCTGAATTCGTATCAATTCCAATTACTTTTTTTATTTTTTTAAGATTAATTTTTGGTATCAGAGAAGCCTTATCATTTAAAGTATTTAATGAAATACTTATACCAGGAGCAATAACACCTCCTCGGTAAGTATTATTTGCTAAGACATCAAACGTTGTAGCTGTGCCAAAATCTAAAATGATGAAATTTTTCTTAGGACTCATTAAACTTATTGCATTTGCCAGTCTATCAGAGCCGACTTGTTTAAAGTTTGCTTTTATATTTAAAATAGATTTTAAATTGAGATCTTTTATTTCATAACACTTAACTTTAGTTTTTTTTGATATAAATCTTTTAATAGAGTTAAAAGTTTTTGGTACAACGCTACAAAATAATATCTTTTCAATATTCTTGAAATCTTTTGTTAAAATTTTAAATTTTTTATTAAGAATTGAGTTTGTTATTGATTTTGATGGTAAACTTATCTTTTTTAAAATCTTATCTTTAGGATTTACTAAAAATAATTTAGTTACTGAATTTCCAATATCTCCTAAAATTAGCATATTTATATTTATACTCTTTTTTTAATTAATCGCTTTAAATTATTTTCAAAAATCTTTTTTAGTTTCAATTCAAATTTTTTTTTTGATATATCTTTGTTTATAAGCTCTCTTAGATGAGTAGTTGGATAATTTCTTATAAAGGGACTTTTTATTAAATTTACTCCAATACCAACAATCAAATAAGTATTATTAAATTTATTCACTTTTTCTTGTAATATTCCACATATCTTTTTTTTTTGGATTAAAAGATCATTAGGTTTTTTAAAATGAATCTTTTTTTTATAATATTGTGAAATACATTTTTTAACTATTAAACAATTAATTTTAGTTAATTTATTAAAAGATATCTTAAAGTTTTTAAGATTATAAAAAAAACTTACGAATAAATTTCCTTTATAGGAAACCCATTTTTTTCCATACTGGCCTCTACCATTAACTTGCAAATCAGATAAGATCATACCAAAATCATAATTATAATTTTTGATTATTCTTATTGCGGTATTGTTGGTACTTTTTACTTTATTAAATCTAAATATTTTAAATTTCATTAAATTATATTGATTTTTAAAACTACATCAATCAATTCACTTGGAAAAATAAAGTACATTAAAATTAGTATTGTAGAAACTGTTAAAGATAACTTCAACCAAAGGTTATGATCTTTGTCGTAACTATCTTTTTCCTCATCAAAATACATTATCTTAATAATTCGCAAGTAATAAAACGCTGCTACTACTGTTGATAATAGTCCAACAATAGCTAAAAAATACATTGACTGTTCAATGACAGATTTAAAAATATAAAATTTTGCAAAAAAACCTGCTAGTGGTGGTATTCCAGCTAAAGAAAATAGGATTATCAATAATGAAATTGAAAGCAAGGGATGATTTTTTGATAATCCTGATAAATCATCTATTTGTTCATAATAAATATTGTTTCTTTTCATCATTAACAAACATGAAAAAAAACCTAAGTTCATAACAATATAAATTGTCATATAGATAACTGAGCTTTGTATCCCTTCATTAGACCCAGTTGCTAAACCTGCTAATGCATATCCAATATGACTAATAGAGCTATAAGCTATAAGTCTTTTAAGATTTTTTTGTCCTATTGCTGCTATCGCACCAAAAAGCATGGATGCGATTGATAAAAAAACTAAAATCATTTGCCACTGATCAATAAGATTTAAAAAAGGAACATATAAAAATCTTATAAACACAGTTAACGCTGATATTTTAGGAACCATTGTAAAAAATAATGTTACTGATGTTGGCGACCCTTCATAAACGTCTGGGGCCCACATATGAAAAGGTACAGCAGAAATTTTAAAAGCTAAACCCACTAAAATAAAAACTATCCCAAACGTAATAGCATATTCATTTGTATTAAATTGGGTTGAAATAACATTAAAATTTGTTGAACCTGTAAAACCATAAATCAAAGAACAACCGTACAATAGTAAACCTGAGGATAATGCACTTAAAACAAAATATTTTAATCCTGCTTCAGATGATTTTAATTGATCTCTATTAAATGTTGCCAAAACATACAAGGCTAATGACTGAAGCTCTAAACCCATATAGAAAACAATTAGATCATTAGAACTGATCATAATCATCATGCCCAATACAGAACTTAGAATTAAAATTGGATATTCAATTTTGAAAATTTTAAAGGTTCTTAAATAATTTGATGAAATTAGCAAAACTACAAAAGTAGCCAATAAAGTTATAATCTTCATGAATGATGACAAATAATCAATGATAATACTCTCATTAAATAGAGTTGTCGGATTAATACTTAAAGTTTCATTAAATGTAATGACTGCTGTAATTAATAAAACTAATAATGAAATATTATGAATTATTTTTGAACTATCTTTTTTAAAAACCCCTAAGATAAGTAAAAACATTATTGATAATGAGATAAAAATTTCTGGAAATATTAATTCAATATTATTCATTGTTTGCTTGCCACACTGAATTTATATGTATCTATTAAATCTCTTATTGAAACTTCAATAGTGTTAATTAATGGTTCTGGATAAAAACCGAAATATAAAGTTGGTATAGCTAAACAGGTGAGCGTGAACGCCTCTGATTTATTTAAATCAATCATTTTTTTTAACTCAGAGTTTATTAGTTTTCCAAAAATAACTCTTTTGTACAACCAAAGCATATATGCTGCTCCAATGATAACTCCTAAACTAGCTAACACTGCTACTAAAAAATTATCTTTAAAAGCAGCCATTAAAATTAAAAATTCACCAACAAACCCACTTGTTCCTGGTAATCCTAAAGAAGCTAAAGTAAATACCATAAATAAAATAGCATATTTTGGTATAACAGTGACAATACCTCCATAGGTTGCGATCAATCTAGAATGCATTCGATCATAAACAACGCCAACACATAAAAACAAAGCTGCTGATACTAGACCGTGACTGATCATTTGAATTATACTTCCTTCAATACCTTGCTGTTGGATTGTAAATATACCTAAAGTAACAAACCCCATATGGGCCACAGAAGAGTAAGCTATTAATTTTTTCATATCCTCTTGCATTAAAGCTATTAACGACGTGAAAATGATTGCGATAACACTTAATGTATAAATTAAAGGAGTAAAAACCTCTGAAGCGGAGGGAAATAATCCCAAAGAAAATCTTATAAATCCATAGCCTGCCATTTTAAGTAAAATAGCAGCTAACAACACCGATCCTGCTGTTGGAGCTTCAACGTGCGCATCTGGAAGCCATGTATGAACTGGCCACATTGGAGTTTTTACTGCAAATGAACTAAAAAAAGCTAGCCACAAAAAATTTTGATATTTCGTGTCTATACCTAATTCATAAAGTTGAACAACATCTGTGGTACCTGTGATCCAATAAATTGAAATTATTGCCACTAACATTAAAACTGATCCCAAAAGAGTAAATAAAAAAAACTTAAAAGCAGAATAAACTCTTCTAGCTCCACCCCAAATTCCAATAATTAAAAACATTGGGATTAATCCAGCCTCAAAAAATAAGTAAAAAACAACAAGATCTAGAGAACAAAAAACACCTATCATGAAAGTTTCCATAACAAGTATAGCTATTAAAAATTCATTTAATCTTTTCGTGACTGAATTATTAACTGAAATTATACATAAAGGTGTAATAAATGTTGTAAGAATTATAAAAAGTATTGATATTCCATCAACTCCTACTTTGTAATTAATTAAACCTTTGATCCAAACTCTATCTTCAACAAATTGGAAAGCAGAAGTTGTTTGGTCAAATAAAAACCATAAATAAATAGATAAAAAAAAATTTACTAGAGAGGTAAATAAGGCAACGTATTTTGTAGTAATCTTATTTTCACTTTTACTTTTTGTAAAAAATAAAAAGAGTGCTCCAATGGAAGGTAAAAGTATTAATGAGGAAAGAATTGGGAAATTCATTATTTTACAATTAAGAAAGTTAAAAAAGCAGAAAAACCAAGTAACATTATAAATGCATATTGATAAATATAACCACTTTGGAATTTATTGGCTTTGATAGAAAATTTTTTAATTATCCCAGAAATACCGTCAGGTCCGAAACCATCGATAATTTTAACATCAAAAAATTTCCATAAAAATAAACCAAATTTTTTCGAAGATTTTACAAATAATGTGTCGTAAATTTCATCAAAATACCATTTGTTTAACAAAAATTTATATAGTGGCTCATTAATACTCACTAGTTGAGCTGAAAAATTTTTATTTTTTACGAATAAATAATAAGCAAGTGGTATAGATAAAGTTACTAATGTTGGGGTTAAAACTAAAAACCATAATGGTGGGTGATCAGTGCTTAATGGTTCTAAAAAGAAAATTGATTCATTCCAAAAATTATTAATTCCTTCATAACCTATAAATAAATCTTTAAAAATAAATCCAGCAAAAATTGCTCCGATAGATAATATTATCAAAGGTATTAACATAACTAGAGGAGACTCATGTGTCTCCTCGATATTGAGTTGCTTGTTGTTATATTGACCATGAAAAGTTTTTAAAATCAGTCTCCACGAATAGATTGATGTTAAAAAAGCTGTAAATATTCCGATACCAGCTGCATAGTACCCTGTTGTAGTGCCACTTAAATATGCAAATTCTATAATTGCATCCTTAGAATAAAAACCAGATAGCAAAGGAAATCCTGTTAACGCTAAAGTTCCAATTATCATTAAAGCATAAGTGTATGGCAATTTTCTCCATACTCCTCCCATATTATTTATGTTTTGCTCATCTTTAAAAGCATGAATAACTGACCCTGATCCTAGAAATAATAATGCCTTAAAAAAGGCATGAGTAAATAAATGAAACATCGCAACATTATATGCACCTACACCGGCAGCAAAAAACATATAACCTAATTGACTACAAGTGGAATAAGCTATGATTTTTTTTATGTCTGTTTGAACTAAAGCTACACTCGCTGCAAAAAAAGCGGTACTCATACCTACTACAGTGACAATGTTTAAAGCTAACTCTGAATATTCGTATATCGGTGAGCATCTTACAACTAAAAAAACTCCAGCAGTAACCATAGTAGCTGCATGGATCAAAGCTGAAACAGGTGTTGGACCTTCCATTGCATCTGGCAACCATGTATGTAAAAAAATTTGAGCGGATTTACCCATAGCACCAATGAATAATAAGATACAAATTAAATCTACAGCATTAATCTGAATACCTAAAAAATTAAGTTTTTCATCTACAACTGTTGGGATTTGATTAAAAACTTCTGTGTAGTTTACAGTTCCGAATAAATAAAAAATCAAAAAAATACCAAGAGCAAAACCAAAATCTCCAACTCTATTTACAACAAACGCCTTAATAGCTGCTGCATTTGCAGTTTCTTTTTTAAACCAAAAACCAATTAAGAAATAAGAACAAAGACCTACCCCCTCCCAACCAAAAAATAATTGAATAAAATTATCAGCCGTTACCAACATTAACATGGCAAATGTAAATAACGATAAGTAAGCCATAAATCTAGGTTTATGAGGATCATGGGACATGTATCCAATCGAATAGATATGAACCAATGCAGAAACAAAAGTTACAACCACTAACATTACTGATGACAATGCATCTATTTTCATTGACCAGTTAACCTCTAGTGATCCAGAATTAATCCATGTAGCAATTTTGATATTTTCCTCGTATTGATTAAAAATTACCTCATAAAATATAATTGCTGAAAGAATAGCTGAAATTGTTACCAACAAACTTGTAACTATTTCAGAATTTCTGTCGCCTATAAATTTACCAAAAAATCCAGATATAATTGATGCGATTAATGGTAATGCTATAATTGAAATTTCCATTTTATCCTTTTAATTTATCTATCTCTTCAACTCTTATAGTTCCCGCATTTCTGTAATAAACTACTATTATAGCAAGACCAATGGCTGCCTCAGCAGCTGCTACAGTTAAGATAAATAATGTAAAAACTTGACCAGTCAAATCACCAAGATAAATAGAAAATGATACTAAATTAATGTTCACAGCTAATAATATCAGCTCAATACTCATCAAAATCACGATAATATTTTTTCTATTAAGAAAGATACCAATGACACCAATACTAAAGATAACCGCTCCTAAAGTAAGATAATGTCCTAAACCTATTTCAATCATCTATCTTTACTCCCTTATTTGATTGAACTTCTAAAACTTCAATGCCTTCAGACCTTTCTCTAGAAATTTGTTTCAAATAACTTTGAGTTTTTACTCCTTCTCTTCGCCTATAGGTAAGAACGATCGCACCAATCATTGCAATTAGTAATATCATTCCACTAATTTGAAAAATATGAATATAATCAGTATACAAAATCTGGCCTAATGAGTGTGTATTACTTATTTCATTAGAAATTTGAGTAGTATTTTGATCAGATAATTCAGGTTTATATTTCCAACCACCTACAACAATAATTAATTCAAAAAAAATAATTGTACTTATAATTAAACCAACTGGAATATGACCAGAAGAAGTTGCCTCAGAATTAAACCATTGATTTTTTTGTTGGGCAACATTTAACATCATTACAACGAATAAGAACAAAACAGCTACTGCACCAACATATACAATCAACATTATCATCCCTAAAAACTCCGCTCCAATCATTATAAAGAGACAAGAAATACTAATAAAATCTAATATTAAAAAAAAAACTGAGTGTACTGTGTTTTTCGAAACTGTAACCATGATGGCTGAAATAACTGCAATAATCGAAAAAACATAAAAAAATATTGCATGGGCTAACATAAATTTACCTATAAGGATTATCTGATTTTATATTCGCTGCTAAAATATTTTCCCATCTATCACCATTATCAAGTAATTTTTCTTTAGTATAATAAAGCTCTTCTCTTGTTTCTGTTGAAAATTCAAAATTTGGACCTTGTACTATTGCATCTACTGGGCATGACTCTTCGCACAAACCACAATAAATACATTTCATCATATCAATATCGTAACGCGTAGTTTTTCTGCTTCCATCAGATCTCTCAGCTGACTCGATTGTAATCGCTTGTGCTGGACAGACTGCTTCACATAACTTACATGCTATACATCTCTCTTCGCCATTTGGATATCTTCTAAGTGCGTGCTCTCCTCTAAATCTTGGGCTAATTTTTCCTTTTTCAAAAGGATAATTTATTGTTTTTTTTGTTTTAAACATTTCTCTTACAGCAATTAATAAGCCAGTTGCAAAATCAATCATGAATATCGTTTTCAAAAATCTTGTAATTTTCATTTAGAGTGTAGGTAAAAGGTTAAAATAAAATAAATAACTAGCAGTTAAAACAACATAGGTTAGAGAAAATGGAAGGAATATTTTCCAACCTAATCTCATTAATTGATCATATCTATATCTCGGTACAACTGCTTTGACTAACGCAAATAAAATAAATAAAAGTAATATTTTTAAAATTAACCAAATAGCACCTGGTATCAAATTAAATGGATATATATCAATAGGTGAGAGCCAGCCTCCCAAAAATAAAATCGATCCTAAAGCACACATTAATAAAATATTTGCGTACTCTCCCAACCAAAACATTGCATACATCATGCCAGAATATTCAGTTTGATATCCGGCGACTAATTCTGCTTCGGCCTCAGGTAAATCAAAAGGTGGTCTATTTGTTTCTGCTAAAGCAGAAATAAAAAATATTACAAACATTGGAAATAAAGGAATAATAAACCAGATATTTTGTTGAGCTAAAACGATATCACTTAAATTTAATGATCCTACACACAAAAGGACATTAATGATAATAATGCCAATTGAAACTTCATAAGAAACCATTTGCGCTGCTGATCTTATTGAACCTAAAAAAGGATATTTGGAATTGGATGCCCACCCTCCCATGATAATTCCATAAACTCCGAGTGAAGAAACAGCAAAAATATATAGTATCCCAACATTTATATTAGCTAAAACCTGACCTTCACCAAAGGGTATAACTGCCCATGCTATTAAAGCTAAAGTCATAGTAATAATAGGAGCTAAAATAAAAATAATCTTATTAGAACTTGCAGGAATTATAATTTCTTTAAAAATATATTTTAATGCATCAGCTAATGATTGTAGTAAACCAAAAGGACCTACAACATTAGGACCTTGTCTTTTTTGAACAAAAGCCCAAACCCTTCTATCTAACCAAACAATCATGGCAACAGAAACTAAAACCGGGACAAGAAGAAAGAGGATTTTGTAAACTTCTTCAAAAACTAAATTTATATATTCCATTATTTACCCTTCGGTGCCAGTTCGTTTAACTTCTAATTTAGAATTATTACAATTCAACATTGTTTTTGATGATCGTGCAATTACATTTGAAAAATAATAATCCTTGTATGTTATTTTAAGGATTTCATTCTCAAAATTAATTAAATCTACTTTAGTGTTAGAGGAATTTTCTTGTTTTTCTTTTTTTAAATTGAGATAATTAAACATACTGCTCTCTAATTCATCTTTATCATTAAAAAGTTTTCTATTATTCATAGATTCAGCAAGATCATTAATAATTTCCCAATCTTCTTTAGCGTCTCCTGGTGGATATGATGCTTTATAAGCTTTTTGAACTTTACCTTCTAAATTAGTGTAATGACCTGATTGCTCTGTGTAAGCTGCTCCTGGTAAAATAATATCTGCTAGTTCTGCACCATTGTCCCCATGGCTTCCTATATAAATTACAAACTCATTTTTTTTATTAAATTTAAGATTATCTTGCCCCATTAAAAAAACTAAATCAAATTTATTTTCATTGAGCTTTTTTAATAATTCGTTTTTTTTATCAATTATATCAAGATCTAAATTTCCAACTGTAGCTGCATCGGAAGGTAAAAAGTTTAGAGGGCTCCAATCATCAGTAAATTTATTATTATTCAATAAAAAGTTTTTAAATAAACCAAATAAAAATTCAGCTGACTTAGATTTTAAAAATGACTCTCCAAATATTATTAATGGTTTTTGAGCATCAATTATGTCTTTTGAAAATGTATTTTTATTTTCAAAAATATCCTTAATGGTTTGAGTTTTTCCATCTAGAGTTTGATAAGGATAAGTTAAATCACCTACATCATTTAAAGAAACAATTCTGACTTTATTTTTTAGATAAGCTTTCCGAATTCTTGCATTTAACATTGTGGCTTCAAATCTTGGATTAGTCCCAATTAACAAAATTAAATCTGTTTCCTCAACACCATTAATCGTTGAATTGAATAAATAGTTTTCTCTTTTAGAGCAATCAATAAACATATCAAATGATCTAGACTCATAATTTTTTGTGTCTATAGTTCTTTCTAAAAATTCCTTAAATATGTAACTAGCCTCCATATTTATCAGATCACCCACAAATCCAGCTATTTTATCTTTGTCAGTATTTTGTATTTTTGATTTTATAATTTTAAAAACTTCGTCCCATGAAGCCTTTTCAAATTTGTTATTATATTTGATATACGGTGTATCTAGTCTTTGACTTAACAGGCCATCACAAGCGTATCTTGTTTTGTCCGATATCCATTCCTCATTTATATCCTCATTTATTATTGGTAGTACTCTTTTTACTTCCCAGTCATATGTGTCCACTCTAATATTTGATCCAACGGCATCCATTACATCAATAGTTTCTGTTTTTTTTAATTCCCAGGGTCTTGCTTCAAATACATAAGGTTTTGATGTAAGTGCACCAACAGGGCAAAGATCTATTACATTCCCTGATAATTCTGATTGTATTGATTTTTCTAAGTATGTTGTGATTTGCATGTCTTCACCTCTGCCTATCGCACCTAGTTCAGGCACACCAGCAATTTCTGTTGCAAATCTAATGCACCTAGTACAATGAATACATCTAGTCATTTGGGTCTTAATAAGCGGACCCATATTTTTATCAGGGACTGCTCTTTTATTCTCCTTAAATCTTGATTTATCGATACCATAGAACATTGACTGATCCTGAAGGTCACATTCACCACCTTGGTCACATACAGGACAATCTAAAGGATGGTTGGCTAATAAAAATTCCATAACACCCTTTCTAGATTTTTCTATTTTAGGAGTATTTGTTTTTATAACCATACCCTCAGCAGCAGGCATCGCACAAGAGGCGATAGGTTTTGGTGATTTTTCCATCTCTACAAGACACATTCTACAATTTCCGGCTATTGATAATTTTTCATGATAGCAAAATCTTGGAATTTCAACTCCAGCTTTTTCACAAGCTTGCAGAACAGTTAAGCCCTCCTCAACCTCGACTTCTATATCATTTACTTTTAATTTAAGCATTTTTATCTAACAAGTGCTGATCCACCAAGTAAGGAATATTCTGAGTTTCTTTTACAATTGGATCAAAATTATTTCTTTTTTTAATTTCATCTTTAAAATGTCTTAACAAACCTTGAACAGGCCAAGATGATCCCTCACCAAATGCACATATTGTGTGACCTGCAATTTGTTTAGTTACATCATCTAGCATTTCAATTTCATCTTTTGAAGCCTCTCCTTTCGCCATTCTCTCAAGCATTCTCCACATCCATCCTGAACCCTCTCTACAAGGTGTACATTGACCACAGCTTTCATGCTTATAGAACCTAGCTATTCTTGCCATACATTTGATTATGTCTTGATCTTTATTTATTACAACTACTCCTGCTGTACCTAGCCCACTTTTTTCGGCAACTAAAGAGTCAAAATCCATTGTCAATGTTTCGCACTTTTCTTTAGGAATAAGTGGCATTGAAGATCCTCCAGGTATAACAGCTTGTAAATTATCCCATCCGCCTATTACACCTCCTGCATGAACTTCTATTAATTCTTTCAAAGGTATGTTCATTTCCTCCTCAACATTACACGGATTATTTACATTTCCAGAAATACAAAATATTTTTGTACCAGTATTTTTTTCTCTTCCCAAGGAAGCAAACCATTTACCACCTCTTCTTAAAATTGTTGGAACTACAGCTATGGTCTCAACATTATTGATTATGGTTGGACATCCGTACAAACCAATTAATGCTGGGAAAGGTGGTTTTAATCTTGGTTGACCTTTATTACCTTCAATACTCTCGAGTAATGCTGTCTCTTCTCCGCAAATATAAGCTCCTGCACCATAATGTATATAAATATCTAAATCCCATCCTGTTCCAGCTGCATTTTTTCCAATTAATTTTTTTTCATAAGCTTCGTCAATTGCGGCTTGAAGTTTTTGTCCATCCACAAAATACTCACCTCTTATATAAATATAACAAACATGTGCTTGAATTGCATATGAAGCTATTAAACAACCCTCAATGAGTTTATGTGGTTCAAACCTTAAGATATCTCTATCTTTACATGTACCTGGCTCTGACTCATCACCATTAATAACTAGGTAGTGAGGTCTAGATCCAACTTCTTTTGGTGCAAATGACCACTTAAGACCTGTGGGAAAACCTGCTCCCCCTCTTCCTCTTAATTGAGAGTCTTTGATTTCATTTATGATCCAGTCTCTACCTTTATCAGTAATTTCTTTTGTATTTACCCAATCACCTCTTTTTTGAGCTGAAGTTAAATTTGAACCCAAATCGTTATATAAATTTTGAAAAATTCTATCTTGATCCTTAAGCATTTTTTAATTCCATTAATGTTTTTCTTCCATTTTCTGGTTCATTGTTTATCCGTCCTCTGTATGAACCTGGTTTTGGTATTTCATCTTTTAAAATTTTATCTAAAATTTCTAAAGTTTTTTCTTTATCTAAATCTTCATAATAGTCATCATTAATTTGCATCATAGGAGCAGTGACGCAAGCACCTAAGCACTCTACTTCCATCCATGAGCAATTTTTATCTGGTAATAATTCAGATTCATTTTCAGAAATTTTTTCTTTGCAGGCCTCAACTAATTTACCAGCTCCCCTTATCATACAAGGTGTTGTAGTACAAACTTGAACAAAATATTTTCCAACTGGTGATAAGTTAAACATACTATAAAAAGTCGCTACTTCATAAACTTTTATGTAAGGCATATCTAGAAGTCTGGCTATATATTTCATTGCAACTAAAGGTATCCAGTTATCATTTTGTTTTTGGGCTATATATAACAATGCCATGACTGCACTTTGTTGTTTTCCTTCAGGGTATTTAGAAATAATTTTATTTGCTGCCTCTAAAGAAGATGAATTAAATTCAAAACTCTCTGGTTGATCTTTGGCTGGTCTCTTTAAACTCATCTATCAACCTCACCAAAAACTATATCTAGAGAACCGAGTACCGCAGGAACATCGGCCAACATATGTCCTTTAATTAAATAATCCATTGATTGTAAATGTGAAAATCCAGGCGCTCTAATTTTACATTTATAAGGTTTACTTGATCCATCTGATATTAAATATACTCCAAATTCCCCTTTAGGTGCTTCAACTGCTGTATAAATTTCATCTTCAGGCACACGATATCCTTCAGTAAATAATTTAAAATGATGTATCAAAGCTTCCATCGATTGTTTGATATCTTTTTTTGATGGAGGCGTTATTTTTCCATCAAAAGTCTTGATTGGCCCTTTTTCCATTTTTGATAAACACTGTTTAATTATTTTGACACTTTCTTTCATTTCTTCAATCCTGCATAAATATCTATCATAACAATCTCCGTTTTTTCCTACAGGAATTTTAAATTCTAGTTGATTATAACAATCATATGGTTGTGATTTCCTTAAATCCCACGGAACACCAGATCCTCTAATCATAACACCACTAAAAGAATAATCGAGGGCATCTTCTTTTGTAACAACACCAATATCAACATTTCTTTGCTTGAATATTCTATTGTCAGTCAATAAGTTTTCTAAATCATTAATTATTTTTGGAAAAGTTTCACAGAATTTTGCAATATCTGTCTCTAAACCTGCTGGTAAATCTTGATGTACACCACCCGCTCTAAAATAATTTGCATGTAATCTTGATCCAGATGCTCTTTCATAAAAAGTCATTAAAGTCTCTCTTTCCTCGAAACCCCATAAAGATGGTGTTAAAGCTCCAACATCTAATGCTTGTGTTGTAACATTTAAAATATGACTTAAAATTCTTCCAATTTCACAAAACATCACTCTTATAAATTGGGCTCTAATTGGAACATCAATTTCTAAAATTTTTTCAACAGCCAAAGCAAAAGCATGCTCCTGATTCATCGGAGCTACATAGTCTAATCGATCAAAATATGGAACTGCTTGCATATAAGTTTTATTTTCTATTAATTTTTCAGTACCACGGTGTAGTAAGCCAATATGTGGATCTGCTTTTTCAACAACTTCACCATCTAATTCTAATATAAGTCTAAGAACTCCATGAGCTGCTGGATGTTGAGGTCCAAAATTTAAGTTTAGGTTTTTAATTTTTTTTGTCATTACTATCGGTTAATTCTTTAATATATTTTGTGCCTTCCCACGGGCTTTCATAATCAAAATTTCTATAATTTTGTTCCAGTTTTACAGGTTCATTAACTACTTTTTTTTGACTCTCGCTGTATCTGACTTCGGTATGACCAGTTAAAGGAAAATCTTTTCTTAATGGATGACCCTCAAAACCATAATCTGTTAAAATTCTTCTTAAGTCAGGATGATCTTTGAAACTCACTCCATACATGTCAAAAACTTCTCTTTCCATCCAGTTAGCAGATGGAAAAATTGGTGTTAATGATGCAATAACTTCATTTTCACTTATATTGTAACTTAAGATCATTCTCTGATTAAACTCATGACTTAAAAATAAATATACAATTTTAAATCTTTTGGACCTTTCAGGATAATCAACAACTGTAATGTCTATAAGTTGTCTAAATTTTGTATCTTTATTAGTTTTAACAAATAAAACTACATCGATTAAATCTTCACTATCTATCTCAAGATAAATTTGATTATGTTTAATTTCAGAAGTATTTATTTTGGTGCCGAGCTCTGAATTAATCTTTTTTTCTAAATCAATTAAGTTATTCATATTATCTACTAATGGATCCTTTATTTCTTATTTTTTTTTGTAATTGCATAATTCCATATAATAAAGCCTCTGCAGAGGGAGGACATCCAGGAACATAAATATCAACTGGAACAATACGATCACAACCTCTCACAACTGAATAAGAGTAGTGATAATATCCACCACCATTAGCACAACTTCCCATTGATATAACATATCTTGGTTCAGGCATTTGATCGTAAACTTTTCTAAGAGCTGGTGCCATTTTATTAGTTAAAGTTCCAGCAACAATCATTACATCAGATTGTCTTGGTGACCCACGAGGTGCAGCACCAAATCTTTCTAAATCATATCTGGGCATTGCAGTTTGCATCATTTCAACTGCACAACAAGCAAGGCCAAAAGTCATCCAGTGTAATGATCCTGATCTTGACCAGTTTATTAAATTGTCTAATGATGTAGTAATAAAACCATTCTTACTAAAATCTTTAGCAAGTTGTTTAAACTCTTCCGGAACCTGATCTATCTTATTATTCATTTAAAAAAAATTTTATTCCCAGTCTAAAGCGCCTTTTTTCCATTCATAAATAAATCCAATAGTAAGTATGAATAAAAAAATCATCATTGAGGTAAAACCTAAAATTCCAATATTTCCTAAAGAAATTGCCCACGGAAATAAAAATGCTATTTCAAGATCAAAAATTATAAAAAGTATAGCAACCAAATAAAAACGAACATCAAATTCCATTCTGGAGTCTTGAAATGGTTCAAATCCACATTCATAAGCTGATAACTTTTCTGGATCTGGATTTTTTGGAGATAGAATAAAATTAACTACTATAAATGCAAAGCTCAATCCTAATGCAATAATTAGGAACAATATTATAGGTAAATAATCCTTTAAAAATTCCGCAGTCATGTGGAATATATATCATTTTTTATAGTTAGATGAAGTGGTGTTAGGTCACATTATTCAAAATATACAGCTTATTTGATAGTGAATATAAGAGTAAACTTGCAAAGTGGCGGGAGTGAAGGGACTCGAACCCTCGACCTATCGCGTGACAGGCGATCGCTCTAACCAACTGAGCTACACCCCCACTTTTGATTCTTTTGGTGGGCAGTAAAGGACTCGAACCTTTGACCCCCTCGGTGTAAACGAGATGCTCTACCAACTGAGCTAACCGCCCTAAACCAAAACAGAGTGATTTATATCTTTTGGAAAAATAACGTCAAGTTCTATTACTATTGAAAAATTGGCTTAAAAATTATTTTATTAATAAATCTTTTGAAAGTTAACAAAGATAGTCAAGTGCTTTAAGTATTCCACCTTTTTTATAGGGAATTTTGGATTTCATTAATCCCATTTCAACACCAGCTAAAGTTCCAGCTAACATCAATTCGTTAAAATCTCCTAAATGTCCGATTCTAAAAATTTTACCTGCAACTTTTGCTAAACCCGTACCTAAAGACATGTTGTAATGATCTAAAATTATTTTTCTTAATGAGTCCGCATCATGTCCATCTGGAACCATTACTGCTGTTAGTGAATCTGAATATTCCTCTGGATTTTTACAAAGTATTTCTAAACCCCAAGCTTTTACAGCAACTCTAGTAGCTTCTGCAAATCTTTTATGTCTAGTAAATACATTTTCTAAACCTTCTTCAGTCAACATGTTAATTGCTTCATCTAATCCGTACAATAAATTTGTTGCTGGTGTATATGGAAAATAACCTTTTTTATTATTTTCTAGCATTGGTTTCCAATCCCAATATGATTTTGGTAAATCAGAAGCCTCATAAGCTTTTAAAGCTTTTGAACTTATTGCATTGAAGGAAAGTCCTGGGGGTAATAATAATCCTTTTTGAGATCCACCAACTGTGACATCAACTTTCCACTCTTCGTGTCTATAATCTATAGATCCAAGTGAGGAAATTGTGTCAACAAATAGTAATGCAGGATGTTCTGCATTGTCCATCGCTTTTCTTATTTTTCCAATTCTACTTGTTACTCCTGTAGATGTTTCATTATGAACCGCACAGACTGCTTTAATTTTTTTTTCTTTATCTTCCTTCAATTTTTGCTCAACAATATTTGGATCAACACCTGTTCTCCAGTCACCTTTAACAAAGTCGATTTCTAATTTAAATTTTTCTGCAATATCATACCAAAGTGTAGAGAAGTGTCCTGTTTCAAACATTAAAATTTTATCACCTGCACTTAAAGTATTTACAATTGCAGCTTCCCAAGCACCTGTCCCTGAAGCAGGAAATATTATTACAGGTTCTGAAGTTTTAAAAATTAACTTTATTCTATCTAAAACTCTTAAACCAAGTTCTGCAAAATCTGGACCTCTATGGTCTATTGTTGGATAATCCATTGCTCTTAAAACTCTGTCAGGAACATTAGTTGGACCTGGTATTTGTAAAAAATGTCGACCTGGTCTTATATTGTTTGAAATTGCCATTCTGCTGTATATGCTAAAGAAATTATATAATCAAACTTATAATATATGACAAATGGTAGTAATTCAATCGAGACTATAGAAGTTTATGTTTTGAATAACCCTGATGAGGTTAATCCTCACTGGGTAAGTCATTTCATAGTTCCAACAGCAAATGAATTATTGATTAAGATTAAAACTAAAGATGGAAATTCTGGTTTTGGTCTGGCGACAAGTTATACGGATATCAAACCAATTATCAAACCTTTCTCTAATGGTTTACAGGATTTAATAGTTGGAGAGGATCCTTTTTGTCCAGAGAAATTGTATGAAAAAATTTTTAGATTAACAGATACACGCCAAAGCAATGAAAAAGGTTGGAGTAGAGAAGCTTTGATTAGAATTTCTGCTGCTTTAGATATTGCATGCTGGGATTTGATAGGTAAAGCCTCAAAAATTCCACTATATAAGTTGTTTGGAGGTTACAGAAATAAAATTCCTGTATATGTAACATGTGCTTATTATAGAGATGGTAAAAATGAAAAAGAACTTAGAGAAGAATTACAAAAATTAATTAAAATTGGCCATCAAAGCTTTAAAGTTAAAGTAGGTGGATTAAGTATAAAAGAAGATGCCAAAAGATTAGAAATAATTCGACAAGAAATTGGTGACAATAAAGATCTAATGATTGATGTTAATAGAGCATGGGACCTAAAAACGGCTATTGAGGGAGTAAAAGAATTTGAGAGATTTAATCCAACTTGGATAGAAGAGCCTGTGAGATGGGAAGATGATAGAAGAAATTTAAAACTTTTATCACAACAAACAAAAATTCCTTTATCAGGTGGAGAAAGTGAAATTACGATTTATGGATGTAGATCCATGGTGGAAGAAAATGCAATTCAAATTTTACAATTTGATTGCACAATGTTTGGTGGTTTTACAAATGGTAAAAAACTATCTGCTTTATGTGAATTAAATCATTTGGATATAGCACCACATCATGATTGTTATATTCATGCTCCTTTAGTTGCATCGTCACCATCAGGAAGAATAGTCGAGTCATTTGATGATGAAAGAGATCCTCTACAAGCTGAATTATTTGAAAATTCCCATAAAATGAGTAATGGTTGGATACATCTAAATGAAAATCCAGGTTTAGGATTAGAAATTTCAGAAACCGCGTTAAAAAAGTTCGGTAAACTAGTTTACAAAAATAAATAAACCTTTAATTAACTTTTATGCAGTTTAGTTCAGATCAAATACAAAAAATAGGAAAAGAAATAAGTAGTAAAGTTGATGGGAAAACTTTATTTGATGAGTTTTCTCGGGGTCGATACAGCACTGATGCATCAGTTTATCAAATTAAGCCTTTAGGTGTAGTTCTTCCAAAGGATACAAATGATGTTTTAAACTTAATGGAATATTCTCAAAAGAATTCTATTCCTCTACTAGCTAGAGGTGGTGGAAGTTCTCAATGTGGTCAAACTGTAGGTGAAAGTGTAGTTCTTGATTACTCAAAACACCAAAATAAAATATTAGAGCTTAACGTAGAGGAAAAATATGTATGGGTTCAGCCTGGTGTTGTATTAGATCATTTAAACTCATTTTTAAAACCATATGGTTTATGGTTTCCTGTAGATGTGTCTACAAGTAGTAGAGCAACTATTGGAGGGATGTCAGCAAACAATTCATGCGGGTCAAGATCTTTGTACTACGGGAATATGGTTCACAACGTACTAGCTATTGAAGCAATTTTAGATGATGGTTCGTTACATACTTTCGATCAAATTAATAAAAACTATCTAACAACGACTAATAACCAAGATCGTTTTTATAAAATAATTGATAAATTTTTAAATTTAAGACAAAAAGTTAGTAAGGATATTGATGAAAATTGGCCAACCACTCAAAGAAGAGTTGGTGGTTATAATATCGATTTGATTGATCCAAATGGATTTAATTCATCAAATTTGTTAGTTGGTTCTGAAGGGACATTGTCACTTTTTAATAAAATAAAATTAAAATTATCTGAAATTCCTAAAAATAAAATTTTAGGTGTTTGTTACTTTAATAACTTTCATCAAGCCATGGAATTAACAAAAGAAATTGTAAAATTAAAACCAACTTGCGTTGAATTAATGGATCAGAATTTATTAAATCTAGCGAAAGAGATACCAATGTATGCAGGTGGTATAAAGAAATATATAAAAGGTAATCCAGAAGCTGTTTTGATGGTTGAATTTATAGATACAGACCAAAATGTTTATGAGAAAAAAATAAAAGACCTTGAATATTTAGTTCTTAATCAAAATAAGAAAAACCAATTTTCTTTTTTTACAGACTTATCGGAACAAAAAGAAGTTTTTGAGATTAGAAAAGCTGGATTAAATATCTTGATGTCGATGAAGGGAGATAAAAAGCCAGTTGCATTTATAGAGGATTGTGCAGTTTCTTTAGATCACTTGGCAGAATACACAGCAAGATTAAATGAAATATTTAAAAAATATAATACAAGTGGAATGTTTTATGCTCACGCATCGGTTGGAACCCTTCACGTAAGACCAGTTTTGAATATGAAATCTGACCAAGATATTAAAAACATGAGATCTATATCTGAGGAAACTTTTGAAATGGTTAAGAATTATAAAGGTTCTCATTCTGGTGAACACGGAGATGGAATAGTTAGATCAGAATTCCACGAAATGATGTTTGGAAAAAATATCACAAATGCATTCGAAGAAATTAAAGATACATTCGATAATAAAAATTTATTAAATCCAGGAAAAATTGTTAGACCTTTTAAATCAAATGATAGATCGTTGATGAGATATAAATCAAATTATCAAACAGAGAATATAAGTACTCATTATGATTGGTCAAATTGGGGCCAATTTTCAGATGCAATTGAAATGTGTAATAACAACGGCGCATGCAGAAAATTAGATTCAGGAGTGATGTGTCCTTCATACAGGGTAACGAAAGAAGAAAAAGATTTAGTTAGAGGAAGAGCAAATACATTAAGACTCGCACTTTCTAATCAATTACCAGAAGGCTCTTTTGCATCTAAAGAAATGTATGAAACAATGGAACTTTGTGTGAGCTGTAAAGCTTGTCAAAGAGAATGTCCAATGTCGGTAGATATGGCTAAGATGAAAAGTGAATTTCTCTCTCATTATTACAAAAAATTTAGTATGAGAATTAAAGATAGAATTATCTCTGATATGCCTAGGTTAATTTGGTTATATAAAATCATAAATCCAATAATTAATAAGATTAAAAATTTTCCAGTTATTTCAAACATTATTAAAAAATTTGGTTTTGCAACTGAAAGAAGCCTGCCTGAAGTCCAAAATCAAAAGGCTTTAAAAGATATTTATAACAATCAAGAAATTTCAGAAAATAAAGTAATTTTATTTGCAGATACATTTAATATTAATTTTGAGAATGAAAATTTGGTCTATACAATTAAAGTATTAAATAAATTTGGTTATCAAGCAGTAATCCCAAGTTTTGGTAGTGATAAACTTGATAGACCACTCTGTTGTGGAAGAACTTATATATCATATGGTCAACTGGATAAGGCTGCAGAGGAATTGAATAGATTTAATGACTATATTATAAAAAATAACTACTTTGAATTACCTATTGTAGGTATTGAACCATCTTGTTTACTTACTTTTAATGATGAGTATCAATCACTTAAGGGCATAAAGAATAGAGATAAAATAAAAAATAGATTTTATTTGTTAGAGGAGTTTATTTTAGAACAAATTAAAAAAGATAAAAATGTTAA
Source organism: uncultured Pelagibacteraceae bacterium (assembly GCA_902571015.1). Lineage (GTDB taxonomy): Bacteria > Pseudomonadota > Alphaproteobacteria > Pelagibacterales > Pelagibacteraceae > Pelagibacter. Next base: position 3,666 of record CACGAC010000008.1, on the reverse strand, counting down.
ATCAAATAGTTTTAGTCAAAATGTTTTGATCCATGGACATTGTCATCAAAAGTCACAAGATAGAATGAAAGGACTAAAAGATCTTTTATCTGAGCTAAATGTAAATAATAAGATGATAGATTCTAGCTGTTGTGGGATGGCAGGCTCTTTTGGTTATGATAGTAAAACTTATGAAACATCAAAAAAAATGGCTAATCTATCTTTAATACCTGCGATTAATAGCAGTGACAAAAATGATTTTATTGTTGCAAATGGCACAAGCTGTAGACACCAAATATCTGATTTATCAGAAAAAAAAGGGAAGCACGTTTCAGAATTACTATTTAGGATTTTCGAAACTGTAAATTAAAGAATTATTTTTTTGTTATAAAAATTATCTATCTCTTCATCTTTATATCCAAAATTTTGCATTATTTCTCTCGTATGCTCACCTAAATCTGGTGCACCTTTGGATTTTTCGGTTTTGCTTTTTGAAAATTTAATTGGCATTCCAACAGCTTTGCTTAAACCAGCTTTTTTATTATTTACCTCAATAATCATCTCTCTTTCAATAGTTTGAGGGTCTTTAAACATGTCGGTTATCGAATTTATAGGACCACATGGTAAACCATTTTCATCAAATATCTTTAACCATTCTTGAGAAGGTTTTTTGATAAATTCATTATTAAGTATTTCTACAAGTTCATTTAAATTTTCTTTTCTACTTGAATTAGTTGAAAATTTTTCATCCTCATTAAGATCTTGACGATTGATTGCCTTTAATAACATAAGCCATGTATTCTGATTTGATGCGCCGATAGTAATCCATTTATCTTTTGTTTTAAAAGCTTGATAAGGTGCAGTTAAAGGATGAGCTGATCCAAGAGGACCTGGAGATACACCGGTTGCACCAGCAATTGCTGATTGCCAGTATGTATGAACTATCCCTGCTTCATATAAAGATGTATCAACTTTTTGACCTTCGCCAGTTTTATCTCTATGAATTAAAGCAGCTAAAATACCACTTGCAGCAAGTAATCCTGCAGTGATATCTGTAAGTGGCGCTCCTACTTTCATTGGTGGTTTATTTTTATCTTCACCAGTAATACTCATTAAGCCACTCATACCTTGAGCTACTAAATCAAATCCTCCTTTATTTGCATAGGGACCTGTTCTACCATATCCAGAAATTTCACATAAAATAATTTTAGGATTAATCTTTGATATTGTATCATAACCAATACCTAGTTTTTCTAATGTCCCTTTTCTAAAATTTTCTAAAACTACATCAGAATTTTTTATCATTGTCTTAAAAATCTCAATTCCTTCTTTGTCTTTCAAATTTAAAGCAATACCTTTTTTATTTCTATTCATCATTAAATAAGCTGCTGATACTCCATTGACATCAGGAGGAAGGAAATTTCTAGTATCATCACCTCCTGGAGTTTTTTCTATTTTAATAACTTCAGCCCCTAGATCTGCCAATAGTAATCCACAAGTAGGACCAGCCATTATTTGAGCCATCTCTAACACTCGAATACCTTTTAATGACGCCATTTAATGTTTATTTATTTTTAAATTTTGGCTTTGTTTTATTTAGGAAGGATTGATATCCAATTTTAAAATCCTCGGTATCGTAACATTTGTAACCAAGATTATTTATTTTTTCAGTTACTTTACCTTTCTTTAAAATATTTCTTGCAAACTCTTTGTGCCACCTGGCAACTTTAGGAGCACCTTCGCATATAAGTTCAGCTGATTTATATGCTTCTTTCTTAACGTCTTCATCGTTAACTACTCTGTTAACCAATCTTTTTTCTAAAGCCTCCTGAGAGTCGAATACTCTTCCCTCAAACAAAATTTCCATAGCAGTTGAATAAGTAGTTGCTTTCAAAAGGACTTCCAACTCTTTTGCAGCCATTGTTAAACCAAGTCTTTTAATCGGTATACCAAACCTCGAACTTTTCCCGCAGATCCTAATGTCACAACAAGCAGCTATTTCCAAACCACCACCCACACAAATTCCCTCAATCATAGCTATTGTAGGTACTGGGCAATTAAATATTGCTCCTAAGGTTCCATGTAAAAACTTTCCGTAAGATTTTGCTAATTTTGATGACGATCTTTCTTTTTTAAATTCCCCAATATCATTTCCAGGTGAAAAAGATTTTCCCCCTTCACCTCTTATGATAACGCATCTAAGGTTTTTTTCTTTTGAAATTTTTTTAAAAATTTTACCAAGTTCTATCCACATTGGTTTAGTCATTGCATTTAATTTTTCTGGTCTATTAATAACAACTTCAGATAAATGACTATTTATTTTATTTAGCTTAACTAAACTGCTCATCTAACTCCTATAAAAATACTCTACTAATGTCATTGGTATTGCTGGTACATACGTTACTAAAAGTAATAAAACTAACAACACACATATAAATGATATATTTGATCTTGTTACATCCCAGATATCTGCTTTTGCAACTGAACAGGCTGTTACTAATACACTTGCTACAGGAGGTGTTTGCTGTCCTATGGCTAGGTTTAAAGTTACAATTATTCCAAAATGAACAGGATCAATACCAACTGCATTAACCAATGGCATCACTATTGGAACGGTTAAAATTATTGCTGCAACTGAGTGTAAAAAGAAACCTATAATTAATAAAAATATATTTAAAATTCCCAAAACTGCATATTTATTATTAGTAAATTCAATAATTGACTCAGCAACCTTTTGAGGAATTTGTTCAATGGTTAAAAACTCTCCTAATAAAACAGATGCTGCAACTAATAACATTACTGATGCAGTCTGTATCGCTCCCTCGCAAGCTGACTCATACAGTCTTTTAAAGTCTATCTCTTTATATATAAAACCTATTACCAAAGATGCTACAACTGCTAAACCAGCTCCCTCTGTAGCTGTTACAACGCCTCCAAAAATCCCTCCTAAAATAATTACTGGTAGTAAAAAGGCTAAAGCTGCATCTTTTGCTGTTTTTTTAACGTTTGGTATATTGAATGTCTCCTCAACAGGAAAATTTTTCTTTCTTGCTGTAACATAAGCTGCCAACATAAGAAAAAATCCACCTATTACTCCAGGAATAATTCCAGCAACAAATAATTGTACAACTGAACTTTGAGACATAACTGCATAAACAATCATTGGTATTGATGGTGGAATAATAATTGCTAAAGATGCTGAAGATGAAGTCACTGCAGCAGCAAATGCGCCTGGGTATCCTTTCTTCTTCATCGCAGGAATTAAAATAGAACCTAATGCAGCGACATCAGCAACTGCCGATCCAGAAATTTCAGCAAAAAACATTGAGGTTGCAATATTAATCATACTCAACCCACCTTTAATAAATCCAACTAGAGCAGAGGCAAAAGCTATTAGTCTTCTTGAAATACCAGCACTATTCATAATTGAACCAGCTAAAATAAATAGTGGAATTGCAATCAATGGAAACTTCATTGATCCATCAAACATTACGATCGCAGTATCAATTAGAAAACTTGTGCCAGTTTTCATAACCATTGCAATAATAGTTGTTACTGCAAGGCCAATCGCAATAGGCACATTTATAGACAACAAAAGTAACAAGACCATAAACATTGTTAGAATTACCATTAAATATCTCCTGTTTGCTCGTCACCCGTATTTTGTAAAACTAAATTTTTATAATC
>CACGAC010000007.1 GCA_902571015.1 uncultured Pelagibacteraceae bacterium | reverse complement strand
GAGATTTAATATACGATAGTTTTTTAGCAAAATACTCAGTCCCAACTGTAGATTTCAAATCGCAAAATTTTGATTTATTTTATAAAGAATTTCTAATTGGATTTTTTTTTTGGGAAGATTTTTTTAAAAAAAATAAAGTTCAAAGTATAATAGGATCTCATTCAGTTTATCAAACAGCTCTACCGATGAGAATTGCTATAAAAAAAAAAATTAATGTTTATCAAGTAAATTTTCATAATCTATTTAAACTTTCAGAAAAAAATTATTTTGCATACGATCTATTCGATGATTATAAAAAAATATTTTCAAATTTTAAAAAAAGTTATCAATTAAAAGCAATTAATTATGCAAAAAAAAGATGTAAAAAAAGGTTTGATGGAAAAGTTGGAGTCGATATGCATTATTCGAATAAATCAGCTTATTATAAATCAACTAAAATCTCAAAAGTTTTATCAAAAAGCAAAAGAAAGAAAATTTTAATTGCCGCGCATTGTTTCTTAGACAATCCCCATCCATATGGCATAAAATCTTTATTTGAGGATTTTTATGAATGGCTAGAATTTTTAGGCAAATTTTCTAAACAAACAGATTATGAATGGTATATTAAGACTCACCCAGATTTTAAACCCCAGACACAAAAAATAATAAATTCGTTCATCTCAAAGTACGAAAATTTTAAATTATTACCTTCAAATACTTCTCATCATCAAATTATTAAAGAGGGAATAAATTGTGTTTTGACTGTCCACGGCACAATTGCTTGGGAATATGCCTTTTTCAAAATACCAGTAATTAATGCATCACTCAATAACCCACATATAAATTTTAACTTTTCTTATCATGCAAGAAATATTACCCAATATAAAAATGCAATATTAAATTTTGAACATTTAAAGTTAAATTTTTCAAAAAATGAAATTTATAAATTTTATTTTATGCATTACATTTACAGAAACAGCGATTGGATGATTGAGGATATAGATAAATTTTTATTAGAAATAAAAGGTTATAAAAATATATCGAATTTAATTTTTTACAAAAACTTTATAAAAAAAATTGACAAATCTAGAATAAAAAAAATAGATGATAAGATTTATAAATTTTTAAAATCTGGTAGATTTCTAATTCCAAGAAATATATAAAATATGAAAAAAAAAATTATAATAACTGGTGGAAAAGGTAAATTTGCGTCTTATTTTAAGAAATATTCAAAAAAATATAACATCAAATTTCCTGATAAAAACAAAATGAATATTTTAAATAGATCTAATTTATCTAAATACCTTAATGCAAATAAACCAGATTATATTATACATAACGCTGCTTTATCCAGACCAATGTCGCTTCATGAAAAAGATATAATTCAAAGTATTAACAAAAATATAATTGGCACTTGCAACATAGTTACAGAGTCTTCTAAAAGAAAAATCAAATTGATATATTTTTCAAGTAACTATGTTTATCCGTGTAAAAAAGGTAACTATAAAGAAACAAATGCACTTCTTCCAAAAAATAACTATGCTTGGTCAAAACTAGGGGGTGAATGCGCAGTTCAAATGTATAAAAATTCACTCATTTTAAGACTATCCGTAACTGAAAAACCTTTTGCTTATAAAAATGCTTATACTAATGTCAAAAGCAGTTTTATTTATCATTCTGAAGCAGCATCAATTGTTATGAAATTACTTGATCAGATTGGTGTGATAAACATAGGGGGTAAAAATCAATCTATTTTCCAATTTGCAAAAAAAAGTAATAAAAATGTTAAGCCAATTAAGCATAATAGCAAAATAGCCTTGGTTCCAAAAAATTCATCCTTAAATCTGACTAAATTAAAATCAATTTTGAAACTTAGTTAAACTTTATAAAATTTAATTAGTCGCTATAAAATTGTGTATTATTTTAGCTATAAGTTTATTCCCCTTTAAATTAAAATGATGATTTTCATTACTGCAAAAATAAGACTCAATCTCTTTTTTATTATCTTGATTTAAGTACTTAAATGTATCAATAAATTTTATATTGTTGTAATCTCTTGAAATATTTTTAACTTCACTATTGAAAATTTCAATAAATGTATTCTGAATATTAGTATCATTTTGCGTTTCATCAAATAAAGAAACAATCAAAAAATTATCTATACCATAATTTTTAATAAGTGAATTTGCTTCTATAGTATTGAGTGAGTAATTCTCTGCTGCAATCAAATAATCTTCTTCAGAAATATCAGGTGTAAGAATAACTTTATTTTGTTGAATATTGTTTCTTTTCTTTATTTTTTCAATTATATGATTCATCACCATATAAAAAGTCAAATTTGATTTTAATGTTTCATTTACTGTTAATAAAAAGTATTTATTATTATTATTTTTAAAAGAAAAATTTTTTTTTATTTTATCCTTATTTCTTTTTAACCCATAGTAAATAGGCTTCTTCTCCTCATCTCTATGAGCCCAAATTATATATTTTGGGAGATTATTTAAATTTTTTTTTAAGTTATGTCTTAATATTTTTATCGAGTCATCAGAATAAATTGATGGAAAACCAAAATTTTTAACTTCAAAATTGCTATTTAAATTTTCCAATTCACGAGGCCATGATGAAGAGCTCTCTCCACATGAGAAGCCATATGTTAATGACGCGCCAAATGTCCAAATTATAGATTTGTTTAACACTGATTTTTCTTGACTTTTTTCAGCTATTTTCCCAACATTTTCTTCATCAATGTTATTTATATTAAATTTAAGATCACTTAAATCAACAATTTCAATTTCAATATTCTTATTTAAACCATAAAAGAAAGTATTTTTATCCTTTGATGATATATAAATTGTTACTCTTGATATTAACTCAGCTAAGAAAATGTAAAAAACTATGACAGAAAAGATTATTGTTAGAGTTTTAATTTTAATAGTAAATCCCGACTTCATAATAGTTTAATCAAAACTTTTATTATCTTGTAATTAAATAATAAAAGTTTATTTAAATTAATTATCTTAAATATATTAAAAAGTATAATAATAGTTCTATAAATGCAATTTATAAAAAAGATTATTAAAAAAATTCTTCTAATTGCAATTGGATATGAATTTTTTGAAAAAAAAATATTTTTAGAGGGTACAAAATTTGCATTTCTGCAGAAAAAAATCACCCAACCAATCAAAGACTTAAGTGATTTAGAGTTTTCAGTTTTTTCGCAATGGGGAGACGATGGTATAATTAATTGGCTTACTGAAAAAATTCCAATAAGAAACAGAATTTTTGTTGAAATTGGCACAGAAGATTACAAAGAAAGTAATACAAGATTTCTTCTTAAGCACAAAAATTGGAAAGGTTATTTAATAGAAAGTAACCATTTGCTTGTTAAGAAAATTTATAAACAAAGCATAGTATGGAAGCATGATCTTGAAATAATCAATACAAAAGTACAAAAAAACAATATAAATGAAATATTCAAGAATTTGCGCCTTCGTAAAGAAATTGGCCTTTTGAGTTTAGATATCGATAGTAATGACTACTGGATATGGAAAGAAATTGATATCATCAAACCAATCATTTTTGTTTGTGAATTTAATTCCACTTTCGGTGATAAAAAAGCAATATCAGTTCCTTACGACAAAAATTTTGAAAGAAAAAAATTTCATTATTCAAATTTAGCTTTTGGAGCTTCTTTAGAAGCTTTTAAGTTTATATGTAAAAAAAAAAATTATATTTTTTTAGGAACAAATTCAAGTGGTGTGAATGCATACTTTCTTCATAAAAATTATTTTAAATTCATTAAAAAAAAGATAAAAAAATTTGTAAGTTTTCCTTCAAGAATAAGAGAATCTCGAGATAAAAATTTTAAAAAAAGTTTTATTGGGAATACTAATCGATTTAATAAGATCAAAGGTGTAAAAGTAGTTGATGTAAAAAGTGGTAATTTAATAAAATTAGGAACAGTAAATGAATTTTACTCAGATAAATGGAAATTTAAAAATTAAACCTAAGTAATGAGTAATTCTATATTATTTATTTAAAAACTTTTTTAAAAATCTTTTAAATATTGCATTTAAGAATATAATAAAAACTAAAATCTTATTTTGGTTATTATCTATTCTTATTTTTGTTTCTTCAATTAGATGATTATAAAAGCTAATTTTAGAGGAAAATCCACCACTTGCAACTTCACCTACGACATCCTCTTTTTTTGTGAAAGATCCAGAAAATTTCCCAGAGTCAATTAATCTAAAATAAAAATCATAGTCAGAAGAACATTTATACTTTAAATTGTATTCACCAAGATAATCAATTACTTTTTTTTTAACGTAGAACCCACAAGAATGAGCTGTTGCAAAATCAAAATTAAAATAAATTCTTTTTTTATCAAATCCATATTTTAAAATTTTTTCTCCAGTATAGTTTCGCACGACTGTGCCAAATACGTAATCACATTTTTCTTTTTGAAAAACATCTAATACATTTTTTAAACCGTTTTGCTTAAGCTCGTCACCGGAATTACAAAATGCAATAATATCACCTGTGCAAAATTTTATACCTTTATTCATTGCATCATAAATTCCATTATCTGGTTCAGATATTATTTTATCAATATCATGATTTAATTCGTTGATAATTTGAAGAGTATTATCAGAGGAGTCTCCATTAATTACTATATATTCCAAATCAACATTTTTTCTTTGAATTAAAACTGAATTTAATGTTCTAAGTATATTTTTCTCGTCATCTTTTACCACTGTAATAATGCTAAACTTGAATTGAGACATAAATTAATTTAGTAAGATACATCTTAACTTAATATAATTGTTATGAAAATACTAATTACAGGCGTGGCCGGATTTATAGGATTTAGTTTTGCAAATTACCTATTAAAAAAAAAAAAAATTAAAATATATGGTATAGATAATTACGATAATTATTATTCAGTTAAATTTAAACATTTAAGAATAAAAAAATTAAAGGCAAATAAAAATTTTGTATTTAATAAGATTGATATAACAAAAAAAAAAGATTTATCTAACTATTTCAAAAAAAAAGATTTCGACTATATTTTTCATTTTGCAGCACAGGCAGGCGTCAGGTATTCATTAATAAATCCAAAAAAATATTTCAAAGTAAATAAGGTAGGATTTGAAAATATTTTTTCTAATATAATTAAATTGAAAAAACTAAAAACATTTTTTTACGCCTCATCAAGCTCTGTTTATGGTTCAAAAAAAAAATTTCCTACTTTTGAAAGTTCTAGTTTATCGCCCCAGAGTATTTACGCTAAAACAAAAGTGCTTAATGAGAAGTTTGCTAACAAAATGTCAAATAAAGTTAATTTTAAAATTTTAGGATTAAGATTTTTTACTGTTTATGGGGAATGGGGAAGGCCAGATATGTTTATATTCAAGATGTTAAAATCTCATAAAAATAATAAAATTTTTTATTTGAATAATTTTGGAAATCATCAAAGAGATTTTACTTATATACAAGACATTTTAATTATACTTTTTAAATTAATCAAAATTAAAAAATTTAATCACAAAGCAATAAACATATGTTCTTCGAAACCTATTAACATTAAAAAATTATCTGATTATTTGAAAAAAAAATTAAATATGAAAAGAATTAAATCAATAAAAAAAAATAGTTATGATGTAAATACAACCCATGGAAGCAACCTATTATTAAAAAAATATGTAAAAGTTAAAAAATTCACCAATTTCAAAAAAGGTTTAAACAATACAGTAAATTGGTATTTAAAAAATAAGATATATAAGTTGTGAAAAAAAAAAACCTTTTAATATTTTATTCTTCATTCGAAAGAGGTGGTGTAGAGGAAAATATAAAAAATTTAGTTAATAATTTTAGTGAAAAAATTAATATTCATCTCATATCCTCAATTCCTAAAAATAAAGCAAGCTCTATCTTTAGAAAAAAGATAAAAATTTATACTATTCAGAAAAAAATTTTTTTTTATTTTCTTCCCTCTAGAATAAATCTTGCTATTTCAGCAACTATTATATTTTTTAAATTGATTTCAAAATTGTTTCTAAAACGATTTTTGATGAAAGACAGAGTAAAAGATTATGAAAATTTTTTAATTAAATTTGAAAATAATTGATCTATGTCAGTAAGTGTAATTATGCCCTATTATAAGAAAAGAGATTATATTTATGAGTCTATTGAGTCCATTCTCAACCAAACTTATAAAAATTTTGAGATACTGATAATATATGATGACGAAGATATTTACGATTACAGTTTTGTTAAAGATTTTGAGAAAAAAGATAAAAGAATTAAAGTGATAAAGAATTTAAAAAATATTGGCGCAGGTTTATCTAGAAATGTGGGAATTGATAAATCTAAAAATGAATTTATTGCATTTCTGGATTGTGATGATACTTGGAAAAAAGATAAATTAGAATTTCAATTAAATTTTATGAAAGAAAAAGATATAGATATTTCTTTCACTGCGTATGACATAGTTGATAAAAATAGAAATATTATTAAAAATAGAGAGGCAAAAAATTGTCTTGAATTTAAAGACTTGATTAGTTCATGTGATATCGGTTTATCAACCGTTGTGATTAAAAGAAGTTTATTGGATAATAAATATAGATTTCCTTCAATAGTCACAAAAGAAGATTATGTCTTATGGTTAGAATTATCAAAAAAAGATGTTAAGTTTTATGGCATCAATAGACCTCTGACTCAATGGAAAAAATTAAATAATTCTCTATCATCAAATCCTTTCCAAAAAATAAAAGATGGTTTTGTTGTTTACAACAAATATATGAAATATAATATATTCACTTCAACTTATTATCTTTTAAGACTATCTTTGAGTTACTTATTAAAAATGTGAGATGCAGATTTATTATTATTGTACAATTATTATTTTTACACTTGTTTATCTCTTTTTTTTAAAAAATTTTTTAGTTAATTCTATTAAAGATAATCATCAAAAATTAACAACTAATTATATTCCTCCTTTAATGGGTGGATATTTTATTGTTTTAGTTTTCTTATTTAATGAACAAGTAACTGTCTTAGAAAAAATACTTTTTTTTACAATTTTTTTATCTGGTGCATTATCAGATAATAAGATTATTAACTCACCTGTTTCTAGATTAATATTTCAAATTTTAATCTCACTTATATTTGTCGAGTTTGTTAATTTAACTATAACAAATACAAGAATTTTAATATTAGATAATTTTTTAAATAATATTTATTTAAATTTATTTTTTTGTGTATTTTGCTTAACAATATTGATTAATGGAACAAATTTTATTGATGGACTGAATGGACTTGTATCAGGATACTATTTAATTGTATTATCAATTCTTTATTATTTAGATATCTTACCAGATATAGCAGATAAAAAATTTATTGAATTACTAATTTTTGTTTTAAGTCTTTTATTTATAATCAATTTATCAAATAAAATTTATCTAGGAGACAGTGGAAGTTATTTGCTTGGCTTTTCATCTGGAATTTTTCTTATTTCAATTTATTCAGAAAATTTAACTATTTCGCCGTATTTTATAATACTTTTGATTTGGTACCCATGTTTTGAAAACTTATTTTCAATTTCTAGAAAATTATTTTCTAAAATCTCACCTCTACGTCCAGATAATTCTCATTTACACCAAGTCCTGTTTTTAGCAATTCAAAATAAAACAAATTTAAAAAAAATTTTTTCCAATAATTTGAGCTCTTTAATTATATTATTTTATAATCTCATTATACTAGTTTTAGGATCTCAAGATATTTCAAATACCAAGTATCAAATTTTTCTTTTACTGACAAACGTTATTACATACCTATTAAGTTTTAAATTTTTAAAAAAAATTAACTCTTAATTAAAAGTACGTCATATATTAAAACTTTTAAGAATTTTGTTAATTCACGCAAAATAAATAAAAATAAAAAAAATTTACATAGATGAATAAAAATCCCCATGTACATATATTCATAAGGAGTATCTGCGACTGAATATAACAAAATTGAATTTGAACTAATCAATATAAAAAAAATTGAAATTTTATTTGAAAGATTAAAATTATTAACTAGATAAGGAATAATTAATATTAAAAAAATTAATCTATAATCATAGCTTGAAAAAAAAATATATGAAAAACAATAAATACTTGCACCAGCGATGAATAATCTATTTTTAGTATCTATAAAATCAATATTATTAGTGTAATTTTTTTTTCGAATGAAATAAAATATGAATAAAGAAATAAATATTAAAAAAGATATATATATTACATTGTATAATATTTCATTTTTTGACAATAAATCCAAACCCAATCTTTCCTCAACTTTGGACAAGCCCATTATGATAGATCTAAATCCATAGGTTATACCGGTATCAAACGATGAACTAGTATTGTAAAAAAAATTGTTTAAATTTTTAAATAAAATTACAAATATTAGAAAAATTCCAGTAATTGAAATTATAACTTTTTTTTTTAAATCAAAATTAATATTAAAGGTGAAGATCGGATATAATTTTAAAATTGAGGCAAAGAAAATAAGAACAAAACTGATATAAAAATTATTTATAGCACATGCTATAAATATAATTGAGAAAATTAAGATATCTGTGTTACCTCTCTCTATGGCTAATATTGTTGAGGAAGATAGAAAAACTAAAATAATTATAAAAGATGAAATAATATTTTTTGAAATTGAAATAATTCTAGTAACACAAAATATAAATGAACTTATATAGAGAAAAATAAAAAGTTTAAAATTGAATTCGTTTACAAGATTTAGATACTTTGAAATATAATACCAAATTATTGGAAGATTAAATGGTCTTTTCCAGGGATCGTATACATGATTGATATATGGATCAAATCCATTATCGACAGTAAGAGGGAGTGCTTGATAACTTCTAATGTCTGCGAATGATGGTTCAAGATGTGTAATATTGTAAATTTTAAAAATGTAAGAAAATATTAATGAGTCAGAATACAGTATTACTAAAAGTGAAATAGAAATGGCAATAAAAATTTCTAAAATAATTTTTTTAGAAAGACAGGTCATATTAATTATTAATTAGTTTTTTTATAAGAAAATATATATTATTAAAACATGAATTTTCCTAAGTTTACTATAATTATACCTATATTTAATGAAAAAAAAATATAGTTGAACTATTAAAAAATATTATTTTGAGTATTATGAAAAGAAAGTTATGACTTATACGATGGTAAAAAAAACATCGTTTAGATATCCAACAGAGCGATATTTGATTATCGTAAAACGTGGCTATAAATACTGTAATTTAGATCATAATTTTTCTCCTAAAACCGCTAAATAATAAATAATTTGAAAAAGACCTAATTTAATTTTTTTTTAGACATTGTAAAATCTTGTAAAGTAATTTATTAAGCCTATTATTCAGATATACTGATTTAAAAATTTTATGCCGCGATTAGATAATTATAACTATATGAAAAACCTTACCGATTGGGTAAGTGAAAAAGATATTTTTAATAAAGATTTTATTTGGCCAAGGCAAATGGAGATTCATTTACCATCAAATAAAGAGATAGCTTGCGATTTTCATTGTTTTTATTGTCAGGGCAGTAAATTAGATATGGCCCTAGGTATGGATGAGAAAAAAGCTTTAAAATTAATGGAAGAAATTGGACCTAATACTTTTGAGTATTATGTTTATGGAGGCGCTTACACAGAACCTTTATTAAATCCTTACTTTATGGATTTTATGAGGTTAACCAAAAAACTAAAAGCTCACTTTGGTATTCATTCAAATGGATCACAATTAAAAAAACTTCAAGAAGAAAATGGTTTTTGTACGGAACTCGTTGGTTTGATGGAGAGTAAATATGATTACTTCTCTTGTAGTTTAGATGGTGGTTCACCTGAAAGTCATATGAAAACAAAAAATATAAAATATGATGCTTGGACAGATATCATTGAAGGATTGAGAATTTTAGTTAAGGAAAGGGAAAAACAAAAATCAAAAGGTTCCATAAGAGTTGCTTATTTACTAAACAAATGGAATTCAAGTGTTGAAGAGCTAACAAAATTTATTGATTTGATGAAAGAAATAAAAGTTGATTCATTAAGATTTTCTATTCCTTACGCGCAATATGGAAATGAAGTTAAAAAAGTTCAAAATTATAAGGAGAAAGTTGAAAATAAAGAACACAAGAAATTCAAAGATTTATTAGAACCATATATGTCAAAGAGTAAAGATGAAAAACCTTTCGTTTTTTATTTTGCTCCTGAAAACCAAGATATTGATAGGATGCTTGATGAAAATTATAAACAATGTGCCTACACTTATTATCAAACTACTATGGGATCAAGTGGCCACATATATAGATGCTCGAGTATTGCTACACCTTCTTTTGATTACGGTATACTAGGAAAACAACCAGAGACAGTTGCAGAATTAAAAGAAATGATAAAAGTTTCTCAAGATAAAGAATTTCATTGTCATACTTGTATTCATTCAACTGCAAGATGTAACAGAATGGCTCTTGAAATAAATTCAGAGTGGAATGTTTACAATAAAGCAAACAATCATACAGCCAAACAAGAAAGCACAATGGCTGTAGGTCCTAAAAATAAAAGAGAAGAAGTAAAACATGTTTATAGTGACATTGAAAGAAGATGGAACAAAAAAGAATATGTAGAAGATAATGGTTCATTAAATACTGGAGAAGATTTTAGAAAACCTAAGTCCTTTCAAATGTATCAAGCCAATAATGAAAAAAAGTAATTATAGAAAAACCTAAGCTAAATTGAATTCTAAAAGTACAGCACTAATCGGTATTGGTTACTGGGGAAAAGTACACCTCAAGTATTTAAAAAATATAAAAAAAATTTCAATCAGTAAAATTTTTTTCCACAAAAATAAAAGTATACTTAAAGACAAAATAATTAAAAAATATAATTTAACAAATAAACTAAATGATATACTTAATGACAAGTCTATAAAATTTGTTGATATAGTTACCCCAATTAAGACACATGCAGAACTTGTTATTAAGTTTTTAAAAAGTGGCAAAAAGGTATTGGTTGAAAAACCTTTATTAATGAATCATGATCAGGAGAGAAAAATATTATCTTTAAATAAAAATTCAAGCAATTTAACAGTTTCTTATCCATATCTCTTTTCGAAAAGTCTTAATTTTGTTCACAAGATCTTAAAAGAGAAAAAAATTGGTAAATTAAAATATATTGAAATAAATTTACAACAATCTGGTAGATTTATGAAATATGGTGTGAATTATTTATTAGGACCACATGCTATCAGTGTTCTTTCAATGTTTTTTGATATTAGTAAAATTAAGTTTGAACTAAAAAAAATAATTGAAAGTGGCAACAAATGTGAAACCTCACTAATTCTCTGTACTTATAAAAATAAATTAGTTTCAACAATAAACCTATCTTTAAATTATGCTGCAAGCAGCTCAAAAAAAGTTTTTGTATTTTATTGTGATAAGGGGACAATAATTAGTGATTTAAATAACAATAAAAAAACTGTTATTTCTTATCTTTATAAAAGAATAATAAAAAAAAACTTTACAGTAGCAAAAAAATTTCAATTTAAATCACATTTTTTTGATGAAAGTAATAATATGAGATATGTGTTGGAAAGTTTTTTAAATAAAAATAAGAATTTAAATAATTTTAAACTCACTAAAAAAATAAATCTTTTTCTTAAAAGTGGATAACCAAAAAAAAGATATCTCTGTAGTAGTACCTGCTTTTAATGAAGCTCAAAATTTAGAAGATTTAACCTCACAATTACAAAATGTTTTTGAAAAAAGTAAGTATAAAGACAATTATGAAATAATCATTGTTAATGATGGATCTACAGATAATAGTGAGAAAGTTGGTAAAATTATTTGTAATAAATATAAAAATTTAATTTTTTTAAATTTAAAAGAAAATATAAGTAAAGCTTATTCTTTAGACACCGGTATTTACTTTTCTCAAGGAAAAATTATTGCAACAATGGATGCTGATCTTCAATATAAGCCTGAAGATTTAATTAAAATGATTGATTTAATATATCTTGATAAAGACATAGTGAATGGCAAAAGAGAAAAGAGGAAAGATAATTTTATCACTAAGTTTTTTTCACAGTTTTATAATTTAATTTTAAGATTATTATTTAGAGTAAAATTAAATGATTTTTTTTGTGGAATAAAAGTATTTAAAAAAGAAATATATGATTTAATGGAATATAGTGGTTTATCAAGATTTGTAATTTTTTTTTCAAAAAAATATAATTTTAATATAGGTGAAATTGAAATTGAACATGCAATACGAAAAAAAGGTAAAACTGCATATTCATTTATAGATCGGGTAATACTAGCTTTTAAAGATATTTTTACTTTATTTATATGTATTGCTTTAGAAAAAAGAGGCATCTATCAAATTAAACAATTAATTTTGGTAATTTATTTCTTTTTAACAATGGGGATAATCTTTGAGAAATTTTTTTCAGAAAATAATAATAATTATTTATTTTATTTAATTGGAAGTTTTTTTATGTTTTCAATATTAAATTTTATTATTCAAAGTTTCTTAAAATCAAAGGAAAAAGACACATTTAATTTAAAAAAAAATATTAAGACAATAGAAAAAAGTAAATTTTAAAAGTCAAAAAATTTAGATGATTTTATGTTTAACAAATATCAGTTATAAAAATTTTAATTTCGAAAATTTTTTAAAAAAAGTAAAGGAATTAAATATTAACAATGTTGAAGTCGCACCATCTCTATTAATAAACAATTTAAACAATAAAAAAAGAATAAGAGAGATAAAATTTTTATTAAAAAAATTTGATATAAAAATAAGGTCATTTCAGTCAATTTTTTTTAATATTAAAAAAAACAAACTTAATAAGAAAAATAGTATTATTGATTTAACTAACCATTTTAAAAAAGTTGTAAGTTTTGCCTCTGCCCTTAAAGTAAGAAACTTATCTATCGGTTCGTGCCCCTCAAGATATAATAAAGATAAAAGCGCTTTTATCTATGATTTGAATTTAGACCTATTTAGGAGATTTTCTAAAATTGCGGAAAAAAAAATGATAACAATTAGTTTAGAACCTGTAAGCAAAAAATATGGTATAAACTTTTTGAATAATATTGATGAAGTGTTTTATTTTATAAAAAAATTAAAAAGAAAGAATGTAAAAATTTTACTTGATACTGGAAATTGTAAATCAGAAAAAATGGATTATAAAAAAAAATTTAGAAAATATAAAAAGTTGATCAATCATATCCAAATTAGTAACTCACAAATTGATTATTTTAATATTAAAAATATTAAAAATGAGTTGAAGTTTTTTAAATCTATTAAATTTAAAAAAACTTTAACAATTGAACATTTTTCTAATTCATTGAGCAAATTAAAATTAAATCAACAAATTGTGGAAAAATTAGTAAAATAATATGTGTGGTATAATTGGTTGTATTAATCTTGATCTTACCACCGAGGAAAAAAATGCCTCATTAAATCTTTTAAAACATCGTGGACCAGATGATCAAAATTTTTATGAAAATAAAGGTGATAAATTTTCACTCTTTTTTGCACACAATAGACTTGAAATTTTAGATATTTCTGATGGCAAACAACCTATGACTTCTAGTGATGGACGTTATGTAGTTATCTTTAATGGTGAAATATATAATTTTAAAGAATTGAGAAAAGAACTTGAGATAGCAGGCCATATTTTTAAATCAAATCATTCAGATACTGAAATATTAATACACGGATACAAACAATGGGGTGAAGATTTAACTTTACACTTAAATGGTATGTGGGCCTTCGCTATATTTGATAATAAAAAAAAAGAACTGTTTTTAAGTCGAGATAGGTTTGGTGAAAAACCTCTTTTTTATTATTTTGAAAATAAAGTTCTAATTTTTGCATCAGAGGTATCGGCCATAACTAAATTTAATAAAAATTTTAAATTAGATAATAATAATTTAAAAAAATACTGTGCTTATGGTTATTTTCCTTTTGACTTAACCCCTTTTAAAAATATTCATAAACTTCCAGGTGGTCATAATATGACAATAGATTTAAACACAATGTCTTTAAATAAAAAAAAATACTGGGAGTATAAAATAGAACCAGATTATTCTAAAAATGAAAATGAATGGTCTGAAATTTTATATGATTTAATAAATGATTCAGTCAAAAAAAGATTGGTAGCTGATGTGCCTGTCGGTGTATTTCTGAGTGGTGGTTTAGATTCATCCATAATTTCTTTATTAGCTAAAAAAAATTTAAATAATGAATTGAACACTTTTTCAATAAATTTTTCTGAAAGTTCATTTGATGAATCTAACTATTCTAATTATTTTTCAAAAAAAATAGGTTCTTCCCACCATCATCAAACTATTGACTTTAATAATATTGAAAATATTTGTAGTGAATTATTTTCAAAAATTGACGAACCATTGAGTGATAGTTCATTGATATCATACTATTTATTGACAAAATTTGCTCAACAAAAAGTTAAGGTTGCACTAGGTGGTGATGCTGCAGATGAATTATTTGCAGGTTACGATACTTTTAAAGCAATTAATTATGCAAATATAATGAGGGTATTAAAAATTAATAAGAGTAATTCATTATTAAAATTTTTTACCTCAAAGCTACCTAGCAATTACACAAATATGAATTTAAAATTTAAATTAGATAGGTTCTTGAGATTTGATAAAGATAGCTTAGGGTTTTCACACTGTCAGTGGCTTTCACCTATGACTGCTAAAGAAATAATTAATTTTTTTGGTGAACAAACTACTGATGAGGAGCTATTTTCAGAAGCAATAGATCTTTGGAAAAAAAATAACTACACTGATAATATTGATAAAAGCTTAGAATTTTATAGTAAATTATTTTTACAAGACCAAATATTAGTCAAGACTGATCGTTTAAGTATGATGCATGGTCTAGAAGTAAGATCTCCTTTTTTGGATTATAAATTGATTGAACAAGTAAGAAAAATTCCAAGTAAGTTTAAGTTAAAAAAAAGTATTTCAAAATATATATTAAAGAAAACGTTTGAAAATGAATTAGGAAAAAAATTTACTTATAGAAAAAAAATGGGTTTCACAGCTCCTATTTCAAAGTGGTTACTTAATAAAAGTGATAGCTTTACTATCAAATCTCAATATTTACGAAATAATCAATCTTTTCTAGATAATAAATTAAATGAACATAGGTCATTTAAAAAAGAAAATAGAATACTTATTTGGAATATTATGAACCTAGATAACTTTCTATTGAAAAATAATCTTTAAAATGAAAATAGAAAACAAAACAATTTTTAATTGGAGTAGAACCAAAAAAATTAATGGGGAAATAGTTCAACCATTAAATTATAACGAGCTTAAAGATTTTATAAATAATAATTCAAAAAAAAAAACTATATCTATTATGGGTGGAGGTTGCTCTTACGGTGATTGTTATCTTAATAAAGATGGAATAATTGTTGATATGAGAAAATTAAACAAAATTATAGAATTAAACTTCGATCAAAATTTTGTAGTAGTTCAAGCTGGTGTGTTAATAGAAGATTTATTAAATAAGATTTTAAAAGAAGGTTATTACTTAAGTTCCATTCCTGGTGCGAATAACGCAACTATTGGTGGATGTATTAATTCAAATGTTCACGGAAAAGATTCTTTTAAGGAGGGTGTTTTCTCAAATAATGTCATATCGTTAAGAGTCATAAATAGCTCTGGCAAAATTTTTGATTTAGATAAGTCAGATGAAAATTTTTTCCAAGCTTTAGGAACTTATGGTCTCAATTATTTAATTTTAGAAATAAAACTAAAAATAAAAAAAGTAGATACTTCTTTGCTTAAAGTGATTACTAAAAAATTCAATAATTATGATGAAATGATTAATTTATTCAATGATTTTGAAAATAACAATTATGATATGATTGGCTCTTGGGTAGATCACTTTGATAAAAATGGCAGAGGTATTTTTAAAGCTGCTAAATGGTCTAAAAATAATCAATTAAATAATTTTAAGAAGATAAATCTAAAAGTAGGTTTTTTTAAAAGGCTTTATATCAATATATTTTATCCACTAATTAAATTTTTTTTTGTAAATAGATTTACTATTAAACTATGTAATAAATTACTATTTATAGTTTCAAGGAATAATCATAAAAATATTGATTATTCTGATTTTTACTTTCCTCAACAAAAAATGCTACCTGAAGAATCTAAACTATTTAGGAAAGGAAAGATTAATATTCAAATTTTAATACCTACCGAAAAGATTAAAGAAAATTTGGAATTAATTGCAAAAACTTGTACAAAATATAAATTAGAGTCTTGGTGGTTAGGGGTTAAAAAACATAAAAAAGATAATTTTTTATTTAATTTTGCACTTGATGGATTTGATATCACTTTACAATGGTCAAAAAAATTTATTGAAAAAGATAATTTTCAGAACTTTTATGATGAGCTAATAAATATTGTTATTGAAAATAAGTGTTTGATTTATCTCACCCAAGATGTTCTTTTGGATAAAAAGAATTTTTATAATATTTATAAAGATCAGGATATATTTATTAAAAATAAAAAAAAAATAGATCCTAGTTTTATTTTTAGAAATCAATTATTTGATAGATTGTTTTGATAATATTAGATTTTAAATTTATTAAATAAAATTTGTTTAATTTTTTCTGGAATTAAAGATAAAATTATTTTTATTATAAACCAATACTTAGGCAAATAGTATGTTCCATTTAATGAACTTAAATTTTTGCTTAAGTATATAGCTATTTCCAAAGGGTTCTTTTTCGGTAATAAAGTTTTAATATCTTTATTCATTTCTGTATCAAGATATCCTAACATTAAGTTAGCAACTCTAATTTCTTTTCGTCTAATATTTAAATAATATCTTAGGCTTGTAGAATAAGAATTGAGAGCATTTTTAGCTGAACAATAAAGCACTTGTTTGCTTCTAGGTTGCAATGTTGAAACGGACGAACAAAAACAAAATAATGCTGATTTTTTAAAAGTGAAATTGTCGATAAAAAACTCACAACTCTTTACAATTGATAAAAAATTAGTATTTATAATTTCATTCTTTTCATCATCAGACAAATTAAAATCATCTTTTTGATTTATAATGCCAATTGTGAAAAAAATAGCTTCAATTTCTTTTTCTGCAAAATCATTTTTAAGATTAGCGAGATCAAGTTTTGAGATATCACAATTAATTTGATGATGATTATTTATATCAGTATTTATTCGAGATCTTGAAATAAGTAATAGCTCTTTATCTTTAAAAGTGTGAGTAAGTGATTTGCCTAACCCTTTTGAAGCCCCAATAATAATTATCATAGAAGTGATTTCTATGATTAATTTGTAATTTTAAAGATATCAACAGATAATTTAAAAAATTTTACTTATTTGTCTCTTTCGATAATAAAAATAAGCATAAATAAGTATGGAATTCTTCAATCTATCGATGATAATAATTCTAGATATGTAGGATTTAAAATTCTTGCCACATGTGAACTAATTAGCATAAATAAAGAGTCCAAAATTTTATGAAAAATAAAAAAATTTCGATTAAAGTAACTGATCTATTTTCTGGATGCGGTGGATTGAATGAGGGTTTTAAAGATGCAGGTTTTAAAACTACAGTTTCTAATTATATTTGGGAACCAGCAGGAAAAACTTTTAGCAGAAACAACAAAGACTCTAATTTTATTTGATTTAATTACAGTAGATAAAAAGTTAAAGATTAAAGATATAGAAATTAATTTCTTGAAAAGAGATAAAGGTTATAGTAAAATAAATTTCAGAATAGTATTAACTCTATTTTTTCAAATAATATCAAAAATTTTTAGTAGTTAAGTTAAATGAAAAAGAAGATAATTTTCTTTCATCCTTATTCCGTCTTGGGAGGAGCTGATTTATCAATCTCGAAATTAATCGATAGTACTTCCAAGGAATATGAGCTGGAGTTTTTAACAATATCAAAACAACCAAAAATCAATTTCTATAGTAGAAGGAATATAAAAATATGTAAAATAAAAAAAAAACGTTTATTACATTCTTTATTATATCTAAGAGAGAAATTTACTAAAGACTCTTACTCCTACGATAAAATAATTCTTATATCAAATCAGTATTTTGCTAATATAATAAGTATTTTATCAACTTTTAAATTACCAAAAATAAAAACTATTTTATTTGAAAGAAATCATTTATCTGAATTAAGTTTTAGCGATTCTAATTTAAGATACATCAAAAATAAAATTTTATTACTTTCAATAAAATGTTTTTATAAATTTGCTGATAGAATAGTTGGAAATAGTTTTCAATTATCAAATGATTTAAGCAAATTTACTGGTAGAAAAGTAAAAACTATAAGAAACTTTTATGATTTTAATAAGATTCTAATTAAGTCAAAAAAAAAGATAATAAAAAAAATTCGATTTAAAAAGAATATCGTCATAAACGTCGGCAGAATGGAGCATCAAAAAAATCAAATGTTGATTTTGAAAACTTTTCAAATTCTAAATAAAAAAAATAATAATATTAACTTAATCTTAATTGGTGATGGAAGTAAAAAAAAGGGACTTGAACATTATATCAAAAAACACAAACTTAACAAAAATGTTCAAATAATATCAGGTATAACAAATGCTTTACCATATCTTAAAAAAGCAAATTTATATGTTTGTACCTCACACTATGAAGGTTTTTCAAATGTCCTGGTAGAGGCTATTACAGTAAATCTTCCAATTATATCAACTTACTTTAAATCTGGTTTATCTGAACTTCTTCTTAACGGAAAAGGAGGCACAATAATTAATAATTCTAGTCCAGAAAGTATAGCTAAAAAAATAAAATTTTTTTTTAGTAATCAAAAATTATTTAATAAAAAAGCGAAGATAGCAAAAAAAAAAATTGCTGAATTAAATTATTTTCAAGGTCAATTAAAATTTAAAAAACTAATTAACTCCTTATAAAATTATTTTTCTAAGAGCACGAAAATGCTCAATTAATGTAAATTTTTTAATCTTTTTTTTCATTTTTAATTTCATCTTTTGTTTATTTTTTTCGCTGGTTAATTGTAACTTTTTGAAAGTATTTAAGAAACTTATTTCTGAATTACTTTCAAATACAAAACTATCTTCCTCGTTTAAAAGTAATTCTTTAGGTCCTGTCTCACAATCAGATGAAAAAATTAAAGTATTACTCAGAGCAGATTCTACTATAACAAATCCAGGATCCTCCCAGAGTGAACTTAATACTAAACAATAGCAATTTACAAGATATTTATAAATATTATCTTTATGTCCGACCAAAAAAACTTTTTTTTGTAGCCCCATTTTAGCAATAAGGTCAGTGAGTAATTTTTTTTGATCTCCATCACCTAATATATGAAGAGTAAGGTCTTGATTAATAATCTGTACTTTAGAAAAACATTTTATTAAAAAATCAAAATTTTTTTGTTTCGTTAATCTTCCAATTGCAACCATCTTATTCTTATTATTTTCTCTTTTATTATTATATTTTCTGAACTCCTTCATGTTTATGATAGGGTCATATAAAACCATAATTTTTTGTGGAGAAAAAATTTTGTTATTTACTAATTCTTCTTTAATTAATCTTGTAGGACTTGTTACATAATAAATTTTTTTTGAAACTAATCTCCATAAAAACTTTCTTAAAATGTTTAACCTAGGTTTACCCGATATCCTTAAGATAAATTTAGTCTCAAATTTAAAGAGAAGCAATAATATCAGTGGCAAAGATGTATTTAGATGAATTATTAGATATTCTGGTTTTTCTTTTTTTAATAATCTTAACAAAGGTAAGAAACATAAAAAAAAAATTGTAACGTATGAAATTCTACTCCTTAAATAACCTTTATCTGGAAGTATTAAATTTATGCTTCTGCTAAATATATTTAATTTTAATAAACCAAAAGATTTAAAATCCTTGAAAAAATTATCCCATTCATTGAATAGATTAATTATAGTAGGTTGAATTTCAGAATTAGAATATTTTTTTAAAGACATAGCTGAATTAATAACTGCTTTAGGAGTTGCAATTTTTGAAATAAACGGAGCCCAATAAAACACTTTGATCATAAAACAAATTAATATACTAAATATTATCACATGATCAATTTGTACAATTATGTTATTTTTATAATTTCTAGACACATATCTAACTTATTCTTTCAAAAAAAAGTGGGTGTGTTTGATTTCTTAATTAATTTATCAATAGGAAATTTTAAATTTTCTAAATATGGTATTAAATTAGTTAATAGGGACATAAAAGAAAATACTTATAGATTTTGTTTAGGAGCAGCATATGGAGAAAGTTACTCAAATTATATTGTAAAAATTGATGTTGAGGGACTAGAAAAAATTGTAATAAATGAATTGCTTAATTCTAATATATCCAAGTTAATATCTAGTATATTTGTTGAGATAGATAGTAGAAAAAATTTTTATATAATCAATAAAATGCTTAAAAAAAAAAATTTTAAGATTATTAAAAACTTTAAAACAAATTTAACGAAATATTATCTATTTATAAAAAAATGAAAAATATATATTTTTTGAAAAGTTTAAAAACAAATTTCATAATTTTATTATTTTTCTTCGTAATTTTAATAAATTTTGATTTTTTTAAAAATGTTTTCAGTATCATTAAATATGAAAAAAATGAAAGATTAAAAAAAACCTCTTATTTCTGTGAAAAAGATTCACAAGGATTTATAATATATTTAAAGAAAAAATATAATTTCCAATCAAATCCTGAATTAGTAAATAACACAATTTCACCATTAAGTGATTGGATTTATTTTGATTTCAAAAAAACTACAAATAAAAAAAAACTTATATTACTAAATTATGAAGAAATACAAGATTTAGATACACAATTTATCAATAATGAATTTATTTTAAATGCAACACCCCCACTAGTAAAAAAAATAAAGGGGGTCAAAATTTCTTTAAAAAAGAAATTAGATTATGATTATCCAATAAAATTAAATATCAATGAAATTAATTTTAAAGATAGAAATAAACTGATAACGCGAAAGTTTAGTTTTAAAAAAATGACTTTGAATAAAGAAATTAATCTTGATTTAGATATTTCTGATAAAAGCAAATTAAATCAATATTCAATTTCAATTTCTCCCTTAGATATAGATTTAATAAACGATGTAAACATTTTAGTAGAAAATAAAATAAGTTTAAATGATTATAAAATTATAGATAAAAAACAAAATTGCTATTTCTTAGAAAAAATATGATAGAAATCATAAATATTTTTATTTTCCCTTTAGTACTAATTATTTTTTTACAAAATAATTTATTATCTAGATTTCTAAATAATAATTACGGAAAAAAAATATTATTTTTAGATCAAAAAATTTTAAATTTATTTATTTTGCTTAATCTTATTTTAATTATATCTTTATTAAATCTCAAAATTGAAATTACTATTTATTTAGTTGTAGTATATTTTTTATTGACTAATTTTTTATTTTTTAGCTTTAAAAAGAATTTTTTTTTTATTTATAATTTTTTATTCTTGTTAATTATTTTCTATATTTTTTCCGTCCAGATTGCAGCTTATCCTGATTTAAGTTGGGATGGTAAATTTCATTGGTACAAAAGAGCACTCAATTTTTTTCAAGATATGGGATTTGAAAATTTATCATCTCTCCCGAAATATGAGTATCCACATTTTGGATCTTACATTTGGGCTTTATTTTGGTCGACAAGTCCTTTAAAGCTTGAATATTTTGGAAGGTTATTTTATCTATTTTTATATTTATTATCTATCTATTCAATTTGTGATTTAGTTATTAATCAAAAAATAAAAAATCTTTCATTTATTTTTTTTTCATTAATAGCATTTAATTTGAATCACTTTACGGGAAACCAAGATATTGTGGTGTTTTCATTTATAATCTTTTTGACCAGATATTTTTATTTAATTTATATTGATAAAGATGATAAAATTTTAAATTATTTACTTTTTATATTAATAAACAATATAATTATTTGGATTAAGTATGAATGTTTTGTATATGTTTTTTTATCATACATCATTTTAATTACGTCTAAATTCTTAAATAAAAAGTTTGATAAAGTCTATTTTCTTACATTGTTCTTATTTATAACTATCCTCTTTAAAATTAGTATTTCAAAAATTTATCAAATAAGTTTAGATGCCTCATTTCAATTTTCTGGTGAATATAATTTTAAAGAATTATTTTATTTAGAAAATATTATTTACAAATTTTTTTTTATTATTAAATATTATTTATTTTCTTTATTCAAAAATCCTATTTTATTACTTGGTTTTTTTAGCTTAGCTATAATTTTATTTAAAAGAATTAGTTTATTAACTCCAATGTTTATTTTTTTTATATTATTGAACTTATCAACATTTTCAATTTTTTATATAATTCAGTCTGATTTTGAATGGCATGTAGTTTATGGAATTGATAGATATATTTTACAATATTCCGGAGTTTCAATCCTATTTATAATAATATTACTTAATAATCTTTTTAGAAATAAATGAAAAAAAAAAAATATTATGTTTCTGTAATAATAACAAATTATAACAAAGAAAAATATATCGTCGAAACTATCAAATCAGTGCAAAGTCAAGAATATAAAAATTTTGAAATAATAGTTATAGATAATTTTTCTACGGATAATTCTTATAAGCTTATATCAAAATATAAGAGAGTAAGATTATTTAGAAACATCACTAAGAAAGCCAGCGCTTTAAATCAGATAAAATCAATTGAAATAGGATTAAAAAAAAGTAAAGGAAATATTATTTGTTTGCTTGATGGAGATGACATTTTTAAAAAAGATAAGCTTAGAAATATTGTAGAATATTTTGCAAAAAATCCTTACTCTCAAGCTGTATGTGATATTCCATTAATAAAAGATAAATCTCAATTAAATGAATTTAATTATGATAAAAAAAGAGCGAACAATAACAAAATTTGGCCAACAACTTTTCCAACTAGCTCAATAAGTGTAAAGAAAAAATATTTATTAGATTGCATAAAAGAATTTCAAAAAGAAAAATTTGAATTTTTAGAAATTGACTTTAGATTATGTTGTTTATTTTCTCTTCATAAAAAAAATTATAATGTATTAAACAAAAACTTAACCTATTATCGTCAAGTTAACGATGGTATTATGTCGAGGTACAAAAAATTTGAAAAAAATTGGTGGATAAAAAGATCCCAAGCATTTGATTTCTTTTTTTTTATAAAAAAAAAATTTAAAAAAAAATATACATACTCCCTAGATTACTTTCTGACTAAAACTATTTCTAAAATTTATAATGGTCTTAAATAATTTAAAATTTGAAAATTTTATAATACCCCTCATTCTTTTTTTTACAATAATCATGGGATTTATTTTTAATGAAGACTCATTAGGTGGTGCAAGAAATGATTTTTACTCTCATTTAGAAAGAACATTATTATTTAAAGAAGATTTTTTTTATTATTTTTTAAATTACGATACCCTAGAACATAGACATTCTCCAATTTTCTTTATTTTTTCCTCAAAAATTTTGAATTTGTCTAAAACTGTTGAAACTTTTAGATTTATACATTTATTGATTCCATTATTAATATATTTTTTCTTTTACCAGTGTTTAAAAATAAAATTTAATAAAATTGACGATAAAAAATTAGCCTTCATTTCATCTTTAATCTTTTTATCACCAACTATTAGGTCTTATTCTATTTGGCCGGATAGTTATTTATATGGAATATTATTTTTTACAATTTCTATATTTTATTTTCTGGTTTATAAATATCAAAAATATAATTTCTTAAATATTTTTTTTAATATTTTTTTCTTGTCTTTATCCTCATATTTTATGCCTATATTTTCAATCTTCTCAATTTACTACTTTTTTGATTTTTTTATTTTTTTTCTAAAGAGAAAATTATTTAAAGGAATTTTTTTAATCATATTTTTTAATATTATTTTAGCATTGCCGGCATTTTATTATATATTTTTTTTAGATATAAATTTTTTAAGGTCATCAGGTGAATGGGGATTGACTGAAAAAACATTCTCTTTTTTAAACTTTTCAAATAAATTTTTTTATTCTTCAAATATAATTTTTTTTCATTTGATACCTATTTGTCTTATTTTTTTAAATAAGATCAAATCTAATTTCTTTTTATTGAAAGATAAAAAATTTATTTTAATTTCATTACTTCTTTTATTAACATTTTTATTTTCTGATTATGATAATATTTATAATAATTTAGGAGGGGGTGGAATATTTTATATAATTTTAAATCAAATAATTAACTCTCCAAATTTGCAGTTATTATTAATAATACCAATTGCTTATTTTTTTGTTTTCTTATTACAAAAAAATTTTTTTAATTATCTAATTTTATTTATTTTATTGTTTTCAAATTTTCAATTAACAATTTATCACAATTATTTTGAACCTATAATTTATTTAGTGTTATTCACTCTAGTTTCAAATTCAAATTTTGATGAAAAATTGTTTTCTTATAAAAATTTAAATATTTTAATGATTTTTAATTTTTGTTTTTTATTTATAAGTCTTATTAAATAATTTCTTTATTTTATTTAAAAAAAAGTTTTATTAGATAAATCAGTATTAATGAACCATCTTTAAAAGCATTCACTTTTTTTTTACCTGCAATCCTTGCTCTCTCAATTGAACTGATAGAAGCAATTTTCATAGTATTTCTTTTCGCTTTAATCGGAAGCTCAACACACAATGTAAAATCTTTTCTTTCTAGATTAAGTCTCTTAACACAGTCAGTTTTACCTAAGACAAATGTATACAAAATATCTGTGATATTTAAGTTAAAAAAAATTTTTCCAATCATACTAAAAAAATAATTTCCAATTAGTGTAACAATGGTATCATCTTCACTCCCAGAATTTTTTTGGTACCTGGATGCAAAAACAAAGTCCAGTTTTTCGTTTTCAATTTTTTTTATCATATGTTCAAGTTCATTTGGATTAAATGATCCATCAGCATTAAAAATGCAAAAATACTTACTTTTACAATTGTTCATACCCAGTATTAAAGCATCTCCATATCCAAAATTTTCTTGATAAACCAATTCTATATCAAAATTTTCTATTGCCTTGATTGTCTGATAGTCTGTTTTATGTAATATAACAGTAATCCGACAATTAAAGTTTTTTAATTCTTCAAGAACTTTAGGTAGAGACTCCGCCTCGTTTTTCGCTGGAATTAAAAGAGTTAAATCATTCATTTAAATTTTGAGTTTTTCTACTTGACGTCATAAAAGCATAATTAATCCAAAATACTGTTGCCCCAAAACTTGTAAAAAAACTTCCACTCGGGAGAATAGGTAGCAAAATAGTTATGAAATACAACATTGAAGATAACACAAAATAGTCTTTGGTGTTTTTAAAAGATAAGAATGATCTTAAAATACTTATAAACACAAAACTAATAAAAAATAAGTATCCAATAATCCCTAATTCAGAAAGTATTTCAAAATGTACTTGATGAGGATGTATTGATGATAATTTAGTGTACTTATCTTTTTGAACCTCAATTCTATAATTTTTCAAACCTACCCCATAAAGTCTATTATTTTCAAATACTTGAATAGCCGTCTTATAATGTGACCCATAGTAAGAATTTTTCACAAATTTTACAGGATTTGATATTAGAGGTTTAAGAAATGCTTGCCAGTATCGCCAATGATAATTTTTTGAAGACATTAAAAATATTGTAGTAATCAAAAAGGATATTATTACAAATTTTATGATTTTAACCCATTCTTTCGAAACAATTATAAAAAATAATATTGACATAATTATACATCTTATAAAGTTTGATCTCTCACCAATAAAAAAACTGATCAAAATAAATAATAATATTAAAAAAAATAAATGATTATTATTAAAATTTTTAATTAATCTGTTATTAAATTGAGAGCTTGAGGATTTAAAATATAAAATTATAGATAAATTAATAAGGAAAAATGATAGAAAAAGATGTCCAATTTTTAACTCTTGATTAAAAAAACCAGAGAGTCTTCCAGGCATATATGATGAGAAACCTAGAGTGTTAAAACCAAAAATTATTTCAAAAATTAGATCAAATAAGATAATTATAAAAAAAAATAGCCAGGTTTTAAAAATAAATTCTTTTAATTTTATTTTTTTAAATTGAAGAAAGTATTTTAAAGCAAAGACTAATAAAATAAATCTCACAAAACCCACACTTCTTCCTAAGGAATTTTCAATATTAATACTTATAATCAAATTACCAATTAAGATTAACCAGAAAATAATTAACAAATAAAATGTAAAATCGTTTAAGAAACTAATCTCCTTATTTCTTATTAAAATAAATAAAAATAAAATATCAATGATTATAACTAAAGAATTTCCTACGCCATTTCCTAAAAAAAAGATTATTGGTAGAAGAGACAATAAAAAACAACATAACTTTTCAGCTTTATTTTGTTTTTTTTCAACTGTATTTGAAGTCATTTTTTTTGATTTGTTAAATTATAAAAAATTTATATCATAGTAATTTTTACGATATTTAGGATATAACTTTAAAATATTTGTCTGTAAATAATTAAATGAATTTACTAATCTTAATAAGTACTTTTCTAGTGATATTAATTTCACTGATTGGTTATGGTTATATATTTGTAAAGTTATTTTGTAAGAAAACAAAAGACATCAATTTTGGTTACCTAGGAATCTTTGGATTAATATTTAGTATATTCATCTCATATTCATCAAACTTTTTTTTACCACATAATTACTTTTTTAATTCAATTTATTTAATGATCGGATTGATCGGTTTTGTTCTCTTACTTAAACAAAATTCTTTAATTCATATTAAAAAAGAATTTTTGATTTTCTTATCTGTTTCTTTTTTCTCCATACTATCATTGTTAATATTTAAAAATCATGATGATTTTCCTTATTATCATTTTGTGTATACTTATAACTTAACTCAATTTAATTTAAATATTGGTATAGGACAATTCAATCATGGATTTAGAACACCCTCATCAATTTTTTATATAAATTCACTTTTTTATTTACCCTTTATCAAATATTTCTCTTTTAATTTTGCAGCTGTAATTATTTTAGTATTTTCAAATATAATTTTATTAAAAAAGATAGGAATTATTTATTCAAATAATTTTTCCTTTAAAAAAAAAATAGATACGAAAAATATATTAGTCTTTTTTTCATTACTATCATTTATCTTTATAAATATCTTTTTTTACAGAATTGGGGAACATGGCACTGATAGATCTGCTCAAATACTAGTTATGCTTTTAATTATAGAAATAATAGAGTCCTTCAACAGAAAATCTTATGACAATTTACTAAATTTAAAGATTTTCACACTTATAATTTTCATTATTTCTTTAAAAGCATTTTATATTCTCTATTTAATTTTGCTTTTACCACTTTACTTAAATTACTATAAATATTTTAAATCAAACTTTCAACTTTTTAAAAATTTGTTAAGTGGTTATTTAATCTTTTATGTTTTGATATTTCTTTTAATCTTAAGTTCATACTTTTTAAGTACAGGATGTTTACTTTACCCAATTGAAATAACTTGTTTTAATGATTTAAGTTGGTCGATCCCAGGAAACCAAGTTGAACAAATGAATCAATGGTATCAACAATGGTCAAAAGCTGGTGCTGGACCAGGTTTCAGAGTTGATGATCCTCAGATCTATATTGAGAAATTTAATTGGTTAGGTAATTGGATTGATAAATATTTTTTTAATAAAGTCTCAGATTTTTTATTTGGAATTATTTTCCTATCAATAATAGTGCTAATAAGTTTTCGAAAAAGTAATAAGAGTAAAATTTTTTCCAAAATAAATAAAAAATATATTTTTTTATTTAGTATAATTTTAATCTTATTTTTTGAATGGTTTTATAACCATCCAGCTTTACGTTATGGCGGATATAATTTAATAGCAATAATATTTTTTTTACCAATATCTATATATCTGTCATTTAAAAATATTAATTTTGATAAGTATAAGTTTATATCATCGATATTGATAATACTCACTGTGATAATTTTTTCTGGAAGAAATATACATAGAATTTATAAGGAGCATATCTTGTACAGTTACAATCCCCTGTTAAAGCCTTTTTATGAAGTAAATAATTCTTATTTTAGAGAATATATAAATTTAAAAAATTTAATTAATGATTATAACAAATGCCAGCAAAATAATAGTTGTCAAGAGATTAAAGTAAAAAAAAAATATGGTATCTATATTTTTGAAAATTGATTATGAAAAATTTCACAATTTTAATTTTGAATTTCTTCGATTTTTTTTACAAATTAAAGCTACTTAAATTTCTAAAAAAAATTATTTCAAAAAATTTGGATCTTGTATTAGATGTTGGCGCACATAAAGGTGAATCTATAGATTTTTTTCTAAATAATTTCAACGTACTCAAGATTATATCTTTTGAAGCAAGTTCAGAAAATTTTAAAAACTTGATTAAAAAAGAGGCTAGATATAAAAAAAAATTTGAAAATTCAATTATTCAAATAGAAAACATAGCTCTCAGTTCATCAGTAGGAAAAAAAAAACTAAAACAATTTGAAGAGAGCTCCTCTTCGACCATGAGTAAAATAAATAAGGACTCAAAATACTTCAAAAAAAAATTTAAATTTGTCAATTTATTTAAAAAAAAGGAAAATTTTTATAATGAAATATTAGTTGATGTTGACACTTTAGATAATTACATTGAAATAAAGAAATTAAACCTGATCGATCTTGTAAAAATTGATACTGAGGGATCTGAGTTTGAAATACTGAAAGGTGCGATTAATAATCTAAGAAAGATAAAACTTATTTTATTTGAACATCATTATGATGATATGATTATTAAAGATTATAACTTTACTGATATTAATAGATTGCTTAAGCAAAATAATTTCATTAGGATCCACAAGGCAAAAATGCCATTCCGTAAAACTTTTGAATATGTTTACATGAATAAGTTTTTTAAAGATGATTTTAAATTTTGACTTATAAAGCACTATATAATAACTATCTCCAATTATTAGATTAAGATGAAAAAAAAAATAGCGCTTATTTTTGGTATCACAGGTCAAGATGGATCGTATTTAAGTGAATTATTACTTAAAAAAAAATATGTTGTTCATGGCGTGATAAGACGGTCGTCATCTTTCAATACTTCTAGGATTGATCACTTATATCAAGATCCACATATCAATAGAAGAAATTTCATTTTACACTACGGTGATGTTACTGACTCCATTTCTGTTTCATCGTTAATAAAGAAAATTTTACCAGATGAGATATATAACTTAGCTGCACAATCGCATGTCGCTGTCTCATTTGAGGTTCCAGAATATACTGCTAACTGTGACGCTCTTGGATCACTTAGAATTTTAGAAGCAATTAGATTTCATAACCTTAAAAACAAATCTAAATTTTATCAAGCCGGAACCTCTGAGATGTATGGTAGAGTTCATGAAACACCACAAAATGAAAAAACTCCTTTTTATCCTAGAAGTCCATATGGGGTTGCAAAAGTTTATGCTCATTGGATCACAGTGAACTACAGAGAAGCTTATAATATATTTGCCTGTAACGGAATTTTGTTTAATCATGAAAGTCCGAGAAGAGGTGGCACTTTTGTTACAAAAAAAATTGTGAACGGTTTGTGTAGAATAAAACTAGGATTACAAAAAACATTATATCTGGGAAATCTTGAGGCAAAAAGAGACTGGGGTCACGCAAAAGATTATGTTGTAGCAATGTGGAAAATATTACAAAGGAAAAAACCTGATGATTTTGTTATAGCGACAGGTTCTCAATTGACCGTAAAAGAGTTTGTTAACTTGGTTTTAAAAGAACTTAGAATTAATTATTCTTGGAAAGGCACAGGAATATCCTCAAAGTGCTATATTAAAGGAACAAAAAATAAAATTATTAGTGTAGATAAAAACTATTTTAGACCTTTAGAAGTAGATACTTTGTTAGGAAATTCCAAAAAAGCAAGAAAATTGTTAAATTGGAAACCTAAATATAATATCAAATCTATGATTAAAGAAATGGTTCATGAAGAATTTGATTCATTGAAAAATGATAAAAAAAACTGATAAGATTTTTGTTGCTGGTCATAATGGTTTGGTTGGAAGTGCAATAGTTAGAAAACTGAAGCAAAAAGGTTTTAAAAAAATAATCATAGCTAATAGAAAAGATTTAGATTTAATTAATCAACAAAAAGTAATTTCTTTTTTAAAGAAAAAAAAACCTAAATTCATTTTTTTGGCAGCAGCAAAAGTAGGGGGCATATATTCCAATAAAAAGTTTAAAGCTAATTATATTTATGAAAATCTAATGATACAAACTAATGTTATTCATGGAGCATTTGAAGCAAATATAAAAAATCTCATTTTTTTAGGTTCAAGTTGTATTTATCCAAAACTCAGTAAACAACCAATAAAAGAAACATATTTTTTATCAGGTAAGCTTGAGGAGACTAATGATGCTTATGCAATTGCTAAAATTGCTGGAATTAAAATGTGTGAGAGTTATAATTTACAATATAAGACAAATTATAAGTGTTTGATGCCCACAAATACGTTTGGTTATAATGACAATTATCATGAATTAGATAGTCATTTTGTTCCTTCATTATTTAGAAAGATCTATAAAATTGAAAAGCAAAAATCAAAGACTATTCAGATCTGGGGAAATGGCTCTCCAAAGAGAGAGATTATTTATTCAGATGATATCGCTGATGCATGTGTTTTTTTTATGAATAAAAAAACTAGACATAACTTAATAAATATTGGCACCGGTAAAGACCTCAAAATTAAAGAATACGTAAATTTATTTTTAAAAATATTACTACCTAAAAAAAAGGTAAAGATCTTATATGACAAATCAAAACCAAATGGAACTCCCAGAAAAGTGCTGGACGTAAGCTTAGCAAAAAAATATGGTTGGACAGCTAAAACGTCAATAAAAGAGGCTGTATTAAAAACCTATAATGAATATAAAAATAGTCAAAAGCAATAAAATTGTTCTTTATTTATCATTTACTTTTTATAAATATTTTGTATAAGAATTTGCCTGGTGATTATTGCGAAAGTGTCATACCCGATCCCATTCCGAACTCGGAAGTCAAGCCTTTTTGCGCCGATGGTACTTTGTCTTAAGACATGGAAGAGTAGGTTGTTGCCAGGCTAACAAATCCAAATGAAAAAAATAATTGTTGTAACTGGTGGCGCAGGGTTTGTTGGATCGAACCTCATTGAATTTTTCATAGACAAAACAAAATTTAAAGTAATAAGTGTTGATAATTATTCTAGTGGTAGTAAAAAAAATCACATAAAGAATAAAAGAGTAAAGTATATTGTTGGAGATACTAAAAATATAAATTCTATTTTAAAAAAATATAAAAAAAAAATTAATTCAATATTTCATTTTGGTGAGTTTGCTAGAATTTATCAAAGTTTTTTAAAATTTGATAAATGTTATAATTCAAATACTATAGGCACAAAAGAAGTATTCAAGTTTTGTTTAGATAATAAGATAAAATTAATTTATTCAGCTACTTCAGCTACTATTGGGAATAAAGGTGCGGATAAAAATTTATCTCCATATGCTTTTACAAAATCAAAAAATTTAGAACTTTTGAATAATTTAAAAAAATGGTTTGGTTTTAAGTATGAAGTAATTTACTTTTATAATGTATATGGACCAAGACAGATTTGTGAGGGTGATATGGCAACAGTAATTGGAATTTTTGAAAATCAATACATAAAAAATAAACCTTTAACTGTTGTTTTGCCAGGATCACAAACTAGGAGATTTACCCATATCTACGATACTGTAGAAACATGTTTTTTTGCATGGAAACAAAATAAATGTAGACATTACTCAATCTCAGATAAAAAAAGTTACTCAATTTTAGAAGTAGCCAGGATGTTCAAGACTAAAATATCTTATTTACCCAAAAGAGATGGTGAAAGATACGCCTCAGCGTTAACAAATGTCTCTTTTTCAAATAAGGTTTATAAGAAATTTGGAAAAATATATTTGAAAGATTACATAAATTCCTTTATTAAGTTTCAGAGAAAATTATGAAAATTGCCAGTTCGCTTAAATCATTAAAAAAAAGAGATTTAGAATCTAAATTAGTTAGGCGTAGGGGTAGAGTTTACATAATAAATAAAAAAAATCCAAAATTTAAAGCAAGACAAAAATAGTTTTTATGGACAATGAAAACCATAAAAAAACTTGGATTAATTTTACAAAATTTGTTCTTTGGGGAACAATTATTGTAATTATGGTTTTAGCTTTAATGGCAATATTTCTATTATAATATGATAATAGGTTCAATATCTGAAAATTTAGATTTAGAGCAAAGAGTAGCCATAACTCCAGATATTGTGAAAAAATATAAATCACTAGGTCTACAAGTTTATTTAAGTAAAGATTATGCAACTCATTTAGGAATAAGTGATAAGAGTTACGAAACAGAGGGAGCGAGCATCAAATCAGTTAATGAAACAATCTCATCCTCTGATGCTATTTTACAAATGAACATTCCAAGTGATGAAAATTTAGATAGATTGAAAAAAGACCAAATTCTAGTGGGTGTTTTGGATCCTTATAATAATGAAAAAAAATTGGATGAAATAACCAAAAAAAATATTAAATGTTTTTCTCTTGAACTTCTCCCAAGAATAACAAGAGCCCAATCTATGGATATTTTATCTTCTCAAGCAAATCTTGCTGGATATAAAGCAGTAATCGATTCATTTGCATATTTTCAGAAAGCAATACCAATGATGATGACTGCAGCTGGAACAATTTCAGCTGCTAAAGTTTTAGTCGTTGGTGCAGGAGTTGCAGGTCTCCAAGCTATTGCAACGGCCAAAAGAATGGGCGCTATAGTTTTTGCTACCGATGTGAGAATGGCATCAAAGGAGCAGGTCGAAAGTTTAGGAGGAAAATTTTTAACGGTTGAGGGTTCAGAAAATCTTGAAACTGAGGGTGGATATGCAAAGGAAGCTACCAATGAATTTAAACAAAAACAAGAGAACCTTTTAAGAGAAACATTGAAAAAAATTGACATTGTTATTTGTACAGCCTTAATACCTGGGAAAAGAGCTCCTATTATAATTAAAAAAGACATGATCGATGTAATGACAAGTGGTTCAGTTATTTATGATTTAGCAGCATCACAAGGCGGAAATTCAGAACTTACTAAGGAAAACAGTATAGTAGATTCTAATGGTGTAAAGATTATGGGTGAGGCGAATATTCTCAATAAGTTACCTGTATCAGCATCAAATCTTTATGCTAAAAATATGTTTAATTTTATAAATAATTTATATGATAAAAAAAATAATTCATTTAATATTAATTTAGAAGATGAGATAATTAATAAAACAAAATTAAAATAATGGAAATAGATCCTTTTATATTTAGGCTGAGTATATTTATATTATCAATATTTGTCGGCTATTACGTTGTGTGGAGTGTAACACCTTCTTTACATACGCCTTTGATGTCTGTAACAAACGCTATTTCTTCAGTAATCATTGTTGGAGCAATCATAGCTGCATTAGCAAATTCCTCAGGGAGTATTTTTGAAACATCAAATATATTTGGTTTTCTAGCAATTGTTTTAGCAGCTGTAAATATTTTTGGTGGCTTTCTTGTCACTCAAAGAATGTTACAAATGTATAAAAAGAAAAAGAAATAATGATGTCAGCTAATCTTTCAGCATTATTTTATCTGGTTTCAGGTATATTATTTATTTTAGCCTTAAGAGGCCTTTCCTCACCGGAAACTTCACGACAAGGTAATTATTTTGGTATAACAGGAATGGTCATTGCAATTCTAGTTACTTTTTTTTCAGTTGGAAATTTTGGGACAGGCTTTATCTATGTATTGATATTTTTATTCATCGGAGGGTCAGTAGGCGCATTCATTGCCTTTAAGATACCAATGACGGCAATGCCAGAACTAGTTGCTGGATTTCACAGTCTTGTAGGTTTGGCTGCTGTATTTGTAGCAATATCTGCTTTTTTACAACCAGAGGTCTTCAATCTAGGAAGTTCAGGAAATATAAAACTTGCCAGTTTAATTGAAATGTCTTTGGGAGCGGCCATTGGAGCAATTACTTTTTCAGGCTCAATAATAGCTTTTTTAAAACTCAGAGGTATTATGTCTGGTGCACCAATTACCTTTAAAGGTCAACATTTTATCAATTTATTTTTAGGAATAATTATATTATTATTAATTTATTACTTATGTAGATCACAATTATCTAATATATTTTGGTCAATAGTATTAATTTCTTTTCTGATTGGCGTGCTATTAATCATACCTATTGGTGGCGCAGATATGCCAGTCGTAATTTCAATGCTAAATTCATATTCAGGTTGGGCAGCAGCAGGCATTGGTTTTACTTTAGAGAATAGTGCTTTGATCATAACAGGTGCTCTAGTTGGGTCATCTGGTGCGATCCTTTCTTATATAATGTGTAAAGGAATGAATAGATCATTTTTTAATGTAATACTTGGTGGATGGGGAGCTACAGATCAAAATTCAAGTTCTCAAACAAAAGAACAAAAACCTGTAAAAAATGGTAATGCAGATGACGCTGCTTTTTTGATGAAAAATGCATCGTCAGTTATAATTGTTCCAGGTTATGGAATGGCAGTAGCACAAGCACAACATGCATTGAGAGAAATGGTTGATGCTCTAAAGAAAAATGGAGTAAAAGTATCTTATGCAATTCATCCAGTAGCAGGTAGGATGCCTGGACATATGAATGTATTACTTGCAGAAGCTAATGTTCCTTATGATGAAGTATTTGAGTTAGAGGAAATCAACAACGACTTTGCGAATTGTGATGTTGCATACGTAATTGGTGCAAATGATGTAACAAATCCTGTGGCTAAAACAGATCCACAGAGTCCAATTTATGGTATGCCCATACTAGATGTTGAAAAAAGTAAGTCTGTTTTATTTGTGAAAAGAAGTTTATCCCCAGGGTATGCTGGAATCGATAATGATCTTTTTTATAGGGATAACACATTAATGTTATTCGCTGACGCAAAAAAAATGACTGAAGAAATTGTTAAAAACTTATAAGTTGACTAAAATTTTTTGTGACATAGCTGATATTAAACTGATAAGCAAGTTTAATAAAAAACAATTAGTTAAAGGCTTTACTACTAACCCAAGCTTGATGCGAAAAGCAGGAGCAAAAGACTATTCTATTTATTCAAAAAAAATCCTTAAAATAACTAACAAACCATTATCACTTGAGGTTTTTGCAGATAACGTTGATGACATGATCGCCCAAGGAAAAATGATAAATAAATGGGGAAAAAATATTTATGTGAAGGTTCCTGTTAATAATTCTAAGGGAAAATTTATGGGAAAAGTGATAAAGACTCTAAATAAAAAAAAAATAAAACTAAATATAACTGCAGTTTATTCTGCGAAACAAACTAAACAAATTTTAAAAAACATAGATAAAAAGACAAAAGTAATTATTTCTATTTTTGCTGGCAGGATGGGTGATACAGGAAAAGATCCTATTCCTCAATTTAAAGAAAGTATTAAAATTTCGAAGAATTATAAAAATGTTGAAATACTTTGGGCAAGCACAAGAGAACCTTATAATTTTATTCAGGCAAAACAGATTGGTTGTCAAATTATAACTGTGCCACCTGCCTTAATTGAAAAAATTGAGAAATTCGGGAATTCTTTCAAAAAACTAACAACAGATACTGTAAAAGGTTTTTTGAGAGATGCAAAGAAATCAAACTTTAATTTGTAAATTTGGTTGCGGGGGACGGATTTGAACCGCCGACCTTCAGGTTATGAGCCTGACGAGCTACCAGACTGCTCCACCCCGCGGTATTAAATTCTATTTTTAAGTTTATTTAATTTTTTAACTCTTTTTATATTCTCTTGTAGAATTCTTTTTTTCTTTTCAGATGGTTTCTCATAAGTATTTTTTAGTTTAATAATTTTAAAAAAACCATCCCTTTGAAGTTTTCTTTTTAAAACTCTCAAAGCTTGCTCGACGTTGTTATCTTTAACTTCTATTTTAATAAACACCTCCAAAAAGAGGCTTGAATAACATCTTTATTATTTCATGTCTATTTAATTTATTCATTTAGTCTAAGTTGTTTTTTGTTTTTTCTCTTTTTCTCTTTTTTCCTTTTTTATTCTTCTTTCTGCTTTAGCTATTGCATCGATTAAATCTTTTTGAGTAAAAAGGTTTAAAGCTACAGGATCTTTAGGGTTTAAATTATTAAAATTCCAATAGCTTTTATTTCTGATTGATGTCACCGAATTTTTAGTAATCCCAACTAGCTTTGCTATTTGAGAGTCTTTTAAAATGTTATGTTGTTTAATTAACCATAAAGCAGAGTCGGGTTTATCTTGCCTTTTAGATAATGGAATGTATTTTTTTATTTTTTTTTCATTGCTGGTTATTTCGATATCCATACTAGTAATTTGAAGAGGTCTATCTTTATTTTTAGAAGAAAGCTCAATTTCTTCTCTTGAGAGTTGACCAGCGATTATTGGATTGTATGCTTTAATACCTTTCGCAACTTCTCCATCTGCGATACCCTGAATTTCAACTTCATGCATATTACAGAAATTTGCTATTTGTTTAAATGTGAGTGTTGTATTTTCAACTAGCCATACTGCTGTTGCCATTGGCATTAGTGGAGTATTATTCATTTATTTTTTTCAGATTTAAAATTTTGAAATTTTTTATTGAATTTACTTATTCTACCTTTGTCTAGTAATTTTTGTTTGCCACCAGTCCAAGCTGAATGAGATTTAGGATCAATTTCTAGTTTTAGTAAATCACCTTCTTTACCCCATGTTGATTTAGTTTCAAATTGTGTACCATCAGTCATCTCAACTCTGATTTTGTGGTAATTTGGATGTATATTTTTTTTCATTTCGAGACTTATAACAAAAGATTTTTTTAAAACAATTAAAAGTTAAGTATTTTACTGTTAAATTTATTGCTTATATTTGAGTTTGAGGCAGTAACATTTATATTTTTGAGACTCTCTAAGCTAAAATTATTAATTATACCTCCAGCTTCCCTAATTAAAATTATTCCCGCAGCGATATCCCACAAATTTAAATTTTTTTGAAAATAACCGTCATATCTACCAACGGATACATAAGCCAGATCTAGCGCTGCGCAACCTGATCTTCTGTAAGAAAAATCTGGTTCTTTTTTTAGATTTCCACCGATTGCGAACAAACATTCATCTATATTTTTTTTTGTTGAAACCCTTACTCTATGGTTATTAAAAAAGGTTCCATTATTTTTTTCTGCAAAAAACATTTCATCTTTTATAGGATCATAAATTAGACCAGAAATTATTTCTCCATTCGATCTTAAAGCTATTGATATGGCAAAATGAGGTACACCATGCAAAAAATTAATTGTCCCGTCTATTGGATCTATAATCCAAGTGTTCTTATAATCTTTATTTTTTTTAATTCCTCTCTCCTCACTTATAAATGAGAAATTAGGCCTTGCTTTCTCTAATTCCTCAATAATTATTTTTTCTGCTTTTAAATCTGCATTAGTGACAAAATCTCTTTGACTTTTTTTTGATACTTGTAATTTTTCAATTTCACCAAAATCCCTAATTAATATTTTTGATGCTTTTTCACAAGCTTTAATCATAATATTCAAATTAGCAGAAATTGAGTTCATAATTAAATCTTCTTTATATATTCAAGATTTCTCGTATCTATAATAACTTTATCCCCAGCTTCAATAAAAGGAGGCACTTGAATATTTAAACCATTTTTTAACACTGCTGGTTTATAAGATGAGGAGACAGTTTGTCCTTTTAATGCAGCATCTGTCGTTTCTATTTTACATACCACTTGTTTTGGCAAATCTACTGAAATAGGTAGTTCGTTGTAAAAGCTAACAGAAACTTCTAGATTTTCAGTTAATAATTTTCCCTTTTCACCAATTAAACTTTTTTTAATTTCAATTTGCTCAAATGATTTTGGTTCCATAAAAAAATAATTATTTTCATCTTCATAAAGATAATTGTAGTTCATTTCCTCTAATGACGCTTTTTCAACAGTTTCACTTGATCTAAATCTCTCATTTAATTTAGTATTTTTATTTAAACTTTTCATTTCAACTTGTGCAAATGCACCTCCTTTACCAGGCTTCACATGCTGGGTTTTTAGTACTTGCCATAAATCATTTTTAAATTCTAGCAACATACCAACTCTAATTTCTCCAGCATTTATTTTCATTTTAAAAGCTTAATTGCCTCTATTGGTTTTAAATTATTGTTATTCCAAATGTAGCCTGAAATAGCTAAAAAGTTTGCTTTATTCAATAAAAGATTTTTATAATTACTAGAATTAATACCACCAATTGCAACAACAGGAGTTTTTGTGATTTTTTTGACTTTTCTAAGTAAATTAATCGAGGCTTTATGTTTTATTTTTTTAGTTTTTGAATTATTAAAGGCCCCTAGGGCTATGTAGTCAGCTTTATTTTTTACAGCAATTTTTGATAATTTTATAGAGTTGTGACAAGTAACACCTATTATCTTATCACCAATTAGTTTTCTTGCTTTAATAATATTCATGTCTTTTTGACCCAAATGACAGCCATCTGCATTTAATCTTTTTGCAAACCAAACATCGTCATTAACAAGAAATTTGACATTAAATTTTTTGCAAATTTTCTTAATTTTTTTACCAACGATGATTTTTTTCTTAAGAGTTTCTTTTTTAAGCCTTAATTGAAAAAAACCTACTTTTTTTTGTTGAAGGACCTTGGTTAAATCTTGATAGAATGACTTATAAATTTTGGTCGGCGAAATGAGATAAATGAATTTTTTTCTATTAATTCTCAAGTTCTTTTGACCATTTACCTAGAGCAGCTAAAGAATTCATTTTTGCCCTATGGTTAAAAATTTTTTGAGTTCCTTCAATATTTTTTATGTCTTTGGACCAAAATTTTAATGCACTCTGTTGAAGAGCTCGTCCATAAGAATAGCTCATTATAAAGTTGGTATCATTGTATTTGTTAATTAGATTCAAATTTTCCGTTGCTTCAATTTCTGATTGGCCACCAGATAAAAATGCTACTCCTGGTACTTCCGATGGAACAGAGTCTTTTAAACATTTAAGAGTTAATTTTGCCACATCTTCGTTTGATATTTTGTTTTTATATTTATTACCAGCTAAAATCATATTTGGTTTTAATATGACTCCTTTTAAATCAACTTTATGTAAGATTAATTCTTCAAAACATCTTTTTATTACTTCAGAAGTCTTTTCCAAACATTCATCTGCTGAATGCTCACCATCCATTAAGACTTCAGGTTCAACAATTGGAACCATATTACATTCTTGAACTAATGCAGAATATCTAGCTAACGCATGTGCATTAGATTGTATTGAGAGTTTACTTGGATGCTCTTTTGATATGTTATAAACACCTCTCCACTTTGTAAACTTAGCTCCTAATTTATAATAATCTTTCAATCTTTCTCTTAATCCATCCAAACCTTCAGTAATTTTTTCATTTTGGGAACCAGCTAGAACTTTTGCTCCAGTATCAACTTTAATACCTGTGATACTGCCCATAGTAGAAATCAATTCTGGGATTTTATTTTTTTTTGATGTTGTTTGTTTTATTGTTTCATCGTATAAAATTACTCCTCCAATGTATTCAGTCATACCGGACGCACTAAACAATATTTCTCTAAATAATAAACGGTTTTCAGCCGTTGATTGAACTTTAACTGACTCTAATCTTTTAGTCATTGTTGCAGTGCTCTCATCAGCTGCAAGAATTCCTTTTCCATTGTTAAGTATTTTGAGTGCGATGTTATTTAATTCAGACATATTAGTTCAAAGCTTTTATACCAGGTAACTCTTTTCCTTCAAGATATTCTAAAAATGCTCCACCGGCAGTTGAAACAAAGTTAAAATTTTCTATTAATTTAATTTTATTGATAAGAGCTATTGTATCTCCACCTCCTACGACTGAGTAAATTGAATTATTTTTATTTGCAATAGCTTTTGCAATATCATAACTGCCATTAGCAAAATTTGGATTTTCAAAATATCCCGCTGGTCCATTCCAAAGAACTGTTTCACTACTTTCAATAATACTTTTTATCTTACTTAATGTTTTAGGGCCAATATCCAAAATGATATCATCTTCTTTGATATTATTTAGTTGTTTGATTTGAGGTTCGTCATCTAAATTTTTTCCAATCAAAACGTCCTCTGGGAAAATAATTTTACAAGAATAACCTTTTAAAGTTTCAAAAATCTCTTTTATCATTAGATCGCAATTCTCTTCTTTAATTGATTTACCTATTTGGTTTCCTTTGTATTTAATAATGTTATTAGCCATGCCACCAACAATGATAATATAATCAAATTTAGATATTAAATTTTTTATTATCCCAATTTTTGTTGAAATTTTTGATCCCCCAATAATACAAGTGATTGGTTTTTTGATTTCTGTTGTAACTTTTTTTAAAGCACTAATCTCTGTTTCTAACTGTAATCCAGCAAAAGAGGGAAGAAATTCGGTAATTTTACTTACAGAAGCGTGTGTTCTATGAGAGCAAGAAAAAGCATCGTTTACATACAAATCAGCAAGTTTAGCTAAATGTTTTGCGAAATTAGTGTCATTTTGTTCCTCCTCCTCATAAAATCTAATATTCTCTAAAAAAACTATTTGATCGTTAGGATTTTCAAACAAGTCTTCTTTTTCTAATTTAAAAATATCCTCTTTTACCAATCTTATTTTTCTATTCATTTTTTTTTCAATATTTTCACAAATTGGTTTAAGTGAGAGATCTGTAATTACTTTACCTTTTGGCCGCCCTACATGAGAAATTATTATAATCTTTGATTGTTCCTTAATCAAAAAATTTATGATTGGAATAATTTTATTTATTCTTGTTTCGTCTGTAATTGACCCATTTTTTAATGGGACATTCAAATCCAATCTTAATAAAACTTTTTTTTGATTAAGGTTTTTTTGGTCTTTTATACTATTCATTAAGAAATCTTATGAAGGTATTCAGCTATGTCACACATCCTATTTGAAAAACCCCATTCATTATCGTACCACGCTGATATTTTTCCCATATTTTTACCAACCACATTTGTTAAACTTGCATCAATAATTGAC
Source organism: uncultured Pelagibacteraceae bacterium (assembly GCA_902571015.1). GTDB lineage: Bacteria > Pseudomonadota > Alphaproteobacteria > Pelagibacterales > Pelagibacteraceae > Pelagibacter. Next base: position 22,351 of record CACGAC010000007.1, on the reverse strand, counting down.
GAGGCAGGATTATGATTAAAATCAATTGAAACAAGTTTTTCTTTTGTGATTTCAATAACTTTATTTTTTTTACTAAAATTCTCAAATGCTGAATTTATTTTTTCAATATTCAAATCTTTTTTAGTACAAAAGACGAGTTCAATTAATGAAACATTTGGGGTTGGTACTCTCATTGCTACACCCTCTAACTTTCCTTTAAGAGAGGGAATTATTTCACCTATAGCTTTTGAAGCACCAGTAGAAGTTGGTACTATTGATTGACTAGCAGATCTAGCTCTTCTAGGGTCTTTATGTGAATTATCTAAAATTCTTTGATCGCTAGTAAATGCGTGTATGGTTGTCATAAAACCTTTTTCTATTCCAAAATTTTCATTTAAAATATGAGCGACTGGCGCTAGGCAATTTGTTGTGCAAGATGCAGCAGAAACAATTTTATCTTCTTTTTTTAGCTCAGATTCATTTACTCCAAAGACAATAGTTTTATCTGCATTTTTACATGGAGCTGAGACAATAATTTTTTTCGCTCCATTATTAAGATGTGGTTGCAATTTATCTTTAGAATTAAATTTTCCAGTACACTCAAACACGTAATCAACACCATATTTTTTCCAATTAATTTTATTTAAATCTGTTTCTTGACCAAAAGAAATTTTGTTTTTATTTACAATAAGATTATTTTCATCATAGCTTATATCAGCTTTAAATTTTCCATGAATCGAGTCATATTTTAAAAGAGTCGAGCAAGTTTCAGAATTTGCTCTATTATTAATATGCATAATTTCTATTTTTTTATTTCCTTCGTAAATAGAGCGAAGAATCATTCTTCCAATTCTCCCCATTCCATTAATACCAATTTTAATTTTCATAATTTTTCTTTGACTCTTTTTACAATACTTTCAGAATTTAACTTGAAATGGTCATAAATTTTTTTATATGGTGCGCTTTTTCCAAAGTCGTTTATTCCAAAGTTTAATCCATTTATACCAGTATATTTTTTCCAATAATTCGTTTCGGAGGCTTCTATAGATACTACTAGTTTGGTTTCACCTAATATTTTTTTTTTGTATTCTTCACTTTGTTGATCAAATATTTTTTGACAAGGCATTGATATGATTTTGGAATAAATATCATCTGTGGCTAATTTATGACCCACATCACTTGCTAAACTTGTTTCAGACCCAGTTGCTAAAATTGTTACACTGATATTATTCCCAGTTCTCAAAACTTCATAAGCACCCAAAGATGATTTATTTTTAAGAGAATTTTCAAGTCTAACAGGATTTACACCTTGTCTGGTTAGTGAAATTACACTTGGAGTATTTTTACTTTTAAGAGCTAATTCCCAACACTCAAAAGTTTCAATGGTGTCTGAAGGTCTAAAAACGTTTAAATTCGGAATAGATCTTAAACTTGTTAATTGTTCTATTGGCTGATGAGTTGGGCCATCCTCACCCAAGCCAATAGAGTCATGAGTAAAAACATATATAACTTGCTGTTTCATCATTGCTGCTAGTCTGATAGATGGTTTACAATAGTCGCTAAATATTAGAAACGTTCCGCCGTAAGGAATTAATCCACTGTGTAATGCTATACCATTCATTATTCCACACATCGCGTGCTCTCTAACTCCATAATGAATATAATTTCCTGAAAAATCTCCTGGTTTGATTATTTTATGATCTTTAGTTTTAGTATTATTTGATCCAGCTAAATCAGCTGAACCACCAATTAAGTAAGGAAATTTTGCTATAATGTTCAAAAATATTTCAGATGATTTCCTTGTAGCTATTGGTTTAGAATTTTTAGTATACTCAACTTTTACTTTTTCAATTAATTTTTTAAATGAATTTAAACTTTTAAAATTTGAAAAGTTTACATTATTTTTCTGAGCTTTTTGTGAGGCTTTTTCTCCAATTTTTCTCCATTCATTTAATAATTCAGTCGGAATCTTGAATGGCTCATATTTCCATTTTAGTTTTTTTCTAACCAGTTTTATTTCCTCATCACCTAATGGACTCCCATGAGATGAAGCCTTACCACCTTTGTTTGGAGATCCATAACCGATTGTTGTTTTACATGAAATTGCAATAGGTTTTTTTGATTTCTGTGCTTTTTTTAAAGCTTTAGATATTTCTTTAAAATTATGACCATTAATTCTTAAGAAGTCCCATCCGTAGCTCTTAAATCTTTTTTCGTGATCATCTGAAACAGCTAAGCTAGTAGGACCATCGATTGATATAGAATTATTATCAAATAATAAAATAAGATTTTTTAATTTTAGATGTCCAGCTAAGCTCAATGATTCGTGACTAATACCTTCCATTAAGCATCCGTCTCCAGCGAGAACATAAGTTTTATGATTGATTTTTTTTTTCCCCAGTTGTTTTCTTAAAATTTCCTCTGATATTGCAAATCCAACTGCATTTGAGACTCCTTGTCCTAATGGACCTGTAGTGGTTTCAATACCAGTATTCGGATGATATTCAGGATGTCCAGCACATATGGATTCCAGTTGTCTAAAATTTTTGATATCATTTAAAGAAACACTCTTGTAACCGGTTAAATAAAGAAGAGAGTAAAGTAACATTGATCCATGCCCAGCAGAAAGAACAAATCTATCTCTATTAATCCAGCTAGGATTTTTTGGATTAAATTTTAAGAAATCTTTAAAAAGTACTGTAGCAACATCCGCCATCCCCATAGGCATTCCAGGGTGTCCAGAGTTCGCTTTTTGGACAGCATCAATTGAGAGAAATCTAATACAATTAGCTAATTCTTTATAAAATTTACTCAAATTTATCCTGTCTAGACTTAGAAGATTCTATTTAATAATATAAACATATATATATGAATTCTATTCTTGAAAAAGAAAAAAAGCTAAATTTAGCATTAACTAAACTAAAAAATTTAAACCTTGAAAATCCAGACATAAAAAAAGATATTGAAATTCTTGGAGAACAAAAAAATCAATTAGAAATTGAAAAATTTGAAATAGAGAAAAAATACCAAACTTTAGTGGATGAGCATGAAAATTTATCGAGAAAGTTAGAAGAATTGCAAAATAGAGAAAAAATTGAAGAAAAAAAAAGATTAGAATTTTCAGAAAAAATAGATGAATTAAATCAAGAAACTAATACTTTAGTGGATGAAATCGATAAATGGCAAACGTAACTATAAAATTCAATGGCAAAGAGTTTTTATTATCATGTGACGATGGACAAGAAGAACATCTTGAAGAATTATTAATACAAATCAATCGAAAGTTTAATGATTTAAAAAATGATTTAGGAAATATTGGTGAAAATAAACTTTTATTGATTACTGCAGTAAAAGTAATGGATGAATACTATGAAACCAAAAAAAAAGTTGAGCAGAAAAAGACAGAATTAAAAGAGCTCTCAAATAAATTTAGAGAGTTAAAATCATTAGTTTATGAATATAAAGATAGAAAAGAGGAAGAAATTAAAAATTTGAGTAAAAATCAAGTAGAATTAAAAGATGAAATTGAGCAGAATCAAAAACATTATGAAAAGTTAATTGATGCAGCTGCTGATGAGATTTCAAATTTTGTTGAAAAAGCAAATACAGATAAAATATCTCAATAGAACTTTGTGAATAAATCTCAAATTAGAAAAAAAATCCTTAAGATTAGAAAACAAAAAAAGATTAAAAAATTTATTTTTAATTTTGATTTAATATTGAATATTTTAAAAAGAAAAAAGGTCTTAGGTAAGATAATTGGTGGTTATTACCCATATAATTATGAATTAGATATTTTGCAAATCTTAGAAAAATTTGAAAAAAGAAAATTTATTATAACATTACCCAGAATAAAAAAAAATTCACAAATGAGCTTTTACCAATGGTCAACAAATGATCCTTTGGCTATAAATAAATTTGGAATACCAGAACCAATTTCAAAAAGAGTAAAATATCCAGATGTTTTGTTAGTGCCCATCGTAGCGTTTGATAAAAATTTTAATAGGATTGGCTACGGCGGAGGATTTTATGATAGGTATATTAAGAAAGCTAGAAAACAAAAAAAAGTTCTAACAATTGGATTTGCCTACTCTTTTCAAAAAGTAAAAAAAATACCAACTAATAGTTATGATATTGAGTTAGATTTTATTATAACAAATGAATAATTTTTTATGAAAATTTTATTTTTAGGTGATGTTGTTGGATTATCAGGATGTAGAAAGATAAATAATGATTTATCAGATCAGATTCAAAAAAATAATATCGATTTTGTAATTATTAATGCTGAGAATGCTGATGATACTGGCGTTGGTTTAACAAAAGAAATTTGTCAAAATTTCTTTGAAAATGGAGTTGATGTCATTACAACTGGAAACCATGTTTGGGATCAAAAAGATATAATGAATTTTATTGATAAGGAGAATAGATTATTAAGACCCAAAAATTTATTTGAACCTGCACCTGGTAGAGGATTTGAGATTTATAAATCGAAAAAAAATTACAAGGTGGGAGTTTTAAATTTAATGGGAAATGTTTTTATGAAAAAGTGTGATGATGTTTTTAAAATTTCAAAAGATTTTTTAGAAAAATATAATTTAAAAAAAGATTATGATTTTCTAATTGTTGATTTCCATGGAGAAATAACAAGTGAAAAAAATGCTATCGGTCATTATTTTGATGGAAAAGCAACACTCGTTATTGGAACTCATACCCACATACCTACTAATGATGCAAGAATTTTAAAAAATGGCACTGCTTATCAAACAGACGCGGGAATGTGTGGCGATTATGACTCAGTTATAGGTATGAATAAAGATAATTCTATTAATAGATTTATGAAAAAGGATTCAACTAAACATTTTCCAGCTGATGGAGAAGCTTCATTGAGTGGAGTTATAGTAAATTGTAATTTAGAAACTGGCTTAGCAGATAGTATTGATAGTTATATATTTGGAGGTCTTTTAAAAAATACTTAATTTTTTATGGCAGGACATTCTCATTGGGCAGGTATTAAACACAAAAAAGGTAAAGCCGATAAACAAAGATCGAAAATCTTTTCTAAGCTATCTAAAGAGATTACCGTTGCAGCTAAGTTAGGTGATAAAGATCCAGCTATGAACCCGAGATTACGTTCCGCTGTGCAAGCTGCGAGGTCTGCAAATATGCCTAAAGACAATATAGCGAGAGCTATAGATAAATCCTCAATTAGCAATCAGTCAAATTTTGAAAATTTGAGATATGAAGGTTTTGGTCCTGATAGAGTTGCTGTTATAGTTGAGACTTTAACTGATAATAAAAATAGAACCGCTTCAAATATAAGAACAATTTTTCAAAAATCAGGAGGAAGTTTGGGAACTCAAGGTTCAGCATCACATAATTTTTCTCAATTAGGAGTAATTAAAATTGATAAAAATGAAATTTCGGATGAAGATATATTAGAACTTGCTATTGAGGCTGGTGCAAATGAGTGTAAATCGGATAAAGAATTTCATGAGATACAGTGTTCAAAAAATGATATTTACAATGTTAAAAAAGAGCTGGAGAAAAAAATAAGTAATTTTATTTCGACAGGAATAGAGTGGGTGCCTCTAAACGCAGTTGAAATTTCAGAGGAAAAAAAAAAGGAGCTAATTAGTTTTTTTGAAATATTGGAAGATGATGATGACGTGCAAAATATTTATTCAAATGCTAAATTTTTAAACTAAATATAGAATATGCTTATAATTGGTATAGATCCAGGTATTTCGGGCTCAATTTGTTTTTTTAAAGATGGAAGAATTCTTGAAGTAATTGAAATGCCAGTCATGACAGAGGGTAAAAAAAATAAAAAACAAGTTAACGGTGCTCAAATTTATAACGAATTTTTAAAAAGAATTAATAAAAAAGAGGATGAAATTAGAGTTGTGATAGAACAAGTTTCTGCAATGCCAGGACAAGGCGTAACTAGTATGTTTAATTTTGGTCAGTCTTTTGGAATTTTAAAAGGGATATGTTCTGCAATGCAATTACCAATGTTTTTTGTAAGACCAGCTAAATGGAAAAAATATTTTAATTTAATTAATTCTCAAAAAGATGCTAGTAGAACAAGAGCAATTGAAATATTTCCTTATTTCTCAACACAACTTTCAAAAAAAAAAGACTCCAACAAAGCTGATGCTATTCTAATTGCGAGTTTTTACTATGAAACTCACCAAAAAGAGGATTAATCTTTGACTTTTGAAGTCAAATTCATGACACATTTAAGTGTGAGAAGACCTTATGGAAGCTGATATTTCATCGCAAGCAGTAGGACTTGCATCAAGCGCTGATTTTTCGCTTATGAATTTATTTATAAGAGCTGATATAATTGTAAAATCAGTCATTATTATTCTAATTGCATGCTCAGTTTATTCATGGGCGGTAATCTTTGAAAAATTTAAGTTATTTAAAAAAATAAATCAAAGTTCAGAAGAATTCGAAACTAAGTTTTGGAATTCAAAATCTGCAGAGTCTTTTTACAACAATCTTCCAGGAAATATAAATGACCCAATGGCACTTATTTTTAAAGACGCTATGCAAAATCTTCTTAAAAGAAGATCTAAAACAGATTTGAATGCTAGAATGACTTCAATGTTAGAAACTGGGATAGAAAAACAAATGTCTAAAATTACAAAGGGATTTACCTTTTTAGCAACTGTTGGATCAACAGCACCCTTTATAGGATTATTTGGTACTGTTTGGGGTATAATGAATTCTTTCCAATCTATTGCAATTTCAAGGAATACAAGTTTAGCAATTGTTGCACCTGGAATTGCAGAAGCTCTTTTTGCTACTGCATTAGGTTTATTGGCAGCTATTCCCGCTGTAATCGCATACAATAAATTTAATAATGACTCTTTGAAATATTCGCAAAAACTAGAGAATTTTTCTAAAAGATTTTTAACTATTATCTAGAATGGCATTCAAGTTTAATCGCTCATCAAAAGAACCAATGAGTGAAATAAATGTGACACCATTTGTAGATGTAATGTTGGTCTTACTAATTATTTTCATGGTAACTGCACCTTTATTAACAGTAGGAGTTCAGGTTGATTTACCAGAAAGTTCAGCTGACTCGCTCCCGGAAGAACAAGAGCCTCTTACTTTAACTATAAATTCAAAAGGTGAAATTTTTATTCAAGAGTCAAAAGTTGAATATGAAAAAATCATTGCAAAAGTGTTAGCGGTTTCAAAAAATCGGACTGATACAAGAATTTATGTAAGAGGGGATAAAACTATTAATTACGGTAGAGTCCTTGAAATTATGGGATTACTCTCAGGTTCAGGATTTACAAAAGTAGCTTTGATTTCAGAACCATACAAAGAAAGGTAATTTTTTTGTGAATAGGAGTATTGTAATTTCATCTGTTTTACACCTATTTGTTATTTTTTTAACGGCAATGAGTCTTCCTTTTTTAGCAAAAAAACCAATTGATCTTCCTCCAATCGTTTCAGTAGAATTAATTCAAATAACTGAAAAAACAAATATTCCATTTGCACCCAAAGCAAAAAAAATAATTGAAAAAGTAAAAGAAAAAGAAAAAAAATTAGTATCAGAACAAGCTCCACCTAAAAAAGTTAAGAAAATCAAGCCCGATGCTGTCCCAATGCCAGAGGACAAAGTAAAGAAAGTTGAAAAAATAAAAGAGGATAAACAAAATCCTGAAAAAGTTGACAATGAAGTAAAGCAAGTTTCTGAATTTGAAAAGGAGGAATTATTTGATCCAAATAATATTGCTGCTTTAATTGATAAATCTAAAGAGAGCAAAGCAGAGACTTTAAAGAAAAATCCAGATTTAAGCCAAGACCAAAATAAAAATTTTGAGAATACAGGGCTATCATTAAGTGAGGAAGATGCATTAAAAGCACAAATTTTTGGTTGTTGGAGTATTCCACTTGGACTACCATATAATGAAAATTTACTTGTCAGAATAAAACTTGAATTAAAACCAGATGGGTCGGTAATTAAGTCAGAAATTTTAGATCATGCTAGAATGAATAAGCCAGGACAAGGATTTTATAAAGTATTAGCAGAAAGTGCTTTAAGAGCTATTAAATTGTGTCAGCCTTTAAGAGTTCCTAGCACTGGTTATGAAAGATGGAAAGAATTACAGTTAAATTTTGATGCAAGAGAAATGCTAGAAGGTTAATATAATCTAAAAAAAAATGAAAAATTTTTTAATAACTTTAATTATAATTTTAATACCAGTAAGATCGTTTGGTTTAATTGAGGTTGATATAACAAGGGGTAATCTAAACCCATTACCTATTGCAGTTTCTCCCCTATCTATAGATGAGGAATCAAGAAAAAATTTTCAGAATATTCTTAAAAAGAAAAATATCGGTTCTGAAATATCTTCCATTGTAGAAAATAATTTAAAGGTATCAGGATTATTTAATCCACTGAATAAAGATGCTTTTTTGCAAGAACCAGATATTGCAAATTTAAAACCAAGATTTGAAGATTGGAACCTAATTAAAGCTCAGGCTTTGATCACTGGAAAAGTTAGTTATGTGGAGGAAAAACTAAGAGTAGAATTTAGATTGTGGGATGTGCTTGCAGGTAAAGAAATGATGGCGCTAGCTTTTACAACTGTTCCAAATAATTGGAGACGTGTTGGTCATATAATTACAGATAAAGTTTATGAGAGATTAACTGGTGAAAAGGGTTATTTTGATACAAGAATAATATATGTTGCAGAAGAGGGACCTAAAACTCAAAGAGTAAAAAAATTAGCTATCATGGATCAAGATGGAGCTAACAATAAATTTTTAACATTAGGAAATGAACTTGTTTTAACTCCAAGATTTAATCCAACTAGTCAAATGGTAACTTATCTTTCATATTTTAGAAATTTACCAAGAGTTTATTTGCTTGACATTGAAACAGGAACCCAAGAAGTTGTAGGAGATTTCCCTGGTATGACTTTTGCACCAAGATTTTCCCCAGATGGAAAAAAAATAATTATGAGTTTTGCTAAAGATGGTAATTCTGAAATTTACACAATGGATTTAGAAAATAGAATAGTTGAAAAAATTACCAATCATCCATCTATAGATACATCACCTTCATATTCTCCAGATGGAAAATTTATTTCTTTCAACTCTGACAGAAGTGGTTATCAACAAATTTACGTAATGAAGAGTGATGGAAGTAATGTTAAAAGAATATCTTTTGGTAAAGGAATTTATGGTACTCCAGTTTGGTCTCCAAGAGGTGATCTAATCGCATTTACAAAATTACATAAAGGAAAATTTTATATAGGAGTAATGAGAACTGATGGAAGTGGTGAAAGATTATTAACTGAAAATTTCTATCAAGAAGCTCCATCCTGGTCACCCAATGGGAGAGTTCTGATTTTTTATAGGGAGACAAAAACAGATTCTAAAGGAAAGGGTTTTTCTGCAAAATTATGGTCTATAGATTTAACGGGCTATAATGAGAGACAAGTTCCTACTCCAACTGATGGATCAGACCCATCATGGTCATCTTTATTAAGTAATTAATAATTAATTCGCTTGATTTTTAGCCTTGAAAGATCTAATTAGTTGTGAAAAACTAAGACTAAAGAAATATTGATCAAGGAGTAATAATGAAATTAAGCAAAATTCTAAAAAACGGATTTTTAATAGTAGTTGCGTGTTTAGCACTTTCTGCATGTGCTACATCAAAAAAATCTACAGGGCAAATGCAAGGTGATGTTTATACTGGAACAGATACAGTTGAATATTTAGCCTCAGGTGTTCCTGATAGAGTATTTTTTGCGACTAACGAGTCAGTTTTAACTACAGCTTCTAGAGAAACTCTTAGAAAGCAAGCTGCATGGTTAAGAAAAAATTCTAAAATTACAATTGTTTTAGAAGGACATGCTGACGAAAGAGGAACAAGAGAATATAACTTAGCATTAGGCGAGAGAAGAGCTAATGCAGCTAAAGATTATTTAATGACTTATGGAATATCTTCTGACAGAATTTCAGTTTTGAGTTATGGTAAAGAAAGACCTGTTGACTCTGGGTCTAACCCATTAGCTTGGTCAAAAAATAGAAGATCTGTAACAGTCAAAGCAAATTAAATATTTAATTAATATTAAGACCTCTTAAATTGTAATGATTTAAGAGGTCTTTTTTCTGCCATTATTTTAGACATAACCTAATTGAATGAGATACTTTAAAGAATTATTAAAATTCAAAATTTTTTTTTTATTTAATTTTTTAATTTTTTATCCATCTCTCGCTGATAATCATAATATTTACGATACACTCGAAATAATCAAAAAAGATTTGAAAACTCTTGAAAAAGCTGTTTATTCAAATTCAAGTGAATTCAATAACACCAATTCAGCTTTATCAAGCGTTGATAATAATTCTGAGGATGTACTTACAAGACATTTGTTGAAATTATCTGAAATTGAAAATCAGTTCCAGGAACTCACTAATAAATTTGAAGAAATAAATTTTAAGCTAGATAAGTTATCAAATAGACTTTCTAAAGTTCAATCAGATAATCAACTTAGATTTCAAGATTTAGAAACCGCTTTATCAAATGGTGAAACTATAAATTTGACCTCAAAAAAAAGTTCAGAAACAGATACAGAAATTTTACCAGGCTCATCTCAACCACAAGATTTAGGTTCAATATCTTATAAAGATAATTCTACAAGCGATACAACTCAAAAAATACAATCAGTTGAAACAACTGCAACAATTGTTACTGAGACATTTCAAGCAGAAGAAAAAATTTTACCAGATGTTTCAGCCCCTGAGCAATATGAATTTGCAACGAGTTTTTTAAAAGTTGGAGATTACCCTACTGCTGAAAGAGCATTTAGAGAATTTGTAATTTCTAATCCTGATCATAAATTGGCAGGTAACGCACAATATTGGTATGCTGAAACATTTAGAATAAGACAATTATATACTGATGCTGCTTCAGCTTATTTAGAAGGTTATCAAAAATACCCAAAAGGAGAAAAAGCTCCTATTAATTTATTAAAGCTAGGTGTATCAATGATACAGATTGGAGAAAAAGATCAAGGCTGTAAAATGATAAGTGGTGTTGAAAAACAATACCCAGACGCAAATCAGTCTGTTATTCAAAAAGCAAAGTATGAGTCTCAAAAATTTGAGTGTAAGAAAAAAAATTCCTAAAATCTATAAATCAAAAATTTTAAATAATAAAGTAAATAAAATTTTTAAAAAATTTGAAAAGTCATTCAAAATAGACACTAATTTTTTAGTTGCAGTGTCTGGAGGGGCAGATAGTTTGGCTTTAGCTTTTTTAACAAAAGTATATGCTTTAAAAAAAAACTTAAATCCAAGGTATTTTATTGTAGATCATAAGCTTAGAAAAGAGTCTACTTATGAGGCCTATAAAGTAAAAAAAATTCTTAAATCTTTAAAAATCAATTCTCAAATTCTTACTTGGAAGGGAAAAAAACCTGTGAGCAATATTCAATCCTTAGCCAGGAGTAAAAGATATGAGCTTCTATTCTTAAAATGTAAAAAGCTTAAAATTAGCAACTTAGTTTTAGGTCATCATATAGATGATGTAATTGAAAACTTTTTTTTAAGAATGGCTAGGGGGAGTGGTTTAAAAGGACTTGTATCACTTGGGACAAATACTCAAATTGAAAATATAAATTTAATTAGACCTTTGATTGAATTTGACAAAAGAGATTTAATATTTTTATCAAAATTTATATTTAATTTTTATGTAGATGATCCAACTAATGAGGATATCAAATTTAATAGAATTAAAGTAAGAAACTTAATTAAGAGATTTGAGGATTTCGGCCTTGATAAGAAAAAATTTCAATTAACAATAGAAAATTTAAAAAAGTCGGACCAATCAATAAAGTTTTATGTCGAAAAGAATAAGAAAGAAAACTCAATTTTTAACTACAGAAAAAATGAACTTATATTAAAAGATAATTTTTTTGACAATTCATATGAAGTCATTTTTAGATCCCTATCCGATTTAATTCATTTAGTGGGAAAAAAGCCGAATTTTGTGAGAGGTAAAAAAATAGAGAATATTTTGAATAAAATTAAAGAGCAGAAACTAAGAAAAGAAACATTGGGAGGATGCGTCATTAAGATGGTAAATCACACTGTGATTTTAACAAAAGAGGTGTAAAAATAGACTTGTTAAATTTATAATAATTCTTATCTTATAGTCATGAATCTTAAAAACTTAGCAATGTGGGCAATAATCGTTTTTTTAACGATTGGTCTCTACAATATGTTTAAAAATCCTCAAGCAAACATAAGAAGTTCTAATGAAGTAATTTTCTCAGAATTTTTGGAGTCTGTAGAACAAGGCGAGGTATTAAAAGTTGAGATTCAAGGAAACAACATAAATGGTGTATATGCAAATGGGAAAAGTTTTAAAACTTATTCACCAAATGATCCTAATTTAATAGAAAAACTTTCAGAGAAGGGTGTGAGTATATCTGCAGCACCTATAGAGGAAAAGATGCCTTCATTATTTGGTGTCCTACTCTCATGGTTTCCAATGTTATTATTAATAGCAGTTTGGATTTTCTTTATGAGACAAATGCAAGGTGGAAAAGGTGGAGCGATGGGCTTTGGAAGATCTAAAGCAAAAATGATGAATGAAATGAAAGGCAAGGTGACTTTTAACGATGTTGCTGGAGTAGAGGAAGCTAAAGAGGAAGTAGAAGAAATTGTTGAGTTTTTAAAAGATCCAAAAAAATTTAGTAGATTGGGTGGAAAAATACCTAGAGGTGCACTTCTTGTTGGTCCTCCAGGAACAGGAAAAACTTTATTAGCTAGAGCAATTGCTGGTGAAGCAGGTGTTCCTTTCTTTACAATCTCTGGATCAGATTTCGTAGAAATGTTCGTTGGTGTGGGAGCATCAAGAGTGAGAGACATGTTCGAGCAAGGAAAAAAAAATTCGCCTTGTATAATATTTATTGATGAAATTGATGCCGTTGGAAGAAGTCGAGGCGCAGGCCTAGGTGGAGGTAACGATGAAAGGGAACAAACCCTTAATCAGCTTCTTGTTGAGATGGATGGTTTTGACACTAACGAAGGTGTCATTATAATTGCAGCAACAAACAGGCCGGATGTTCTTGATCCTGCATTATTAAGACCAGGTAGATTTGATAGACAAGTTGTAGTTTCTAACCCAGATATAATTGGAAGAGAAAAAATCCTTAAAGTGCACGTTAAAAAGATCAAGATGGCTCCTGATGTAAATTTGAGAACTATAGCTAGAGGAACTCCTGGATTTTCGGGTGCTGATCTAGCTAATTTAGTTAATGAGTCTGCATTGTTAGCGGCTAGAAAAAATAAAAGGATTGTTACTTTAAATGAATTTGAAGAAGCAAAGGATAAAGTAATGATGGGAGCTGAAAGACGATCAATGGTTATGACTGAAGATGAGAAGAAATTGACGGCATATCATGAAGGTGGACACGCTTTAGTTTCTTTTAATATGCCTAGTTACGACCCAATACATAAAGCAACAATTATACCAAGAGGTCGAGCTTTAGGAATGGTAATGAATTTACCTGAAAGAGACAAACATGGTCATTCAATAAAATATTTGAAAGCAAGATTAGCAGTCTGTTTTGGTGGAAGAGTAGCGGAGGAAGTAATTTTTGGAAAAGATAATATTTCAACTGGCGCAGGTGGAGGGAGTGGTTCAGATATAAATCAAGCAACTCAACTTGCGAGAGCCATGGTTACAAAATACGGTATGAGTGAAGAAATGGGTCCAGTTGAGTATGGTGAAAATCAAGAAGAAGTTTTCTTAGGAAGATCTGTAACTCAAACACAATCAGTTTCTGAGGAAGTGGCTCAAAAAATAGATAAAGAAATTAGAAAATTAGTTGATGAGGGCTATAACAAAGCTAAAGAAATATTAACCGAAAAAATTGAAGATTTACATAAAATCGCAAAAGCCCTCATGACATATGAAACATTAACAGGTGAAGAAATCGAAAATATAATTACTAAAAACATATACCCTGCTGATAAACAAGATCTAAAAGTTGAGGATGATAAGAGCTCTGCATTAGGTGCAATGGGACTTAAACCTAAAATTGTTCATTAATCTTAATGTCTAGACATTACACAAGAGTGTGTAATCTCTACTATGGAAATAGCTCTAAAAAATTAGTTAATAGAAATAAAACTATACCACTTAACGGTATCAAAGAAATTTCATTTGATCAAATAGAGATAATTACAAGAAATTCAAAAAAAAAGATATTTGTTAATCAAATAAAATATTTGCCTAAATTAACTAGGAGAAAAATTAACTCCGATTTAAAAAAAATTAAATCAAAAAAAAAAAATTTTTCAAATTTAAATTTTACAAAGATACCCAATATAATGGGTGTATTAAATTTAACACCTGATAGCTTTTCAGATGGTGGAAAATTTAATTCAAAAAAAAAAGGAATTAATCATGCGATTAGTTTATTTAACTGCGGTGCAAATTTGATTGATATTGGTGGTGAGTCGACACGTCCAGGATCAAAAGTAATTAGAGAAAATTTGGAATGGCAAAGAATTGAAAAAATTTTAAAATCATTAATTAAGAAAAAAATACCAATTTCTTTAGACACCAGAAAGTCTAGAATTATGAGTAAAGGAATAAATTTAGGAGTAAAATTGATTAATGATATATCAGGATTAGAATTTGACAATCAAACTTTAAATATATTAAAGAAATATAAAGTACCATTTGTAATTCAGCATTCACAAGGAACTCCTGAAAATATGCAAAAAAATCCCAGATATAAAAATGAGTTACTAGACATATACGATTTTTTTGAAAAAAAAATAAAACTTCTGCGATTGAAGGGTATTAAGCATAATAAGATTATTCTAGATCCTGGTATAGGTTTTGGAAAAAATTTGAAACATAATATGAGTTTGATACGCAATATTTCTATTTTCCATTCTCTTGGTTTTCCTATACTTGTAGGCAATTCAAGAAAAAGATTCATTAAGGAGATATCTGGAAAAAATGATAGTAAATTCAGAAATGGGGGAACAATAGCATCTTCAATATATCTTATGATGCAAGGTGTTCAAATTTTAAGAATTCATGATGTTAATGAAACAATACAAGGCTTAAAGATCTTTAAGAATATAATAAATAATTAATGACAAAAAAATATTTTGGTACTGATGGTATTAGGGGAGCTATTAACAGTGAAAATATTAATGGAGACATGTTTTTTAAATTTGGCCTAGCTAGTGGAACATATTTTAAATCTCAAAAAAAAAGAAAACAAACTGCAATAATTGCAAAAGATACTAGATTATCTGGATACACTTTAGAACCAGCACTTGTATCAGGATTAGCATCAGCAGGTATGCATGTATTTACCTTAGGACCTTTACCCACAAATGGTTTAGCGATGCTTACAAAAGCCATGAGGGCAAATATGGGAATTATGATTACTGCCTCTCATAATCCTCATAATGATAATGGATTAAAACTATTTGGTCCTGATGGTATGAAACTATCAGATAAAATAGAAAAAAAAATTGAAAGTTTAATAGATAAAAAGATCATCAAAAATCTCGCTAAGCCAGAAAAATTAGGTAGAGTAAAAAGATTAGAGACAGGTACAAATGATTACATCAAGATATTAAAAAAAAATTTTACTAAAGAATTCAATTTAAGAGGACTTAGAATTGTAATTGATTGCGCTAATGGCGCTGGGTACAAAGCTGGACCAGAGTTATTAAAATCTTTAGGAGCTAAGGTGATTGCCATTGGAGTTAATCCTAATGGATTAAATATTAACAAAAATTGTGGTTCTACATTTCCTGAAAAAATAAAATCTGCAGTTAAAAAGTATAAGGCTCATATAGGTATTTCACTAGATGGTGATGCAGACAGGGTAATTATGTGTGACGAAAAAAGTAATATTATAGATGGTGACCAAATTATTGCTGCATTAGCAACAAGGTGGAAAAACAAAAAAATGTTAAAGGGTGGGGTTGTAGGAACATTAATGTCCAATTATGGCCTTGAAAAGTATTTCAAGAAAAAGAGAATAAAATTTATACGTGCTAATGTTGGCGATAGATATGTAAAAGAGGCAATGCAAAAAAATAAATTTAATTTAGGTGGAGAACAATCAGGACATATTATTCTAGGTAAATTTGCAACTACAGGAGATGGCTTACTTGTAGCCTTGGAGTCTTTATTTGCTCTTAGAAAAGGAAAAAGAGCTAGTGAATTTTTTGAAAATTTTAAAAAAACACCACAATTACTAAAAAATATTGAAGTAAAAGATAAAAATATAATCAAAAAACCTGAAATTAAAAAATCTATTAGGCTAGCTTCAAAATTAATAAAAGGGAGTGGCAGAATCCTTGTAAGAAAATCTGGAACAGAGGCTAAAATAAGAATTATGGGAGAAAGTGAAAATAAAAACCTTCTTGTAAAATGTTTAAATATTATTTTGAAAAAAATTAGATAATTTGAAAATAAAATCAAAAATTTTAATCATAGCAGGATCTGACTCATCAGGAGGTGCAGGTATTCAAGCAGATATTAAAACTGCTACTAGTCTAGGTGTATATTCAATGACGGCAGTAACTGCAGTCACAGTTCAAAATACAAAAGGTGTGAAATCAGTAATACCTGTTCCACCAGATGAAATTTATAATCAAATAATTCATACAATTAAAGATATAAGGCCCAATGCCATTAAAATTGGAATGCTTCATTCTATAAGAGTAATAGATAAGGTATTAAGATCCTTGAATGAAATAAAAGTTAAAAAAATTGTTTTGGACCCAGTAATGATTGCTAAAGGTGGTTCAAAGCTCATCACAGACTCCGCTGTACAATTAATGAAAAAAAAATTATTAAATAAAGTATCTTTAATCACACCTAATATTCCTGAGGCTGAAATCTTAACAGGTTTTAAAATAAAAAATCAAAATGATATGATTCTTGCTGCAAATGAATTTATAAAAATGGGTACACCAAATGTATTAGTGAAAGGAGGTCATTTAAAATCAAAAAAGGTACACGATATATTTGTTAACAAAAAAGAGATTAAAGTATTTTCAAATAGAAGATTTAACACTAAAAATACTCATGGCACAGGTTGTACACTATCAACTGCGATCACTTCTTTTTTTTCATGTGGAAAAACTCTAAAGAGATCTTGTGAGTTAGGAGTTAAATATGTAAATTCTGCTATATTAACAAACCCTAAAATTGGTACAGGTCATGGTCCGATAAATCATTTAAATTCTATTGAGTTAAAAAAAATATATAAATAATGAAAAATGTTGCAGTAGTTGGTTCGCAGTGGGGAGATGAAGGAAAAGGAAAAATTGTGGATTGGCTATCAGAACAAGCTGATGTTGTAATTAGATTTCAAGGTGGTCATAATGCTGGACATACCTTAGTTATAGATGGAGTAACCTACAAACTTCGATTGCTTCCTTCAGGAATAGTCAGAAAAAATAAAGTTTCAATTATTGGAAATGGTGTTGTTGTCGACCCTTGGGCATTATTGGATGAAATTAAAGAAATTGGAGAAAAGGGTGTAGATGTAAATTCAGAAAATTTCATGATTTCTGAGGCTGCAAATTTAATTTTACCATTTCACCGAGAAATGGATGAAATAAGAGAAGATGCAGCAGGTAAAAGCAAAATTGGAACGACAAGAAGAGGTATTGGACCTGCTTATGAGGATAAAGTTGGAAGACGTTCAATTCGAGTAATGGATCTTAGATCAGAAAAAAATTTGAACCAACGATTAGAAACAGTTTTACTACATCATAACGCTATTAGAAAAGGTTTAGGTAAAAAGATATTTGAAAAAAATCAGCTTAAAGATGATCTTTTAAAAATCGCTCCTGAAATTCTTAAGTTTTCAGCACCAGTATGGCTTAAGATTGATCAATTTAAGAAACAAAAGAAAAAAATATTATTTGAGGGCGCACAAGGAATTTTATTAGACGTTGATCACGGAACATATCCTTTTGTAACTTCTTCCAATACTGTGGCCTCAAGTGCCGCAACAGGAACCGGATGTGGGCCTAATTCAATTCATTATGTATTAGGTATAACCAAAGCTTACACGACAAGAGTAGGTGAAGGACCTTTTCCAACAGAGTTAGTAGATAAAATTGGTGAGTTATTAGGTACAAGAGGCAAAGAATTTGGAACCGTTACAAGTCGAAAAAGAAGGTGTGGATGGTTTGATGGTGTTTTGGTGAGACAGACAATAAAAGTTTCTGGAATTGATGGCATTGCACTTACAAAACTAGATGTTTTGGATGAACTAGATCAAATTAAGATGTGTGTAGAATATGATCTCAATGGAAAAAAAATAGACTATCTTCCAGCAGCAGTTGAAGATCAACTTAAAATTAAACCTATATATAAGACTTTTGATGGATGGAAAACTTCAACCAATGGGATCAAAAATATTAACGACCTACCAGAGAATGCAAAAAAATATCTTTTTGCAATTGAAGACTTTATTGGTGCAAAAATATCAAGTATATCAACTAGTCCTGAACGGGATGACACAATCTTAGTTGAAAATCCTTTTGAGATTTAATTTACAGGTAAAAGATTTTTTGATTTAGCAAGCAAAAGCATGTGCTTTTGTAATTTCTCAAATGCTTTATTTTCAATCTGTCTTACTCTTTCACGACTAATCTTATATTTTTTACTTAAATCTTCTAAAGTAGTCGGATTATCATTCAATCTTCTTGAATATAATATTTCCTTTTCTCTATCATTCAAAACTTTAATTGAGTCTTTTAATAAATCTTTTCTTTGTTTCATTTCCTCTTGATGAGCAAACTTAAGATCGTGATCTAATTCTTTATCTACTAACCAATCTTGCCATTCATCACCATCCTCACCAACTTGGGCATTAAGAGAAAATTCTTTTCCAGATAGTCTACGATTCATTGAGACAACCTCTTCTTTACTCACATCTAATTTTTCAGCGATTTCGTTTACATGCTCATTTCTTAAATCACCTTCAGCCTGTGGTGCAATTTGATTTTTTAATTTTTTAAGATTGAAAAATAATTTTTTTTGTGCAGTAGTTGTACCGATTTTTACTAAGCTCCAAGATTTTAAGATATATTCTTGAATAGAAGCTTTTATCCACCACATCGCATAAGTTGCTAATCTAAAACCTTTTTCTGGCTCAAATTTTTTGACAGCTTGCATCAGTCCAATATTACCCTCAGAGATCATCTCGTTAATTGGGAGACCATAACCTTTATAACCCATTGCAATTTTCGCAACTAATCTCAAATGACTTGTTACAAGTTTTTCTGCTGACTTAATATTTCCTGTCGTTTTCCAGTTTTTAGCTAGCATGTACTCCTCTTCTGCATCAAGCATTGGAAATTTTTTAATTTGCTCGAGATATGCAGACAGGCCACCTTCATTACTTAAAATGGGTAGATTGTTATTCATAGTTGCGCTCATAGACAGTTTATCTAATTAATATTTAAAATTTTTCAATGTTTTATTTACCAATATTTCTGAGTGTTTTTAGTATTATTTCAAGCTCATTCGGTAAAATTGAATTAAAAATCATCTGCTTATTTTTTTTTGGATGTATAAAGCCCAATGTTTTAGCGTGCAAAAATTGTCTGTTTAATTTTGTTAAAGTTTTTTCTAATGATGGTTCAATATCTTTAAGTTTTTTAAACCTTTTTTTATATTTATCATCACCAACTATACTGTTACCCAAATAATTCATGTGAACTCTTATTTGATGAGTCCGGCCTGTTTCTAATTTACACTCTAATAAACTAAAAGTTGGAATATTTTTATTTTCAAAAATTTCTAAAGTTTTATAATTTGTAATTGCTTTTTTTCCTTTGCTGCTACTAACCTCCATCATTTGTCTATTTTTCGAGCTTCTTTTAATAAAGGTTTCTATTTTACCTTTAGATGGTCTAATTTTACCCCAGATTAATAATTGGTAAATTCTTTGGATTGTATGTTTGTTAAACTGATTTGAGAGGTGTTCGTGAGTTTGATTATTTTTTGCAATAACAATTAATCCAGATGTATTTTTATCAATTCTATGTACTATTCCAGGTCTTAGTTCACCTCCAATATTAGAAAAAGAATTTTTACTATAATTCATAAGCGCATTTACGATTGTGTTATCAAAATTACCTGCACCAGGATGTATTACTATTCCAGACGGTTTGTTTAAAACAATTAAATCTTTATCTTCAAATATTATATCTAAATTAAACTCATAAGGTTTTAAGGAAGCTTTTTTTGGTTCAGGTACGACTAATTTTATTTCATCATTAAAAAAAATTTTTTTCGATGGATCAGTTATTACCTGATTGTTTATTCTTAACTTATTATCTAGAATAAGATTTTTTATCCTTGTTCGACTGATAATATCCTCTCTCTTTTTAATGAAAATATCAACACGGAGTCCATTTTCGGTCTTATCAACTATCAAATTTATTTTTTTTTCCATAAAATGATATATTAATATGATATGCGCTTGTAGCTCAACTGGATAGAGCGCCTGACTTCGGATCAGGAGGTTCTGGGTTCGACTCCTAGCAGGCGCACCAATTATTCACCCATATTTATTAACGTCCCTTTTATTCTCGCTCTTAAAAAAGAAAGGTAAAACAGCCCTATTCCAAAAATTAAATAAACTAAATTTAATAAATAAGCTTGTTTTATATTTTGGTAATCTACAAGACCATTTATTAAAATATTTCTGGTTTCATCAAAAACGTAAACTAATGGTAGGCCTTTTGCAATTATCTGGAAAAATTCAGGAAGGATTTCTATTGGATAGTAGATACAGCCTAATGGAGCAAGTAAAAATAACGATGACCAAGCTATATTTTCAAAGGATGGTCCGTATCTCATTAAACCTGAGCTCACAAATAAACCTAGTGTAATCCCAAATATATATAAACTTAAAAATAATATAAAGAGTGGAAAACCTAATTTTAAAATTGAAACTCCAAATAATGGGGAAGTTAAAATAATAGCAGGCACTAGACCGATTAATGTCCTTATCAAAGCAGTAAAAATTAAAGATATAATTATTTCTTTAAGCTTCAAGGGAGCAATAAATAAATTCGTAAAATTTCTACTCCAGATTTCCTCTAAAAAAAGCATATTAAAACTTATGCTAGATCTAAAAAGAATGTCGTAAAGAATCGCGCATGTAAGAATTATTCCAAGTGTATTATTGTAATAATCACTATAAATTGAAAAAAATTTAGAAATAAATCCCCAAAGAATAATTTGTATTGTTGGCCAATAAATTAAATCCAAAACTCTTGGTAAAGAACTTTTGATAAGATAAAAATGTCTCAAAAAAAGTCCATACATTTTATTTAAATTCATATCAAATCTCTTGTAAGTTTTAAAAAAACTTCCTCCATATTTCTCCTTCCATGTTTTTTAATTAATTCTTCAGGATTTCCTTGATCAATAATAGATCCTTTATTCATCATTAGAACTGAGGAACATAATCTTTCAACTTCTGCCATGTTATGTGAAGCAAGCAGAATAGAAGTTTTTTTTTCTTTTTGGTATTCTTCTAAAAAACTTCTAACAAAATCTCCTGTTTCAGGATCTAGAGATGCAGTTGGCTCATCAAGAAGAAGAACTGATGGATCATTAATTATAGATTTAGCTAGACTGACCCTATTTTTTTGACCAGAGGAAAGTTCTCCTGTTATTTTATTAATAAATTCATTTAGCCTTAATTTTTCACAAAGATAATCAATTTTTATTCCAAGTTCTTTTACATCATAAAGTCTTCCATAAACTTCAAGATTTTGCCTTACAGTTAATTTTTTTGGTAACTCAATATATGGTGAAATAAAATTTAATTTGTTTAATAATTCAACTCTTTGTTTTTCAATTTCAATACCATTTATAAGAACCTTTCCTTTAGTAGGCTTTAGTAAACCAAGAATCATACCTATTGTTGTAGTTTTACCACATCCGTTAGGTCCGAGAATTCCAATGATTTCATTCTCATTTACTTTAAAAGAAATATTTCGAACAGCTTCTTTTGTGTCATAAGTTTTTGATAAATCAATTATTTCAAGAGGAATAGTCATTAAAATTTTGAAGCTCTCAATAATCTATCGTTAATAGTTTTGCCGATCCCTATATTTGGTATTTTGTCTACAGCTATAGATTTGTAATTATCTTTTTTTATTTTTCTTAAAATAGTGTAGAGATTTTTTGCAGCTTCTTTTAAATCACCTTTTTTTGATAAAAAATAATAGTTCGTTTTGTTAATCTTATTTTTCTTAATTAATAAAAAAGCCTCATCTTTTTTTATTTTTTTAACATTAAGTCTAA
>CACGAC010000006.1 GCA_902571015.1 uncultured Pelagibacteraceae bacterium | reverse complement strand
CTATTCCATCTTTACTATGAACAGGATACTCACCTGGTAAAATATCTGCAATCCAGTCTGGCAAAATAAAGCCAATCATTTTGCTCACATCAACCATTTGTATCCACAATAAAGGAATATCTTTATACCCTACACTAGGTTTTGACATTAATATGAACTTATTGAATGTATCGGATGGTTTAGGCAACCACCTACCTGATCCCTGTTCTGAACAACTTGGACCACTGGCAACAATAGTTCCTGCAGGAAATAAAAAAATATCAATTAATCTCAATCCACCTTGTTCTTTTTTTTGAGCATTATCAAATTTAACAATTGCTGTTTGCATCTTATCTAATGCATTAGGAGGGTAGATACTTGCAAATTCTATTCTTCTAGCGATCTTAACAATATTTTTTGCGTATGTTGAAGCTACTTCCTCATTATCACTTAAACTTTTTCTATAAGATTTAATTTCCTCTTTTAGCTCTTTAATCTTATTTTTGAATTGAGGATTATGATTTCTTAACTTAAAAAATTCATCACTTATTAAATTTAATTCTTGAGCGGCAGTGTGAAACTTTAAACCTCTATACGTTGCAGGCACTAAAGGCACTTCTAATGTATTTTCAATAGAACCTGAGCCTGCATCTACTTTAGTTATACCCCAACCACCTTCTTCTGCTACTGCCTTAAGTCGCTCATTGAGTTCTTGCTCACTTTCAAATGGATAAT
The DNA here is from genome assembly GCA_902571015.1 of uncultured Pelagibacteraceae bacterium. Taxonomy (GTDB): domain Bacteria; phylum Pseudomonadota; class Alphaproteobacteria; order Pelagibacterales; family Pelagibacteraceae; genus Pelagibacter. The sequence continues at coordinate 68,701 of CACGAC010000006.1, read as the reverse complement.
CAGGTTTTTGAAAATTTTCAGTTAATAGATTAATTTTTCCAGTGATATCGTCTATTTTTTGTTGAGTCTCAATCTCCAACAAATCCTCATTTGTAAGTAAAGGGATTAGTTGATTAGTTTTACTTATATAACTAATTAGTATCGTTTTTTGTTGGTTATTTAGTTCCTCAGAATTTTGAATCTCATTTTGAATTAATTTTAAATTTTTATTCTCTTTTTTGATTTGCGAAGTACTTTTGAACTCTCTTTCTTCAATTGGAAATTGATATTTTAATCCAAGCAAAGAGTCATTAACTTTCGCAACTTGGCATAACTCGTTGGCAGATTTTGGATAAAATCCTTTAGCAATATCCCAAGAATAATAGAGCCAAATTAAAAGTAAAAAACTACTTCCAACAATTACCCAGTGAGTACCACCTAATGCTCTCTCTGGATTTCCAAATACAGCATCTACTTTTTCAGTCTTTATCAATCTTCTTCCGTAAAGAATACAGCCGACTACGGCAAAGAATATTAGAAAAGTTAATATTTGAGTTAACATTTAATTATCTTTCCCCATAATTTCCTCTTCCATGTTCCAGATCATTTCAAGGATTTCTTCTCGTTTTTGTGAAAACTCTTTATTTTTTTTGATTTCTCTTAAATCCTCTTTTAAACCCATTGAAGCGAATGGCAGATTATATTCTTTATGTATCCTTCCTGGTCTTGGAGCCATCACATATAATCTTTCACCTAGAAGCAAGGCCTCTTCAACTGAGTGAGTAATAAGAATAATTGTTTTACCAGTTTCTTTCCAAATTTTTAAAACTAGGGACTGCATTTTTTCTCTTGTAAGAGCATCAAGGGCTCCTAATGGTTCATCCATTAAAATCAAATCTGGGTTGTTGATTAGACATCTTGCAAGGGCAACTCTCTGCTGCATTCCTCCAGATAATTGATAAGTTGGAGTGTTTCCAAAACCTTTTAATCCAACAATCTCTAACCATTCATCAACTTTTTTTTGAGTTTCAATTGGATCTTCTTTTTTCATTCTTAATCCAAAGTTGACATTTTCAGCAACTGTTAGCCATTCAAATAAAGCACCTTGTTGAAAAACCATACCCCTTTCAACTCCTGGTCCATCTATTTCTTTATTATTAAGAGTAATACTTCCTGAAGTTGGTCTAATAAATCCTGCAGTAATGTTAAGCAATGTAGTCTTTCCGCAACCAGACGGCCCAAGAACAGTAAGAAGCTCTCCTTTTTTGAGAGTAAAATTTAAATCTTTTAAAGCGTGAACAGTTTCTCCTTTAGGAGTTTTAAAAATCATGTTTAGATTTTGTGAAATTAAATCACTCATAAAGAGACTTTATATTTGAATTTTTAATAAAAAAATAGGCACCAATTTATTACAATTGGCGCCTATTAAAATTTAAATTACCCTTAGATTATAAAGGTAAGAAACTAGTATCTACGTTTCCTCTTGGTGTTCCCATTCCTTTTAAGAATGCATCAAGATTTCCACTTTCCATAGATTGTTTAGTTTCCTCTGGTGTTAGAAATTTAAAGCCACTTAAAGTTTCTTTCATATCAGCAACTTTCATTTCAGAAGCTTTTGACATTGAGTTCATATCGCTTTTACCAGCTCTATATCTTGCATTAGCCTCATGAGTTACTTCAATAAAAGTTCTTAGCATACCTGGATTTTCCTTCATAAACTTAGTAGTTACTGAAGTGATATCAATACCTAAGATACCTGCGTCTCTAGCTTCTTGAACTGTAAGTAATCTAGATCCAACTGCAGTTGCAGCTTTAATTGAGTTACCACCAAATAAACATGCCATTACAACATCACCACTTACTAAAGCAGCAGCGCCTTCTTCAGGGTCCATTTGAATGATATCCATTTTTTTTCTGTCCGCACCAACAACTTTCATACTTTCATCAAAAACGTATTCAGCCATTGTACCTAGTGGAACAGCAACTTTTTTACCCTCAAGTTCTGTAGCGTTAGCTTTTGTTATACCTGATGCATTAGATGTTACACATGTTGTACCACCCATTCCGTATTCCATAGCAATATCTACAAGTTTGATAGGAGCTTTTGATTTAACAGCATTAATGAATGGAACTAAACCTTGAGAGTAAGAGATATCAATATCTCCCGCTAACATAGCATCAGTCATTGCACCACCATTAGTAAAGTTTGTCCACTTAACAGGAACCCCTAAAGCTTTAGCGAAGTTTTTCTTCATCATATCCTCTAGATTCGGGCTTGGCCACTCTAAGAAGTATGCAACTCTAACTTCATTAGCTGCTGAATTAGCAACTGAAATTGAAAGATTAAGAGCTACAAAACATCCAAGAATAAAACTAATTATTTTTTTCATTTTTCCTCTTCCTTGTTTATTTATAAGTTTCAATTTTAAGATTAAATTGGCCTATATGTAAAACAAAAAAATGCTCATTCTAGTTACACAACTTTAAGTTGTGACAATTATTTTGGTGGTTTATTGGACTTAATTAGTCTAAGGATTCATTAATTAATCATTTATGAAATTTTAATATGAGCTCAGAAAAAAGAACATCAGTACCTAATTCTTTAAATGAACATTGGATGCCATTTACATCTAATAAAGATTTTAAAGAAAATCCAAAACTTATAGTGGAGGCAAAAGGTGTATATTTAAAAAATCACCAAGGTAAAACTCAAATTGATGCAAGCTCAGGATTATTTTGTAATCCTTTAGGACACGGTAGAAAAGAAATTATTGAAGCAATAACAAATCAATTACAAACTTTAGATTATTGTCAACCCTTCCAACAAGGATTTGGTGGATCTTTTGAATTAGCGACTAGAATTTCAAAACATACTCCAGGAAATTTAAATAAAATTTTTTATACAATTTGTGGATCTACTGCAGTTGAAACAGCGATCAAGATTAGTATTGCCTACCATAAAGCAAGAGGTGAAGGACAAAGATTTAGATTTGTTGGAAGAGAACGTGCATATCATGGGATGAATATTGGAGCAACATCAGTAGGTGGTATGATTAATAATGTGAAAGCTTATGCAAGTGTGTTGATGCCAGGTGTTGTTCATATGAGACATACACATTTAGATGAACATAAATTTATATCAGGTCAACCTGAAACAGGTGCTGAAATTGCAAATGATTTAGAAAGAATTTGTACTAATTTTGGTTCAGAAAATATTGCAGCTTGTATTGTTGAGCCGATTGCTGGTTCGACAGGAACTTTAGTTCCACCAGTTGGATATTTACAAAGATTAAGAGAACTTTGTGACAAACATAAAATACTTTTGATTTTCGATGAAGTTATTACTGGATGGGGAAGAACCGGTTCAGCTTTTGGAGCTCAAGAGTTTGGCGTGACACCTGACATAATGACTATGGCAAAAGCAACAACTAATGGAATAGTTCCATTTGGTGTGGTTGCTTGTAAAGAAGAAATTTATGATGCAGTTATGGATAATTCTCCAAAAGGTGCGATAGAATTATTTCATGGTTACACTTATTCAGGAATACCAGTTTCTGTTGCAGCAGCATTAGCTGTTCAAGATATTTTTGAAAAAGAGGATATTTTCAATAGAGCAAAAGAACTTGCTCCTTACTTCCAAGAAGGACTATTTTCACTAAAAGATATTGATGTAGTCGATAACATTAGAGGCTATGGAATGATGGGTGGTATAGATATTAAAACTGATGGTAGACCTGGTAAAGCAGGCTTAGCTACTTTTAAACACTGTTATGATGCTGGAGTAAATTTCAAAGCCACAGGTGATTGTTTAATTATAGCACCGATGTTTATTTGTGAAAAAAAACATATTGATGAAATTATTGAAAAATTAAGAACCGGAATAACTAATTACGCAAAAAGTAAAAAGAATTAAATTTCGTTAATGAGAATTGGCGTACCTAAAGAAATTAAACCTCAAGAAAATAGAATAGGCCTAACACCAGATAGTGTAAAAACTCTTGTCTCTGAGGGACATGAAGTATTAGTAGAAAACAATGGAGGCTTTGAAGCAGGTTTCGACAATGATCAGTACAAAAATGCTGGAGCTAAAATTATTGAAAAAGCCACTGATATTTTTAATGACGCTGAAATAATTGTTAAAGTTAAAGAACCTCAAAAAGTTGAGGTTGAAATGATTAAAGAAAATCAAATCGTATACACCTATTTACATCTAGCTGCTGCAAAAGAATTGACAGAGGGTTTGGTAAAATCAAAAAGTATTAATATAGCTTATGAAACCATTACTGATGATAATGGAAGGCTTCCTTTACTTGCACCTATGAGTGCTGTAGCAGGACGTATGTCAGTTCAAGCTGGAGCACATTGTTTAGAAAAAAACCAAAAAGGCAGAGGAGTATTATTGGGTGGAGCTCCTGGTGGTGAACCAGCGAATGTTTTAATTTTAGGTGGAGGTGTAGTGGGAGAAAATGCTGCAACTATAGCAACTGGTATGAAGGCAAAAGTTCATGTTGTAGATAAATCAGAAGCAAGACTAAAACAATTAGTTGAAATGTTTGGAGATAAAATTATCCCAGAACAAAGTGATAAGATAGATTTAAAAAAGTTAGTAGCTGAAGCAGACTTAATAGTAGGAGGAGTTTTAATCCCCGGAGCAGAGGCGCCTAAATTAGTCACTAAAGATATGTTAAAATTGATGAAAAGAGGCTCTGTTATTGTTGACGTTGCAATTGATCAAGGTGGTTGTGTAGAAACAAGTAAACCGACAACTTTTAATGATCCAACTTTTATAGTTGATAACGTTGTTCATTATTGTGTAGCTAACATGCCAGGAGGGGTTCCTAGAACATCAACTATCGCATTAAACAAAGCAACACTTCCTTATTTAGTTAAATTAGCCAATAGAGGTTATCAAAAAGCTCTTAGTGAAGATAAAAACTTTTTAGCAGGATTAAATGTTCATAAGGGTCATGTGACTTATAAAGCTGTTGCAGATGTATTTGGACATGAATATGTTAACCCAGGAGATGCAATCAAAAATTAATTAAATGGAAAAAAAACTTCCAAGTAGCACCAAAGTTGTTGTTATCGGAGGTGGAGTAGTTGGTTGTTCAGTTGCTTATCATTTGGCTAAATTTGGTTGGAAAGATACAATCCTTTTAGAAAGAGATCAGTTAACATCAGGTACGACTTGGCATGCAGCTGGATTAGTAAGTCAACTAGGTCCATCTGCAGCAATTACTAAAATAAGAAAATATACTTTAGACCTATATAAAGAACTTGAAAAGAAAGTTGATCATTCAGCTGGATTAAGATTGAACGGTGCACTTTCAATTGCTGAAAATAAAGGTAGATGGCAAGAGCTTCAAAGACAAGCGACAACCGCACAGCTTTTTGATGTTGATGTTAGAATTTTAGATAAAGAACAAATTAAAAAAGATTATCCAATTGTAAATACTGATGAAGTTTTAGGAGGAATTTTAATGCCAGGAGATGGTGCTGCAGATCCATCGGGAGTAACACATATGTTAGCAAAAGCAGCAAGAATGGAAGGGGCAAAGATTTTTGAAAAATCTCCCGTTGATGAGATCATAACTAAAAATAGAAAAATTTCAGGTGTAAAAGTAAATGGTCAAAAAATTGATTGTGAGTATATAGTTTTAGCATCAGGAATGTGGTCACGCCAAATTGGAGAAAAAGCTGGAGTAAGTATTCCTCTTTACCCAGCAGAACATTTTTATATTATTACAGAGCCAATTGAAAATCTTTCTAAAACTTTACCAGTGATAAGAGATTTTGATAATAGGACTTATATTAAAGAAGACGCTGGAAAAATATTAGTTGGTATATTTGAGTCTCAGTCTATACCAGCCTGGGATAAAACTAATAAAGTTCCAGAGGATTTTTCGTTTGGAGAATTTCAAGAAAATTTTGAACATTTTGAACCTTATTTAGCCACTGCAATAAAAAGATTTCCAGTTTTAGAAACAGCAGGAATTAGAAAATTTTTTTCAGGCCCAGAGTCATTTACTCCAGATACAAATACATTACTAGGAGAAGTGCCTGAAATAAAAAACTTTTTTGTATGTTGTGGTTTAAATAGTATTGGAATTGGAAGTGGTGGCGGTGTAGGTAAAGTTACCGCTGAATGGTTAATCAATGGACATATTAATGAAGATATTTTTTGTTATGACATCAAAAGATTTCAAAAATTTCATTCTGATCTAAGTTTTATTAAAAAAAGGATTACGGAATCTTTAGGAGATTTATATGGAATGCATTGGCCTTTTAAACAACATAAAACCTCAAGGAATATAAAAACTCTTCCATATCATGATGAATTAAAAAGCTTTGGCGCTTGTTTTGGTGCATCAGGTGGATATGAAAGACCTATGTGGTTTGCTCTAGATGGAGAAAAAACGGAATACGAATACAGTTATAATTACCAAAACTGGTACCCTTCAGCAGAATATGAAACGAATAATACCATCAAAAATGTTGGATTATTTGATTTAACTCCTTTTTCTAAATTTGAGATTAAATCTGATAAAGCTTATACGGAATTGCAAAAAATTTGTACGGCAAATATTAAAAATGAAGTTGGCAAATGTGTTTATACACATATGTTAAATCCCGACGGTGGTATTGAAACAGATTTAACAGTTGTTTGTATCGAAAAAGATCATTTTAGAATAATAAGCTCTGCAGCCACAAGGGAGAGAGATAAATTTCACATAAAAAAATACCTCGCAAAAGATTTAGAGTTAAAAGACGTTACAGATGATTTTTGTGTATTTGGTGTGTTTGGACCAAAGAGTAGAGCTTTAATGAAATCAATTTCAAAAGACAATTTCGAAAATGATGAATTTAGATTTGGTACAGCAAAATATATTTCAATTGAAGGTATTAAAATTTGGACTCAAAGATTGTCATATGTTGGTGAATTAGGTTATGAATTATATGTTAAATCTGAAGATGCTAAAAAAATTTATGAATTATTGGTTAATAAAGGAAAAGATTTTAACCTTTCGAATTGTGGTATGCACGCTATGGATATTATGCGAATGGAGAGTGGATTTTTACATTGGGGACATGATATTTCACCAGAAGAAAATCAATACCAAGCAGGTTTATCTTTCACAATAAGCTCTAAAAAGGAGCATGAATTTATTGGCAAAAAAGCTTTAGAAAAAATTAAAAAGGAAAAAATTAAACGTAGATTTGCAATGTTTACTTTAAAAGATAGCAAACCAGGTGAGCCATTATTGCTTCATGATGAGCCTATTTATTTAGAAAATAAAATTATAGGTAGATCAACATCTGGCAATTATTCTTTTAATTTTAGGAAAAATTTAACATTTGGTTATATCAATAACGATATTTCAAATGACGAACTTAACAAAAAAGATCTATTCATTGAAGTAGAGAAAAAAAAGTATCCAATAGAAATAATTATCAAACCTTTAAAACAAACTAATTTTAAAAATAATTAAGTTCTATTTCTTAAGAAAAACACAAAAAGAACAGAAGTCATCATCATAATCAAAGCATAAGCTGCTGTTGGAACCATGTAAGTCATGTTTTGCCCAAACAACTGCGTTCCTACAAAAACAGCTAACGTTCCATTTTGTAATCCACATTCAATAGATATACATCTTTGTTGAGCAACACCTGATGCAAAAAGTTTAGCTACGTAAAAGCCTATAACCATCATGGAAATATTAAGAACCAAAGCAATAGTTCCTGCTGTCGTTAGGAACATTATAATACTATCCCATTCTTGAATGTAGATAGCAATGAAAACAATTGAAAATAATCCTATGGATGCTTTCTCAATAATTTTGATATTATTTTCTATAAAATCACTAAAAAATTTTCTAATAATCATTCCAATTATCACAGGCACAGTAACTACAAAAAACATCTTTAAGGATATACCAAGCATCGAAACTTCTTTTTCAACATAAGTAATATTAAATAAATCAATTGATAAAAAAACTATATAGGGAACTGAAACAATACTTATTAAACTAGTAAAAGCTGTAAGAGATATAGAAAGTGCAACATCTCCATCTGCAAATTTAGTAAGCACATTTGATGTTACTCCACCAGGTGCAGCTGCAATCAACATTACCCCTAAAGCTAGCTCTATTGGAGTTTTTAAAATAATTATTAACAGATAACCAATAATTGGAAGAACAACTAATTGACAAATTAAACCAACAAAAAATTCTTTTGGATGCTGAAATACTCTTGTGAAATCTTTTACTGTTAATGACGCCCCAAGCCCTAACATTATAAGAGCTAGCGCAAACGGCGCTATTGTTGTTACTATACCCATGACCCCTCTGTGTAATATTCGAGAAGAATTTATTGAAGATTTAAGAAATTACAAGAAGATTTAAAATTTTACGAATAAACTTTGCCTTGTATTTAAAAATTTGTGTTTGATAAGGTAAAATTTTTCTAAAATTCATACTGGTTAGCAAATATTGTTTTTTTTGGTTTAGCTTAATTAAGTTTTCCCCAATTAAATATTTACATTTTCTAATAATTGTTGCTCTGGGGATTTTTGTCATATCAGAAATTGACATTGCACTTATACCAGTTTCTGCTCCAAGATTTTCTATAACAATATTATTAGTAGCAAAGTAATCTAATGAGGGTTTATTTTTATAAGAATTTAATTGATCGGTTACGTTTAAGACTTGGTTCATGCAAATTGTTCCCCAAATATGAAACGTAGTTAAATCTTTAAAAAATTTATGGTAACCAATAATTGATGGTATTTGCATTCTGTAAAACCAACTCCATGATAATGAAAATCTTTTTTTTATAATATTTTCAATAATTTTTTGATCAGGTTTTTTAGAATAAACCTTATCTTTATTTAAAGCTTTAGAAACTAAATATATATATTTTGCTGAAAATTTTATTTGTTGTGCTGGCTTAATAAAGTCGAATGCTTTTCTATCAATTACAATTTTTTTTTTATTACGAGTTATTACACCTTCATTTTCAAGTTCTATAACTTTTCTTCTAATTGTTTCTTTAGGTAAATCTAATTTTTCACAAAGTTCAGTAATACTAAACTTATCAATTTGAAGATATGATTTCGAGTAGTATTCATCATAAGAGTATTGAATATTCATCTGGGTGTAAAATTGAAGAGTTTTTTCAATTAAAGAAATTATTATCAAATATTTATAGTGATCATTAAATGGCCTATAAACACCGTTCATCCAATTCCATTGATGTGATATCCAATCTTTACTAAGAATAGAATAGTGAGACATAATGGACTCATAGACCTGCTCGTCTGAAAGAGTTTTGGAAAAATCTACTTCTTGAATGCTCATAAATTATAAAAGTGGCAGTTAAGACCCAAATTGGACATGTGTCAATTCATTATTGACCCAGTTTGAACTTCCAAGAAAATTGTTTTTTTTAAATATTATGGTTTAATAGATTTATGACATCTAAAGGCTTTACAGAGAATACTAATAATATCGAGACCCCAAATGATATTAATGTAGCTGAAAAGCCTTTAAATCCTAATAAAATTAGCTCCGGTAGAGTTGATATAAATGTTTTAAAATCAAAATTAGATGCTGAGCAAGGCAAAGAGTTTAGGAAAAATATTTTTATTTTTTCATTTTGTGTTCTTCTATTAGGATCAATTGGAATATTTCTCTCTTTATAATTTTATTTGCTAATAAATCCAAAGGATGGTTAATTACACAAATGAAAAATCTAACTGACACTCTTAAACAAAAACTTACTTCAAAATATACAGTTTCTCACACTCCACAAACTACTTCTAGAGGTACAGATATAAATGTTCTTTTAAACAGAGTAAAATCTGACAAGAAACAAGAGATTAGAAAAAAGTTTTATTTTTCTGCTGCAGCCTCGACGGGTTTAATTTTATTTGGGCTTATAGTTTTTAGCTAAATTTACATAATTACCTAAAATTTACATAAATTTAATGATTAATTATTATTGAATCAAATTTTATAAATATTATAAATCAACAATGTTAAAAGGCGGGGTAGCTCAGTTGGTTAGAGCGCGGGACTCATAAGCCCGAGGTCAGTGGTTCGATCCCACTTCCCGCTACCAATCAAATCACTTTTTCGATCAACTTAACATTAATACTATTAAATGAACTTTCTTTAATTGTTTTAAATTTAGTAAATATTGTTGGTATTTCACAATTATCACCATTTAAATCATTTAAACAAATTATCCAAATTTTTTTAGAATATTTTTCTTTATCTATTACTAAATAATTAAAAAATTCTATTTTTAAATCATCAACTTTCGAATAATTTTTTAAATAGTTCTCAAATGCATTTGAAATTTCACTTTTCGATAGATACGTTTTTTCTAAATTTAGGGTGACATTAAAATTTGATGACTTTTTTATTTCAAGCAATACAGACTTTAAATCTGGTTTATGTACAGTTCTTTCTTTAAAAAATTGTTTGAATGTTGTTTCAGTAAAAAAATTTCCAATTGTAGAAATTATTAAAATACCGCAAAAAAATAATCTAAGTTTTTTTGACTCAATTTTATCAATTAACATCGTCATTAACAAAACTATTATCAAAACTAAGTATATCAAATATCTATCAACAACAGCTGGATTAAAAATATAAGAATATACTATTGGTACTGAATAGGAAAAGAAAATTGTAATTAATAAAAAAATTTCAAAGTTCGATTCAAATAAGATATTTTTTATATATTTAACAATTAAATAAATTAATATTAAAAGATAAATTCCACCAATTAATCTTGACCCAAAAAATTTTGAAAAGAAAAAATTTGTAAAAAATTTCCAGTCTATATTTTCAATCCAGATTGGTTGATGTGTTGTATTTAAGATAAAAAAAATAATAAATATAGCTGAAAAACAATTAATTAAGATTAGAAGTTTAAAAAGTTTCATTTCAAAAACCTTTTTCGAAAAGTTTTTATATATTAAAAATGCTGAATATGAAAAAATAATAATCAAAGCAAAAGGATGAGTAATTACTAAAAAAATACTTGTCAAAAAAAATAAAAAAAAATTTGAATGCGATTCAATATTTTCAGAATTAATTATTTTATAGAAATAATAGATATTAATTATAAAAATAAATAAATACCAAGAATATAATCTAAGTTCTTGAGAATATTTTATTAAGTAAATATTGAAAGCAAGGAGGATAAAAAGTACTAATGACGATTTTCCTCTTAATACTTTTTTATAAAAATATATTAAAAAAAAGATTGATAAAGAATTTAAAATGGATGGAAGATATCTTGCTATTAAAGTATTATATCCAAATATTTCAAAATAATTTCTTAAAATAAAATTAAATAAAAAAGGAGAATTTTCTAAAGTTTTATGTCTGTGGTAAAATTCATTTAAAGTTATCGATGGATCAGATATGTAAAAGCTTATAATTTCATCTATCCAAAAATCATCATAATTTATGTTATATAACCTGAAGAGAATTGTTATAAATATAAGTACTGAATAATATAAAAAATTTATATTAATCTTATTCATTATAATTTGTTTAATACAGATAATAGAATTATGAAATCAAAAATTTTAATTACTGGATCTCAAGGATTTATTGGAAAAATTTTGGTCAATGAATTTAAAAATAGTAATAAATTGATACTAATTGATAAAAAAAAAAATTTTTCAAACCAAAATAATTTTCATAGAATAAATTTATTAAATCGAGAAAATCTTGAGAAAATATTTAAAAAAAACAAAATATCAACAATAATACATCTGGCATCAGAAATATTTGATGATGATAAAAATGTTTATAATTTTAACGTAACATCATCAAGAAACTTAATTTTGATGGGAGAGAGGTATAAAATCAAGAATTTTATATTTACATCAACTTTCTCGATTTATGAGAAGAATTATATCAAACCAATATTAGAAAATGAAACTCCTAGTGCTAAAAATTCATATGGTAAATCCAAATATAAAGTAGAGACAATATTGAAAAAATCCAAATTAAAAAATTACACAATTCTTAGAGTGCCTATAGTCGTTGGCAAATCTAGAAGTCACAGAATGGGAATTCTTTTTGAAATGATTCGAAATAATTTTCCATTATTTTTGATTGGTGATGGAAATAACAAGATACAATTTATTCAAGTAGATGATTTGTGTTTAATTATAAAAAAATGTTTAAGTCTAAAAAAAAGTAATACATTTAATGTTGGTACAAAAAAATCTTTCACATTCAGGGAAAATTTATCTCACATAATAGAAAAATCTAAATCTAAGTCTAAAATTTTTAATGTAAATTATTACTTCGGTAATTTTGCTTTAAATATATTGATTTTTTTTAAGTTAGTTGATTTGAACTATTATCATAAGGCGTTACTCACAAAAAATATTGTTTTAAATACAAAAAAAATTTTCAATACATTCAAAATGGGCTCTGATAAATCTAGCAAAGATATATTACTAGAAAATTATAATTATTATGTTAAAAATTTAAAAAATACCAACAATATAAAGTCTGGCTCTGATAAGAAACCAAGTTTAAAAATTTTCAATATTTTAAAAATCTTTTCTAGGTTTTTTTAAATTCTCTAAGACTTATGTTATTTTTATCTTTATTTGAAATGATAGGTTTTTTTATTGGCCAATTAATTTTGAGATCCTGATCATTAAACTTAATACCTATTTCGCTTTTTTCATCTCTATATTTTGTACAACTATAAACTACATAATTTTCCTTTGATAATGCACAAAAACCATGAGCAAAGCCAGGTGGTATAAAAATAGATTTTGAATTCTTCTCGCTTAATATTGTAGATAAATATTTACCATAAGTTTTAGAATTTTTTCTCAAATCAACCACAACATCAAAAATTTTACCCTTTATGACACTTATAAATTTTCCTTGAGAATTTTTTTTTTGTAAATGAAGACCTCGAATTACATTTTTTTTTGAAAATGACATTACTAGAAATGGAAACCTTTTTTTTAGTTTTTTTTCTTTTAGTAATTCTTTAAAATAACCTCTTTTGTCTTTAAATGAAGTATTACTTATAATTACAAGATCTTTAAATTTTGATTTTTTAATCATTAGATTAATTTCTTAAGGTATGATGAGTATTCACAATTTCCATAAAACGTTATTGCATTTTGTATATCCTTATTATTAATCCAATTATTTAATAATGCTATTTCCTCGAGACATGCAATTTTAAAACCTTGTCTATTTTCTACCGCTTGAACAAATGTTGATGTTTTGTAATAATCACTTATCGAACCTGTATCTAACCAAGCACCACCTCTTCCAAGAAATTCAGCTGAAAGTTTGTTCTTAAGTTTATATTGATTTATCAAGTCAATGATTTCAAGTTCTCCTCGTTTTGAAGGTTTTAAGTTTTTTGCATAATTTATGACATTCTTATCAAAAAAATAAAGACCTGTGATTGCATAATTTGATATAAATTTTTTTGGTTTCTCCTTTATTTTTATGATTTTTTTATTTTTAATATTTATTTTAGCAACACCAAATGCCTCCGGATTTTTTACACTATGAAGAACTATTTTTGCTCCATTTCTTAATTTTACACAATTAGCTAGAAGTCCAGATAAATTTTGTCCATAAAAAAAATTATCCCCCAAAATCATTGCAACACCTGAATTTTTAATGAAATCTTTTCCTATTAAAAATGCATCTGGCAAACCTCTAGGTTGGCTTTGTTCCTTAAAAGTAATATTTACTCCAAAGTTTTTCTTATTAGGAAATAACTTTTTGTACTGGTTTAGTTGACCTTTATTAACAATAATTAAGACATCTTTTATTTTTGCTAACATTAATATTGATAAAGGATAGTAAATAAGAGGCTTATCATATATTGGTAATAGTTGTTTGTTTACTGCCTTAGTTAGTGGGCTCATTCTAGTGCCCATTCCACCCGCTAAAATAATTCCTTTTTTAATCATTTTTTACCCAATCTATTTAAAATATCTTTTTTTGAAAGAGATTTATAATATGATTTATTTTCAAAATACCAATCAAGTGTTAATTGAAGTCCCTTTGAAAAATTTATTTTTGGATACCATTTAAGCTCTCTTTTAATTTTGTTACTGTTTAATGCGTACCTAATATCATGGCCAGGACGGTCTTTAATAAACTGGATCTTTACCTTTTTACCCAATTTAATTATTTTTTTTGAATTATTTAAAAGTTTTTGAGCAACTTGAAGATTATTTAAGTTTTTGTTAGATCCGATATTATAAAAATTTCCAACTTTACCTTTTAGAAAAACTTTAATTAATGCTTCACAATGATCTTTTACGTAAATCCATTCTCTAGAATGAGTTCCATTGCCGTATATTGGAAGAGGTCTATTATTCATAATATTATAAATAAGTTTTGGAATTAATTTTTCAGGATGTTGCTTTGGTCCATAATTATTTGAACAATTCGTTACCATAGCAGGTAAATTATAAGTTCTTATATATGAGCTTACCAGATGATCAGAGGCAGCTTTAGAAGCAGCATATGGTGAGCTTGGTTGATAAGCATATTTCTCATCAGTTCTCCCTTTAGAAATATCACCATAAACTTCATCAGTAGAAATATGAATTAATTTAGATCTATTTTTTTTTGAAAAATTTTTAAAACATTCTAGCAAATTGTATACACCCACAATATTGCTTTTGATAAAATCATCTGGACTATCTATTGATCTATCTACATGAGTTTCAGCAGCTAAATTAAAAATACCTACTGGTTTATAATTTGCAAATACTTTACAAATTTTATTGCTAGCGATATCTAGCTTCAAAAACTTATATTTTCTAGATTTAATGAAGTCTTTAGTGTTATAGAAATTTGATGAATAAGTACATTTATCAATATTAATAACAAAAAAATTTTTTTTTAATAATAGCTCTATTAGATTACTTCCTATAAATCCTAAACCACCAGTAACTATGATTTTTTTCATTTTTTGATTTTTACATTAAAAACAAATTTTAGTATACTCGAGTATATATATATTATGTCAATAACTAGGCAAAATCTTTCTGTGATAATCGTTAGTTATAAAAGTGAGCATGTTATTGAAAATTGTATTAATTCAATTGATAGTAGGATTGAAATAATTGTTATTGATAATTCAAACAGTGAAGATTTTAAAAAAAAAATTGAAACAAGATATAATAATGTTAAATGCATTTTATCAAAAGAAAATTTAGGTATGGGTGCAGGAAATAATTTAGGCATCAAAAATGTTAATAAAGATTTTGTGCTTATATTAAACCCAGATGTTACTTTAGAAAATGATACTCTTGATGAGATATTTGCAGTCTCAAAAGAAATTGATGACTTTGGAATAATTGCTCCTATTTCAAGCAAAATTGAATACCCAAATTATGTTCTAGGAAAGGGTTATAAATTTGATTCAACTAAGCCTTTCGCAGTAAAAAGTGTTGATGGATATGCAATGCTATTAAATTTAAAAAAATTAATTGATTTTGATTTTTTCGATGAAAATTTTTTTTTATATCTTGAAAATGAGGATTTGTGTAAGCGACTGAAGGATAATGGTGAGAACATTTATGTGGTACCAAAATCAAAAATCCATCATTTAGGAGGAAAAGCTGTAGATCCAAAGTATCAAAGTGAAATTGAATATTTAAGAAATTGGCATTGGATGTGGTCAAAATTCTATTTTAATAAGAAACATTATGGTTATTCAATTGCTTTATTAAAGGTTTTTAAAAACCTGATTTCAGCAAAAATAAAATATTTTTATTATTTAATTACTTTGAATACCTTTAAAAGAAAAATATATGGAATGAGATTATTAGGACTAATTAGTTCTATGATGGGAAAAAATTCTTATTATAGACCTAAATTTTAAAAAATCTAATGACCAGGGAAATCAATTAAGTTTTCTACTTGGTATCCTTTTTTAATTAAATTGTCTGAACCATTAAGATCAAATAGATTTATAACAAAAATAAATCCAGCAACTTTTCCATTAGAAATTTCTACAAGTTTAGCCGCAGCATTTGCTGTGCCACCAGTTGCAATTAGATCATCAATAATCAAAATAGAGTCTCCCTCATTAATCGAGTCTTTGTGAACCTCGATGGTAGCTTTTCCGTATTCAAGTTCAAAGTCAACTGAATGCACGTCTGCTGGCAACTTGTCTTTCTTTCTAAACATTATAAAGGGTTTTTTTAAAATATAAGAAACTGCCGAAGCAAATACAAATCCTCTAGACTCAATTGCAGCTATCTTATTAAATTTCGTTTTTTCTGATCTTTCTATGATTTGATCAATTGTTTCTGAAAAAGCTTTTTCATTTTTAATTAGAGTTGTGATATCTCTAAATAAAATACCTTTTTTTGGATAATCTGGAATAGATCTAATAAAGTCTTTTAAATTCATAAGAGTAATTTATAAAAGTATAAATAAATTAATTTTATAATATGACAATAAGTAAATTAGCAATTATTGGTGGCAGCGGTTTATATGATGTTGAAGAGTTCAAAAATAGAGAATTTTTAGATTTAGATAGTCCTTGGGGAAAACCCTCAGACCAAATTTTAAAAACCAACTATAATAATAAAGAAGTTTATTTCTTACCAAGACACGGAAGAGGTCATTTTATTTCTCCCTCAAAAATAAATTTTAAAGCAAATATTGATGCTCTTAAACAATTGGGTGTAACGGACATTGTATCAGTATCAGCAGTTGGATCTTTAAAAGAAGATTTGCCTCCAGGAAAATTTGTTATTGTAGACCAATTCATTGATCGGACATTTGCAAGAGAGAAGACATTTTTTGATGATGAAATTGTTGCTCACGTTTCTATGGCTCATCCTACATCCAATGGTTTGATGAATGCATGTGAAGAGGCAATAAAAAAAGAAAAAATTGAATATCAGAGAAATGGCACATATGTAGTAATGGAAGGTCCTCAATTTTCAACATTAGCAGAGTCAAACTTATATAGATCTTGGAAAGCAGATGTAATCGGAATGACTAATATGCCAGAGGCAAAATTAGCTAGAGAGGCAGAGATAAGATATGCATCTGTTTCGATGGTCACAGACTATGATTGTTGGCATCCTGATCATGAAAACGTTGACGTTCAGCAAGTAGTAAAAGTTTTATTAGGTAATGCTGCTAAAGCAAAAAACATGATTAAAAATTTAATTGAAAATTTTGAAGATCACATTGATCCTAATGATCCAACTAATAATTGTTTGGATGTAGCTATTATCACAGCACCTGAAAAAAGAACAAAAAAGACAATAGAAAAACTTAAAACTGTTGCTGGTAGAGTTTTAAATAAATGAGAATAGAGGGAAAAGAATATCGTACTATTTGGTTTGAAAATAATGTTGTGAAGATTATTGATCAGACAAAACTTCCACACCAATTCGTAATAAAAGATCTTAAAACGGTTAAGGACTCAATTAATGCGATTAAAGTAATGGAAGTAAGAGGTGCACCTTTAATAGGAGCTACGGCAGCTTATGGAATGGTTTTAGCTATTATTGAAAATAATGAACAGTCATTTTTAAAGAAATCCGCAGGGGATTTAATTAGTTCAAGACCAACAGCAATCAATTTAAAGTGGGCCGTTGATAGAATGATGAAGAAATTATCAGGTGTTAATAGTGATAAAATTTTAGAAATAGCCTTGAATGAAGCAAAAGATATATGTGAAGAGGATATAAAATTTTGTGAAAATATAGGATTAAATGGACTAAAAATTGTTGAAGAAATCTATAATAAAAAAAAAGATACAGTTAATATATTAACCCATTGTAATGCAGGATGGCTTGCAACAATAAATTGGGGGACCGCAACTTCTCCGATCTATCATGCACATAAAAAAGGAATTCCTGTTCATGTGTGGGCAGATGAAACTAGACCAAGAAATCAAGGAGCAAATCTTACATCTTATGAATTAAATGAAGAAGGAATTAAAAACACAATTATTGCAGATAATACAGGTGGCATACTAATGCAAAGAGGTGAAGTTGACATGTGTATTGTTGGAACAGACAGAACTTTAGCCAATGGAGATGTTTGTAATAAAGTTGGAACTTATCTTAAAGCACTAGCAGCTTATGATAACAAGATTCCTTTTTATGTTGCACTTCCAAGTTCAACAATTGATTGGAATATAAAAGATCATAAAGATATTCCAATTGAAGAGAGAAATTCAGATGAATTATCTCATATGGAAGGTTTAGATGAAAAAGGAGATATTAAAAAGATTCAAATATATCCAAAAAAAAGTAAAGCTATGAATTTAGCTTTTGATGTAACTCCTGCAAAATATGTTACGGGATTAATTACTGAAAAAGGTGTGTGCGAAGCATCGGAAAAAGGACTTAAAGAGTTATTTAAATGAAGAATTTAGATCAAAGAAATCAAATTATTGAATATTCACTAAAATTAAATTCTACAAATCTCTCACCTCTTAGATCTGGCAATATATCATTAAGAGGAATGGAGAATGATATAGAGGGATACTTAATTACCCCATCAGGGAAAAAATATGAAACATTAAAACCTGAAGACATTGTTTTTATGGGTTTAAATGAAGATGAAAAAAACGACCAAACTAAAAAACCATCGTCTGAATGGAGATTTCATCGAGATATTTATAGAAATAAAAAAGAGGCACATGCCATTGTTCATGCTCATTCTCCACACGCAACGGCTGTATCTTCACATGGAAAACCCATTCCACCTTTTCATTACATGATTGCTCTTGCAGGAGGAGATGACATTAAATGTGCTGAATACGCGACTTTTGGAACTGAAGAGTTGTCTAAAAATGTAATTAAAGCCTTAGAGAATAGAAATGCTTGCTTAATGTCTAATCACGGGCAGGTTGCTTTTGGAAATAATTTAGAGGATGCATTTGAACTCGCACAAGAGATAGAAAATATTTGTCATCAATACACTATTGCTTTAAAATTAGGGCAACCTAAAATACTTTCATTTGAAGAAATGAAAAAAGTTTTAGATAAGGCTAAAAACTATAAAAAAGGGTAAGATGATTAAAGTTGGGGAGCATATTACTTTAGATATTATAGGTACTACAAAAGAGTACGATCCTACAGTTTTTGAAAAAGTAATACATAAAATAGCTAAAGCAGCCAATGTAACTATTTTAAATATTTCTAAATATAAATTTGAACCTCAGGGTTTTACTATTTTAGCTTTATTGGCCGAAAGTCATATCAGTTTTCATACATTTCCAGAAAATGGAATAATAAGTTTTGATTTTTTTACCTGTGGAAAAATAAGTCCATCGGTAGCAATCGATATTGTTAAAAAAGAATTTGAACATAAAAGAATTGTTAAAAAAGAATTTAATAGAGATACCAGATCTCTTTACCATGATATTTATAGTTCACCTGGATTACAAAAATCATATGTTGTAAATGACGTTTTAGAAGATTTTAAATCTAAAGTTGGACAACACATTGAAATTTTAGAGTTAGAACAATTTGGAAAATCTTTATTTATTGATGGTGAAATACAAGTTGCTGCTTCGGATGAACATTTGTATAGCTCAACTTTTGTTGGAGCAGGTCTGAAATTAAATAAAAAAAATGAAAGAGCAGCAATAATTGGTGGTGGCGATGGTGGTGTTGCAAGAGAATGTATTTCAAAGAAGTTTAATTTTATAGATTGGTACGAATTAGATCCAGAAGTTGTAGAAGTTTGTAATAAACATCTTGGTGATATAGGAAAAAAATCTACAGAAAAGAATTCTGTAAAATGTGTGTGGGGTGATGCGTTCGAAAGTATAAAAACAGTAAATGAAGATACCTACGATCATATTTTTGTTGATTTAAATGATGATCAGTTTTGTATAGATCTTGCTGCTAAAAATATGGACTCCTTAGTGAGAATACTTAAACCTAAAGGAGTTATAACTGCTCAAGTTGGTAGCCAAGATAAAAAACCTCTTCAAGTTGAAAATTGGTCAAATGTATTTAACCATCATTTTGGAAACACTAATTTATCCAGGGTTTACATACCTAGCTTTGATTGTTCTTGGAATTTTTCTTCATCGATAAATCATTAATTTTTTCTTTTTAATATCAACAATCTGTGAAATACTATTTTTTTTATTAAAGGAGATAACAATGAATATATTC
The DNA here is from genome assembly GCA_902571015.1 of uncultured Pelagibacteraceae bacterium. GTDB lineage: Bacteria > Pseudomonadota > Alphaproteobacteria > Pelagibacterales > Pelagibacteraceae > Pelagibacter. Next base: position 48,531 of record CACGAC010000006.1, on the reverse strand, counting down.
AAGAAAACTATTTTTTCAGTTTTACTCTCTTTATTGGTAATGGGGAATGTTAATGCTGATAAAATAAGAATTGGAACAGAGGGTGCTTATCCTCCATGGAACTCAAAAAATGAAGCAGGTAAGTTAATCGGTTTTGAAGTTGAATTAGCTTACACGCTATGTAGATACATTGGACAGCAATGTGTAATAGTTGAGCAAGATTGGGACGGAATGATTCCAGCTCTAATCATGAGAAAGTTTGATGCAATAATGGCAGGTATGTCAATTACTGCAGAAAGACAAAAAGCTATTAGCTTTTCTCAAGGATATGCAGATGAGGTTGCATCTTTAGCAGTCATGAAAGGATCTAGCCTAGAAGGTTTAGATACATCTGCAGGGATAAATCTTACTAAACCAAATGCTGCAGCTAAAAAAGATCTTAAAACACTTACTGCTGCATTAGCAGGTAAAACTGTATGTGTGCAAACTGCTACAATTCACCAAAACTTTTTAGACTCTGGTGATGTAGGAAAAGTAAATGTAAGAACTTATAAAACACAGGATGAAGTTAACCTAGATTTAGCATCTGGAAGATGTGATGCTGCATTAGCTGCTGCTGTTGCATTCAGTGATTATGCAGAAAAATCTGGTAAGCCAGTTGTTCTAACTGGACCAACTTTCTCTGGTGGTGCATTTGGAAATGGTGTTGGGGTAGGTATTAGAAAAGATGATACTGAACTTTTAAAAAAGTTTAACGCCGCTATCAATAAAGCGAGAAAAAACGGAGACATTAGTAGAATTGCTACTAAGTGGTTTGGTTTCGACGCTTCTATGTAATTAAATTTTAGATTTGGCGACTATCATGTATAGTCGCCAATCTGTATGGAACTTCTAGCATTTGGAGATACTGGTTGGGGTGATGAATTATTTTATGCAACCCTGATGACCATAGCTGTTTCAATAACAGCAATGTTTATAGGTTTTCTTTTTGCATTAATCTTCACTCCATTAAAATTATCTAAAAATAAGTTTTTAAATTTTATCGCCAACTCTTACACAACTATAATAAGAGGTGTTCCGGAATTATTAGTAATTTATCTTTTCTTTTTTGGTGGAACAGGTGCAGTTATGTTTGTTGCATCAATATTTGGTTATAATGAATATATTGAAATAAATGCATTTATTACTGGTGCTTTTGCAATTGGGATAATCTCTGGCGCTTATTCAACAGAGGTTTTTAGAGGGGCAATACAATCAATTGATAAGGGTCAGTTCGAAGCTGCCAATGTGTTGGGTCTAAATAAATATGGAAAATTTTTTAAAATTATTTTACCTCAAACATTAAGGTTAGCTATTCCAAATCTAAGTAATGTTTGGCAAATAACGCTCAAAGACACTTCTCTAATTTCAGTTACAGGCTTAGTTGAAATCATGAGACAATCTTATATTGCTGCTGGATCAACGAGAGATCCATTATTCTTTTATTCATTTGCTGCAGTTTTGTATTTATTACTTACTTTTGTGAGCATGAAATTGATCAATAGATTAGAAGTCAAATATAGTAGGGGGTATTGATGGATCTTGAATTGATGATTAATAGTTTCCCAAAGTTACTTAATGCTGCTTTAATAACTTTAAAACTTCTTTCAGTTTCTTTAATAATTGGATTATTCATTGGCTTATTTTTTGCAATTCTCAGATTAAATAAAAATATATTTATTAATAGATTTGCTTATGGATATTCGTATGTTTTTAGAGGTACTCCACTTTTAGTACAAATTTTTATAATTTATTTTGGATTGGGTCAGATTGAATACTTAAGATCGACAGTTTTATGGGCAATTTTAAAAGAACCATACTGGTGTGCAATTATTGCTTTTGCTCTAAACACGGGTGCTTACACTTCAGAGATATTAAGATCAGCATTTCAAACAATTAAACCTGGAATAATAGAGGCAGGTAAAAGTTTGGGCATATCGAATAAAGTAATCTTTTATAAAATTCAGATACCTATCGCTATCAGACAATCTTTACCAGCTTATGGAAATGAAATTATCTTGATGATGAAAGGAACTTCTTTAGCGAGTACAGTTACAATTATGGATCTTACAGGTGTTGCAAAATATATAATCTCAACGACTTTTAAGCCCATTGAGGTATTTATAGTTGCTGGTGGAATTTATCTATTTATGACTTTTATTATCCACAACGTAATAAAATTTTTGGAAAAAAAATATAGTTTTAATTAAAGTACTACCAAATCTAACTTTTGTTTACCGAGTCTTTCATTACCATTTTCTGTAACTAAATAAGTTTCACCTAAATTCATTGCTAACTGGTGTTCAGAGTCCATCAATATCATGTGCATAAAAAATATATTTCCGGGCTGAATTACATAAGGATTATTAGTGTAAAGCATTGGCCAATCCATCCAGTTTGGAGAAAAAGTATTTCCTAATGAGTAACCACAAGCGTTCATTCGTGCTTTTTTAAAACCAAGTTCATCAAATGTTTTTGCATGAATATCAAAAACTTCTCCAACTTTATTCCCAGGTTTTAATTTACTTTCACAATTTTTGAGAGCTTCAACACATGCTTCATGCATTTTATGATGTTTAGGATCTGCTTTACCAATAGGAATAGTTCTAAACATAGCAGAATGGTAATGTCTATAAGTGCCGGCCCATTCAATAGTTAATTGATCTTGTTTGTTTAAAATTTGTTTTTCTGCTTGATAACGACAAAGCAGTGCGTTTTTACCAGAACCAATTATAAATTCATTTGCAGGAAAATCTCCACCACCCTCAAATATAACTCTGTTCATCTCTGCTAATATCTTAGATTCACTAACACCAGATTTTGCATGTTTCCATACTTCGTCCAAGGCTTTATCTGCAAGCTCAGCAGCTTTTTTGACATAAACAATTTCTTCTTTAGATTTTACAACTCGTAATTTTGTTATTAAGTCTGATTTATCTTTAAGAGAACAATAATTTTCTAAAGATTTATTTAATCGAAGAGCATTACGACCAGTTAGACCATAAGCTTCATATTCAATTCCTAACTTTTTTCCTTTAAGATTTAATTCATTCAAAATAGCTTTAAGATCATCTGTTGGATTTGATCCATCTTTATCAACCCAAATTCTGATATCCTTTATATTTGATGTATTTTGAGCTTGTCTTAAATCAGGGGCTCTTGTCAGTAATACTATATTTCCACTTTTATCTAAAATTAATGATTGAAAAAAAACATAACCAAATGTGTCATAACCAGTCAACCAATACATGGACTCTTGTCTAAACATCAAAAGAGCATCAAGATTTTGCTCTTGCATAGAGTCTAATACTTTACTTTTTCTATAGGAAAACTCTTCTTTTGAAAAATGTAAAGCCATTTTGTTACCCTAAAATATTATTTTAATTTTATATAAGTGATAAAGTTATAATCCAAAAGTTCATTTGAAAATTCAAGAATATTCTCAGGAGTCTCTTGTAATATAGGTTTCTTACACATCTCATTATTATGATTATTATTTATTAGTGGTGGAAACTCATAATAGGTTTCAAACAAATCATTGAGATAACGTGAAGTTTCTTTATTATAAAAAGCATCTCTTATTCTTTGATTTATATTATTAAGATCAATATCGGAGTTATATTTAGATAAAAATATTTTTTTAATTATAATGTTAGTAAATTGATAATAAGTTTTAATTAAACTTAAAAATCCTGGTTTGTGATTAAAATTTAAATTATTAGAGATTTGTTTTAAAGTTTGAAAGTCCCCTTCGCTAGTTGGGTAATTATCTTCTAAAACAATATTTTTAATACCAAAAAAATTTGATTGTTTTATCCTTTCTACATGGTTTACGTGATCATCAAAAAAAACCAATGTGTTATTTGGCAAATTCTTAAATTCATTAAATTTGAAGTCCAATGATCTATATTCAGACTTTTTTGAAATATATTCTCTTTTATTTAAATCTATATCAATTGAAATTATTTTCGAATTTGGGAGAGTGTTTTCTATTAACCAGGTAGATTGACCCTTATATACTCCACTTTCGATAATTAATTCAGGTTTTAAATTTTTAAGTATTAAATAAAAATAAAACATGTGAGTAAATAGCATCCCACCTTTGTTATTTTTTATTGGTCTCGTCTTATAAAGTGAGGAAAATTCATTTAAAAAATCTAGGTGTTTATCTGACCAAGGAGGAATATTTTTCTCAAGAATATTTGAATGCATCTTTTTTAGTAATTTGTGTATTCTTTTATCTCTTTAATACTTGATCCTGTATGATTATTAATCTCCAATTTTATTTTTGCTCTATCATCATTCAAAAAATGAACATCTCTTGAAAGCTTTATAAATTTTTCTCCAAAATCTTTATCTTTTTCACATTGTCTTTTATTATCTTCTATAATCCAAAGTTTATTATTTATCTCTTTTAAAGACTGAAAAAGATTATCAAGTTTATCATCAGACTTAATATTTTTTTCTAATTGTTTTTTCAAAATAGAATGTTCATCATTTATAAACTTGAGTTTTTCAACATCTTTAATTTTTCCTTGTTTGATTTCTAAAATAGAAATTTTATCTAAAAGTTCGCCAATTGAGACTTCCACTATAATTTTATTCATAAAATTTAATACTGTGCTATCTTGTTTTAAATATGTCTAATATTTTAATTATTAAACACGGGTCATTAGGAGATATAGCGCAAGCGAGTGGTGCAATTCAAGACATATATGAAAATCACAAAAATGATCGTATTTATTTACTTACAACAAAAGCTTATTTAGAAGTTTTTAAAAAGTGTCCATTCATTCATGAGGTAATTTTAGATAAAAGACTACCCAGATATAATCTTATTTACTTGTATTTCTTAATGAGAGAACTTAAGAAACATAGCTTTTTAAAAGTTTTTGATCTTCAAAACTCTTCAAGAACAAATTTTTATAAAAATATTCTTTTTCCAAAATCAAAAAAAGAAACCTGGTCAAGCTCAATTACAACTTTGCCAGAGGTAATAGATAAAAAGGAATTTGATAAACATTCTGTTCTAGACAGATTTAATCATCAATTACAAACCTCAGGACTAAAAACATCTCATACTTTAAATCCTAATTTTAGTTGGGCTGGTTCTGATATAAGCGAAATTAAAAATAACTTTGAATTAAATAAATTTATTTTATTATTTCCTTTTTGCTCACCCCACTTACATATTAAAAAATGGCCTTATTATAATGATCTTATAAAACTTATTTTAGATAAATTTGGTAATGAATATAAAATTGTTTTAGCTCCAGGCCCGTCCGAGATAAATGATGCAAAAGAAATAAATGCTGAAGTTTTATTAAATAATGGAAAAGCGCTTGATATTTCACAATTAACTTCTTTAATTAAAGATAGCTCTTTTATTATTGCTAATGATACGGGACCTGCTCATATTGCAGCTCATGTTGGAGCTAAAGGTTTAACTTTATTTGGAAAACATACTACTGCATATAAGGTCAGTATTGAAAGAGATAATTTTAAAGCGATTGAGGTAACAGACTTAAACAATTTGAGTGCAGAAAAAGTTTTTGAGAGATTAGTTAATTCTTTAAATTAATTAAGAATTTTTTTGTATTCTTCAAAAGTTTTATCCCATTGAAATTTTGAAACATACTCTTTAGCATTTTTTCCAAGCTCGATATATCTTTTATTTTTAATCATTGAATCTAATGACGAATAAATTTCATTTAGATTGTTACCGTCACAAATTAATCCAGTTCTATCGTGGTCAATGGCATCTGATGCACCACCATCCTTTCCTCCTATCGAAGGAATTCCATATTGTGCAGCTTCAACATATGCTATTCCAAAACCCTCTACGGAGGTTTTGTGAATTATAGATGGCATGACAAAGATATTTGATTTTGCCACTAAAGCATTTTTTAAATCAGTACTTATGTCTTTAAAGAACATTACTTGTGAGGTTAGATCTAACTCTTCAACTAATTTTTTTATATTTTCTTCTTCATCACCATAACCAATACAAATATAAACAATATCAGGGTATAATTGTTTTAAATTTCTTAGTGCCATAATTATTTTTTCATGATTTTTTCTTTTATCAAATCTGGAAACAGTAATTAGTCTTGGTGTTTTCACTTTTAATAAACTTTCAACTTTTTCTAGAGATTTTTTATTCAATATTTTAGCTGGGTCAGCTCCAGGGTTTATAACTATAACTTTATCTTGTTTTACACCATTATTAATTGCTAAATTTTTTGTGTACGCAGAATTCGCTATTACTCTCTCTACATTATTAAGAACTTTTGTAACTCTTTTATTTAATGAGCTTCCTAATGGATGGTTGATCTCTTTACCATGGATTAAACAATATTTTTTTTTATTAGTTTTTATTAACTCTAAACTTTTCCAATGATCAGCAATAATACCTTCAACTTTATTTTCTTTTATAAATTCATTTATTAGCTGAGCTTTTCTTATTTTTCTTAAAAATTTTATTCCACCAACTCTTTCAATTGAAAAACTTGCTTGTTCATCAAAATTTTTATGATTTTCATAATAATCTGCAAAAACTTTGATCATAAAATTTTTGGACATTTCACGGGATAAACCCCACATCAAACTTTGCATTCCACCCAATTCTGGTGGAAAAGTTCTTGTAACAATAATATACATTAATTAGTTTTCCACTTAATACCACATCCAGCACTAGGAATTTGGTTCTCAGGTCCTTTATTAGTTTCAGCAATTTGTATCATTGCTTTTAATAGATCACTGTCCCCATCTCTTACCGGTACCAATTTTTTTAGTTCTCTCACTCTTCCTCTATATTGAAGTTCCAAATCTTTATTATAACCAAAAAAATCTGGTGTACACACTGCATCATAAGTTTTTGCAATTTCTTGAGTTTCATCAACTAAATAAGGGAAACCAAATTGGTTTTCTTTTGAAAATTTAATCATATTTTCAAATGAGTCTTCAGGATAATTTTCAGCATCATTAGCGCAAATAGCTACTGAATTGATACCGACATCTTTTAATTTTTTACAATCTTCAACAATGTCTTTCGTTACTGCTTTAACATATGGACAGTGATTACAGATAAACATAATAAGTGTTCCTTTTTCACCTTTGATATCTGCCAAGGAAAGAATTTTACCCTCTGTTGATTTAAGCTTAAAGTCATGAGCTTTTTGACCAAAATCACATATTGGAGTTTGTATGGGCATAATGTAATAATATATAGATTATGTTTTATGATTTAAAAGATAAAAAACCAAAAAACTCTGGCGAAAATTGGGTAGCACCTAATGCAACTATAATAGGTGATGTTACTTTAGAAAAAAATTCTAGCATTTGGTTCAATGCAACTTTAAGAGGTGATGTAGAAAATATTCATATTGGTGAAGGTTCTAATATTCAAGACGGAAGTGTTTTACATACAGATCCTGGTTATCCATTAAAAGTTGGAAAGAATGTTACCGTTGGACATATGGTTATGCTTCATGGATGTACGATAGGAGATAATAGTTTAATTGGTATTGGAGCAGTAATTTTAAATAATGCAAAAATTGGAAAGAACTGTTTAGTCGGTGCAAAAGCATTAATTACAGAAAACAAAGAAATTCCAGACAACTCCTTAGTTATTGGCTCACCTGGAAAAGTTGTAAGAGAAATTACTGAAGACGAAAAAAAAGCTATTATTGAAAACACAAAACATTACCAAGATAATTGGAAAAAATATTCTAAATCAATTTTTTAGTAACTTATGAAAAAACTTTTAGGGATTATTATCCTAAGTTTAACTTCTATCTTATTAATAAGTTGCAACGAAAAAAAATCACAAATTAAAATAGAAAAAATATTATTATTTGGTGACAGCCTGATGTCAGGCTATGGTTTAACTAAAGATAACCATTTATCTGTTGTTTTAGAAAAAAGTTTAAAATATGAGGGATATAAAGTTCAAGTTTTTAATGGCAGTATTCCTGGAGACACATCTTCAGACGGTTTAGATAGGATTGAAGATGAGTTATCGAATGAAAGTTACGATTTGATAATTATTGGTCTTGGAGCAAATGACATGTTTAGAAGAGTTAATCCAAATAAAACTAAGCAAAATTTAAATGAAATTATTAAAATCATACAAGATAATAACATTCAGGTAATTCTCGCTGGTATGGTTGCTTCACCTAAAAACGGATTAAGTTATAAAAAAAAATTTGATAAAATTTATCCTGAATTATCAAAAAAATTTGAATTAGAATTAATTCCATTTCTTTTAAAAGGTGTTGCTCTTAACCCATATTTTAATCAGGATGATGGAATACACCCTAATGAAAAAGGAGTATTAGTTATTTCTGATACAATAAAAAAAAGTATTACTAATTATTTAAAGAAATAGCTTCTAAAATTGGTTTACTTAATAATGGGTTACTAAGGAACTAACCATTCATTTTTGTCATTTTCTAAATCAAACTTTGCCCTTCGATGACCTTTAGCGGCAAGATAAAGCCATTCAATTGATTTAATTTTACACTTGATCACAGTAAAATTTTTATAACCTTGTTCACTTTGTTCCATTGTATAATCAAATTCCTCTAATTTTGATATCATACCAGATGTTGGATTTTCTGATGAAGTTCCAGGAGGACTGTCGGTCAAATAACAACGTCTGCTTATATGACGAGTTTTTTTCCAAGACTCTTCGGTTGTAGAATTTTGATTATTTACTTCACATTCTACTTTTACTCTTAATTGTATCTTTTCTTCTTTATCGTAGAAAACTAAAGAGGCATTCTTATTTTTTTTAAGTATATCTACTTTTGGGGATCTTAAATCAGTATGAAACTGTAACAGATTATTTTTTTTATCTGATTTACGTAAGACAACTATTCTACCATCAACTTCATTTTGATGAGCGCAAATAAAAACTGGAATTCTAAATGGTGAACCCCTGTTAGTCACAGCATCATCTAACATAGACCAATACTTATTTTGAATTTCCGCAAAATCTTCATAGTATGCTGGGTGCATACTTTACTTTCTAAATCTTTTTATTAAGCTTGAAGTATCCCAACGATTGCCACCCATGCTTTGTACTTCACCATAATATTTATCAACAAGCTCAGTAACAGGTAACAATGATCCATTATTTTTAGCTTCTTCCATTGCAATCTTTAAGTCTTTTCTCATCCAATCCACTGCAAAACCAAAATCAAACTTATCATCAATCATTGTTTTATATCTATTTTCCATTTGCCAAGATTGGGCTGCACCTTTTGAAATAACCTCAATTACATCTTCCATATTCAATCCAGCTTTCATTCCAAAATTTATAGCTTCAGATAAGCCTTGAACTAAACCAGCAATGCAAATTTGATTGACCATTTTAGCTAGCTGTCCATTTCCTGGTCCACCAAGTAATTTCATTTTTTTGCTGTAACAATCTATTTTATCTTTTGCTTTATCAAAGTCAGCTTGATCTCCACCAATCATTACTGTTAACGCGCCATTCTCTGCACCAGCTTGTCCTCCTGATACTGGCGCATCTAATGAACCAAAACCATTTTTTTTTGCATATTCATGTATCTCTCTTGCAATTGTTGCAGAGGCAGTCGTGTTATCAATATAAACAGCACCTTTTTTAATCGTTTTAAATGCACCGTTGTCTCCAAAAGTTACTTCTCTTAAATCATTATCATTTCCAACACATGTAAAAATGTATTCAGCATCTTTTGCAGCTTCAGCTGGAGTATCTGCCATTTTACCTTTGTATTCTTTTATCCATTTTTCAGCTTTGGATTTCGTTCTATTAAAAACAGTTACATTGTGTCCGCCTTTTGATATATAACCAGCCATTGGATAACCCATGACACCAAGACCTATGAAAGCAACATTACAGCTCATAACTAATTAATATGTTTAAAAGTTTAAGTTTAAAAGTAATTATATTTGGTTTTATATTTACATTTTTTTCTAGTTTTGGACAGAGTTTTTTTCTTGGTCTTTTTAATTCTAGCATACGAGAAGCATTATCTATCACCCAGGGACAATTTGGAACAATTTATGCATCTGCAACTTTGTTGAGTAGTTTTTTATTAATTTGGGTTGGAAAAAAAATAGATGATATCAATATATTTAAATTTGCATTTTTTGTGACAATACTTTTATCTTTTTCGTGTTTTTTCTTTTCAAAAATTTCTTCAATAATTTTTTTATTTATTTCAATTTTTCTCATGAGATTTTCAGGTCAAGGTATGATGTCTCATACTGCAACAACAACAATCTCTAGATATTTTACGAAATCTAGAGGAAAGGCTCTAAGTACAAGCTGGTTTGGTCTTTCTACAGCTGAGTTTATATTACCTGTATTGATTGTATATTTGCTTACCATTACCTCTTGGCAAAATTTATGGATATATATTTCAATATTAGTTTTGATACTTCTTCCGATTACCTCTTTTCTTTTAGTTAAAAACTTAAACTTTGAATCTAGGGAAGAGACAAACCAAGAAGAATTTAATCAAAAAATAAAACAGTGGAAAAGAATTGAAGTTCTTAAAGATTATCGATTTTATATCGTTTGTTTGAATATGTTAGCTATGCCATGGATTGCAACAGGTGTATTTGTTTACCAATCTTTTATTACAGAATCAAAAGGGTGGGGTACTTATGTAATCGCCCAATCATTTATGGTTTATTCAGTTTTATCAGTAATAACTTTGCTAGTTGCAGGTTTTTTGATTGATAAATTTACTAGCAGAAAACTACTTATTTTCATGAATATTCCATTATTAATTTCGACTATAGTTTTAATGTATTTTGATATTTCATTTTCAGCTTTCTTATTTTTAGGCTTAATTGGAATATCAAATGGACTTGCAAACGTACTGGGTTCCTCAACTTGGGCAGAAATTTATGGTGTTAGATACATTGGCTCCATAAAAGCACTTACCACAGCGTTAATGGTTTTTTCAACAGCATTTGGCACTGCATTGTTTGGTCTTTTAATTGATAAAGGGTTTTCAATAGAACAGGTTGCTCTCGTATCATTTATTTATATTGCTTTAGCTGCTGTCTTATTATTTTTTGTTAGAAACAAGCTGAATCCTCAATATTTATAAAATTCTCCTTGATTTTTTAAAGATCACTGTATAGATATTCCGCATGGCTAGAGTAACAGTAGAAGATTGTATCGATAAAGTAGAGAGTCCTTATGAGTTAGTTTTAGTTGCTAAAGAAAGAGCAACTCAATTAAACACTGGAATAGAACCAACTTTAGATAGAGATAACGACAAAAATACAGTTATAGCTCTAAGAGAAATTGCAGAGGAAAATATTAAAGTAAATGAACTTACCGAAAGTGCAGTTTACAAATTAAGAAAGCATGTAGAGCAAGTTGATGATGGTGCAGAGGATGATGAGGATGTAGGTGATGACTTTGAAAGTTTATATAAAGGTGAAATTTCAAAAAGTGGAACTCCTATTCTGCCATCTAAGAGAGCAAGAAAAACTCCAGAGAAAATTCAAGTTTCCAACGAGGATTTAGCAGAATTATCTCAAACTGCTAAACCAGATATCGATACTGCAGCTACAGATGAAACAGGCGATGAGCAAGGCGATGTCTCATTGGATGAAGTAACTGAAACAGAAAATCAAGCTACTGAGCAAGACACTTCAAACGAAGCTGAGAATAATTAAGTAAATTCTTTTAAAATTTTTTCTCTATGTTCGTCTAAATCAGGGATATCACCCCTAGTTTTTTCATCTTTATAAGTAGACATTTTAATTGGATTACCAGCTAATTTGAAATCTCCAATTTCTTTATGAAAAGCTTTAACAATCATGTTTCTTGCTTCTACTTGAGGATTTTCTACTGCTTCTTTAATATTGAATATTGGACCACATGGAATTTTTTCTTTTTCCATATCTTTAACCCATTCACTAGTGGACCTAGAAACTAATTTTTTCTCAAGTATATTTTTAAGTTCATCCATATTTTTAGATCTAGATGAATTATCAGAAAATTTAGAATCTTTACTTATTTCAGGCATTGCTAAAAGGTCACAAAGTTTTTCAAATAATCTATCGTTTCCAGCAGCAATAATAATGTAACTATCTTTTGTTTTAAAAGCTTCGAACGGTGCAATTGACGGATGACGCGACCCCATTGGTTTTGGTATCTCATTTTTTGCTAAGTAACGAGCTATAGCATTTTCTAAAATTGCTATTTGACAATCTAGCATTGAAACATCTATGTACATTCCTTTACCTGTTTTTTGTCTATCATAAAGAGCTGCATTAATTCCAATTGCTGTAAACAAACCAGCAGTGATGTCACCAATTGATGTCCCAACTCTAGTTGGTTCAGAATTAGGCTGTCCAGTTACACTCATTAATCCACCCATTCCTTGAACAACCATATCGTAAGCAGGTAATTCTTTGAGAGGACCGGTTTGTCCAAATCCAGATGCAGAAGCATAAATTAATTTAGGATATTTTTTATTTATATCTTTCCAACCATAACCCCACTTTTCCAAAGTACCTGGTTTAAAATTTTCAACTAAGATATCTGCTTTAGATAAAATTTTATCAAAAATTTTTTTATCCTCACTGTTCTTTAAATTCAATGCAATACTCTCTTTACCTCTATTCAAAGACATAAAATAAGCTGAGTAATCTTTTATGAATGGTCCAAATTTTCTTGAGTCATCTCCTATTTCTGGTGCCTCAACTTTAATTACTCTTGCACCAAGATCTGATAGTATCATTGTGCAGTAAGGACCTACCAATACCCTTGTTAGATCAACAACTAGAAGGTTTTTTAAAGGTCCATCCATATAATTACGTATATCATGAGTTTTTGTCGACTTGACTCTTATTAATAAGTTCACTTTAATTCAATTATTAAAAATAACAATAGAGGGAAAAAATAATGTTAAAAAAGATATCTTTATATTTAACTTCATTAGTTTTTGTTTTTACTACTATTGGTTCTGCTTATGCAGTTACGCTAAAAGCAAGTCACCAATGGCCTGGTACACCAAGAGCTGATGGATCTTATGACCCACGTCATGAAATGGTTCAAATCATTGCTGACGAGGTTAAAAAAGCAAATGTTGGAGTAGATATTAGAATTTACCCAGCTAAATCATTATACAAACCAAAAGAACAGTGGAAACCAATGACAACTGGTCAATTAGATATTTCTGCTTTTCCATTAGCATATGCTTCTAAATTCCATCCAGAATTTGATGCAACTTTAATGCCTGGAACAGTGAAAAATCATGACCACGCATTAAGATTTAATAAAGGTCCAATGATGACTGAAATTAAAAAGATTATTAATGATGCAGGTGTTGTAGTTTTATCTGATGCTTGGTTAGGTGGTGGTTTTGCTTCAAAAACAAAATGTATTAAAAATCCTAGCGACGCAAAAGGTCAAGTTATGAGAGCTGCTGGAAAAGCATTTAACCAAATGTTAGAAGCAGCTGGAGCAGGTATACAAAGTATGCCTTCATCTGAAATTTACACAGGTTTACAAACTGGTGTATTAACAGGTGCTAACACAAGTTCAGGAAGTTTTGTAAGTTACAAAATTTACGAACAGGTTTCATGTGCTACTCCTCCAGGAAAATTTGGTCTATGGTTTATGTATGAGCCAATTTTGATGTCAAAAAAGTCTTTTGATGCTTTAAATTCTAAGCAACAAAAAGCTTTAATGAAGGCTGGAAAAGTTGCTGAGAAATACATGACAGCTCAAGTAGAAAACTTAGATAAAAAGTTTGAAGATGCTTATAAAGCTGCAGGTGTAAAATTAGTATACATGGATGCAAAAGACCATGCTGCATGGGTAGAGATTGCGAAAAAATCTTCTCATAAGGCATTTGCTGATAAAGTTCCAGGTGGCGATAAGCTAATGGAAATGGCTTTAGCAGTTAAATAAAATAATATATAAAGAACCCCTATTTATTCTTATTAAATAGGGGTTTTTTTTATGAAAAAAAAGTATCTTCAATTTTGTGATCTTATCGCTAAAGCATGTGGTGCTTTCGCTGTATTAGCATTACTCTTATCAATCTTAGTAATCGTTGAACTTGTTTTTGAAAGATATTTTTTTCAAAGAGCTATTACATGGCAAACAGAACTCGTAACTATGCTGTTAGTTGCTTCAACTTTTATAGGAAGTGTATACGTTCTAAGTGAAAAAGCTCATGTGAGCATGGAATGGATTTACGATTTTTTATCCAAAAAAAATATAATTAGATTAAAAATTTTTACATCTTCTATTAGTTTATTATTTTTCCTAATTTTATTTTATTTTGGATTTTTAATGTTCGAGGAAGCATTTACCAAAAATTATTCAACAGGAACTGTGTGGGATCCACCACTATGGATACCATATTCATCAATGATGTTAGGGGCTTTATTGATGATATTACAGTATATCGCAGAAATTATAAAATTAACTGATGAAAAGGATTTTAAGTAAATGGATCCACTGATTATAGCATTAATTGTTGCAGTTTTTACTTTATTGGTACTTTTTTCTGGAATTCCAATTGCATTTGGTTTGAGTTTTGTTTCGATAGCTCTTTTGGTTACATTTGAAGGTTTTCAAATGCTTGATGTATTTGCTGAAACATTTTTTGCAGGATTGAATTCATTTGTTTTACTTTCTATACCAATGTTTATTTTAATGGGAATGGCTGTTGCTAACTCTCCTGCTGGAAAAGATTTATATACAGGATTAGATAGATGGCTTTGGAGAGTACCAGGTGGATTGGTAATTTCAAATATTGGCGCTTGTTCAATTTTTGCAGCTTTAAGTGGATCTAGTCCTGCAACTTGTGCTGCAATTGGAACAATGGGAATACCTGAAATGAGAAAAAGAGGTTATTCCGATCAAATCGCAACAGGAACCATTGCAGCAGGTGGAACTTTAGGAGTTTTAATTCCACCTAGTATTGTTTTGATAGTTTATGGAATTGCAACGGGTACATCTATTGGAAGATTATTTTTATGTGGTCTTGTGCCAGGTTTTATGTTGGCAGGTATGTTTGCGATATGGGCTCTAATACACAGTTATTTTATTGATAAAGATGCAGCAAAAGCTTTAAGAAATAGAGTAAGACCAACTCTAAAAGAAAAACTTGAAGTTTTACCAAGAATTCTTCCTTTCTTAGCAATTATAGCAGGAGTTCTCTATGTACTTTATGGAGGAGTGGCAACACCATCCGAGGCATCTGGAGTAGGGGCATTCTTAGTTTTTGTATTAATAGCTGTTGTGTACAAAATTTATCAGCCAAAAAAGATTTGGAACATTGTTAAAGTTTCTATGAAAGAAAGTGTAATGATAATGTTCATTATCGCTGCCTCATATCTTTTTGCATTCACTCTTTCACAACTGTATGTAACTCAGTCATTAGCGCAGAGCATGGTCGAATTAAGCTCTAACAAATGGGTTGTGTTCATTTTAATAAACATATTTCTTTTAATAGCTGGTTTCTTTTTACCGCCAGTTGCAGTTATTGTAATGACTTCAGCAATTTTATTGCCAGTTATTACTACTTTAGGTTTTGACCCATATTGGTTTGCAATAGTATTTACAATCAATATGGAGATTGGCTTAATTACACCACCAGTTGGATTAAATCTTTATATTATAAAAGGAATTACCCCAGACGTTAGTTTGTCAGAAATTTTAAAAGGATCTATACCGTTTATGATAATTATGGCTTTAGCTATAGTAATTTTATGTATTTTTCCTGAGATTGTAACATGGTTACCTGATAAAATAATGGGTAAAGACCTTGGATTCTAAAAAAAAAATAAACAGAAAAATATCAGTTGCCCCAATGATGGATTGTACTGATAGGCATGATCGTTTCTTTTTAAGACTAATGAGCAAAAATGTAATGCTCTATACTGAGATGGTTGCAACAAAATCTGCAATTCATGGCGATAGAAAAAAAATTTTATCTTTTAGTCCTGAAGAAAAACCATTAGCTCTACAAGTGGGTGGATCTAATAAAGAGGAGTTAGCAGAAGTAGCTAAAATTGCAGAGGATTTGGGTTATGATGAAATTAATATTAATCTTGGTTGTCCTAGCAAAAAAGTTCAAAAAAATAAATTTGGCGCATGTTTAATTAAAGAACCTGACTTGGTTGCTGAATGTATTAATTCAATGGTAAATGCATGTAAAATTCCTGTTACAGCTAAGACAAGAATTGGTTTCGATGATACAGAAGAGTTCGATTATTTAAATAATTTTATTCATAAGATGAGAGATGCTGGTTCAAAAACATTTATATTGCACGCAAGGAAAGCAATCTTGACAGGTTTATCTCCAAAACAAAATTTAAATATACCAAAACTAAATTATAAAATGGTTTATGACATCAAAAAAGAAAATCCTAATTTAGAAATAATTATAAATGGAGGAATAACAAAAGTTGAAGAGATAAATAATCATTTAAAGAATTGTGATGGAGTAATGATAGGAAGATCAATATATCAAAATCCGTATTCTTTAATTGAAATTGAAAAAGAAATATTCAAAACAAAGATTAGTCCTACAAGGGAACAAGTTGTAGAAAAACTTTTAGAGTATGCTGATAGAGAAGTAAAATTAGGAACAAAAATAAATCATATCATGAGACATACAGTAGGTTTATATCACGGACAAGTTGGCTCAAAAGAATGGAAAAGATATTTAAGTGATAACATGATGGCAAGAGACTCTGATTTTCAAAAAGCTAAACATATTATGACTATTGTTCAGAATAATGAAAAGGCAATTCAGGCCAACTCATAATGGAAACTTTAGACATAAATGAAATTATAAATCTTTTATTTGTTTTATCTTTAGCAGCATCTGTTGCTGGTTTTATGGCGGGTTTATTAGGAGTTGGTGGTGGTATTATAATAGTACCTGCTCTTTATTATGCTTTTACTGTTTTAGATTTTGATATTGCAACAAGAATGCATCTTTCAGTTGGTACTTCATTAGCGATTATAATTCCAACTTCTATCATATCAACAAAAACTCATATGGAGTATGATGCGGTTGATTTTAAACTCATAAAATCCTTTGGCATATTTATTTTATTTGGAGTTATTGGGGGAACATTTTTAGCAGTAAACTTAAAAACACCAGCTTTTGTTTTATTCTTTTCCATTATGGCTTTTATAGTTGGTTTATTCTTTATCTTTTTTAGAGAACAGCTTTTAAAAAATCCAAAAATGATTTCCGATTCAGCTAAAAATATTTCAGGAGTTATTATAGGTTTTATATCTGTATTATTGGGGATAGGTGGTGGTTCATTAATGGTCCCTTTTATGAGAACTTTTGGATATGATATTAGGAGATCAATAGGAACTGCAGCAGGAGTTGGTTTTCTGATTGCTGTATTTGGTACAGTGACAATGATTACTGGAGGTAAAATTGTAGATAACATTAATACACCCTACAGTCTTGGATATGTGAATTTACTTGGATTTCTAGTTTTTGTGCCGGTAACAATGATAATGGCTAGAGTAGGCGCAAAAGCAGTTTATAAAATAGATAAAAATATATTGAGCAAGATCTTTGGGATATTCTTAATTATTGTATCGATTAGATCTTTTTTTGAATACTTATCAATAAATTAATATTAACCAGTTCCCCACTTAACCTTGTTCCAAATTCTCTCATGAAAATAGTAAAAAAAAAGTGGAACTATTGATCCAACACCGAGTATCCCTGCACCTGTAAATGTTCCAGTGTAAATGTATCCAAAAATTACCCAATAAACAAAAATGATAAATCTCCAAGAAAAAGTTTTAGCTATTGATCTAATTTTTTTATCTGCCATAAAAAAAAAGAGGTGATTTCAGTCTCCCTCCATCACCTCACGGATTTAGAATAAATGATTCTTTACAGTTTTATGAACACTTTTTAGTTGAATCTTTCCGTTATTAAATTTTTTGATCGTACTCACCAATCTTGCCAGTTTTCATTAATGTTTTATCAATGAATTTAAAAATATTTAACTTTCTTTCATCAGAAGTAGGGCTTTCAGTTACTACAACTAATGAGGGTTTATTAGAGGATGCTCGGATTAAACCCCAAGAACCATCTTCAAAAGAGAATCTAACTCCATTTACAGTTATAATCTCTTTTATTTCTTGATTATCTATTTTTATTTTTTGGTCTTTTATTTTTTTAAATTCCATTACCATTTCGTCAACCACTTTGTATTTTTCCTCATCTTTACAAAAAGGTGCCATTGTTGGTGATTGATAAGTAGTTGGAAGTTCTTTAATTATTTCACTCATTTTTTTATCTTGATTATTTAATAAGTGACAAACTTGAATTGCTGAATTAATTCCATCGTCATAACCGTAACCCAATGGTTGGTTGAAAAAAAAGTGCCCACTTTTTTCAAATCCGGCTAAAGCTTTTTCATTGTGCACTTTTCTTTTGATGTGAGAATGACCTGTTTTCCAATATAAAGTTTCACATTTATTTTTATTCAAAATTTTATCAGTTGAGTAAAGACCAGTCGATTTTACATCGACAATAAACTTTGAATTTTTATGTGAATTAGATAAATTTCTAGCAATCAACAAGCCTATTTTATCAGAAAAAATTTCGTTTCCCTCATTATCAATTACACCAACGCGATCACCATCTCCATCAAAACCAAAACCAATATCAGCATTGTTTTCTTTTACTGATTTAACAATTGCATGGAGCATTTCTAAATCTTCAGGGTTTGGATTATATTTTGGAAAATTCCAATCTAAATTACAGTCTAATTCTACTACTTCACATCCAATTCCTCTTAGTATATCTGGAGCAAAAATTCCTGCTGTACCGTTACCACAAGCAACAACAGCTTTTATTTTCTTTTTTAATTTATTTTTATTTATTAAATCTTCTTTATAAACTTTATCAAAATCTTTAATTTGTTTTTCATTACCGTTACCTTTAATAAAATTTTGATTTAAGGTAATTTCTTTTAATTCTTTCATTTCCTCGGGCGCATGCGTTAATCCTTTTTTGATTCCCATTTTTACTCCCGTCCAGCCGTTTTCATTGTGACTAGCTGTTACCATGGCAACTGCATCAGCATCTAAATTAAATTGTGCGAAATAAACCATTGGTGATAGAGATAAACCAACATCTTCAATAAAACATCCAGTTGATAGCAAACCCTTTTTTAAAGCTGACTTTATTTTTTCGCTGTAGGATCTGTAATCATGTCCGACTATTACTCTTGGATTTTCTTTTTTAGTATGTTCTTTAATTTGGGTGCCCAGACCTTTTCCAAGATTCGTGATTCCAGGCTCATTAATGTCTTTTTCGTAAATCCATCTTGCGTCATATTCTCTAAAGCCGAAGGGGTCTATTTTTATTGATTGAGACATGCTGTTAATTACTTACATTTTTTTCATTTTTATAGTTGAATTTTTTTTTCACTGTTCTATAAATGTTCTGTTGATTTACATAATATTTAGTATATTAACACCAAGCGCACACAACATATAGTTGTTTTCGCTATATTAACAAGATATATTAACAAAAAATGAATAAAATACTATCGCAGGCATTAAAGAAAGCTGTCTCTGAATATAGCCCTGAGGTTAAAGAAGTCCAAAAAAGCAATAGACCAGATTTATTCTCTCTAAACAATGAAACTGAGCTGTTTCAAAATGATAAGGGCATAATAATTAAAATTGACCGATCAAAAGATGCAAACCTAACTGATTTTGGTAAGGCAACTCTAAAAGACAGATACCTTGGTCACAATGAGTCTTTTCAAGATTTATTTGCGAGAGTAGCTAGTACATATGCAGATGACAATTTGCATGCACAAAGAATTTATAATTATATAAGCAACCTCTGGTTTATGCCAGCTACACCTGTTTTGTCTAATGGTGGAACTAAAAGAGGATTACCAATTTCATGTTTTTTAAATGAAGCATCAGATAGCTTAGGTGGCATTCTAGATCTTTGGAGTGAAAATGTTTGGTTAGCCGCAAAAGGTGGAGGTATTGGAAGTTATTGGGGAAATTTGAGATCAATAGGTGAGAAGATTGGTAAAGTTGGAAAAACTTCTGGGATCATTCCATTTATAAAAGTGATGGACTCACTAACTATGGCAATCAGCCAAGGTTCATTAAGAAGAGGATCTGCAGCATGTTATCTTCCAATTGACCATCCTGAAATAGAAGAGTTTATGGAAATGAGAAGACCAACTGGTGGTGATCCGAACAGAAAAGCATTAAATTTACACCACGGTGTTTTAGTTTCAGATGCATTTATGCGAGCTGTAGAAAATGATG
The DNA here is from genome assembly GCA_902571015.1 of uncultured Pelagibacteraceae bacterium. GTDB lineage: Bacteria > Pseudomonadota > Alphaproteobacteria > Pelagibacterales > Pelagibacteraceae > Pelagibacter. Next base: position 28,193 of record CACGAC010000006.1, on the reverse strand, counting down.
AGCAATGGGCGCTAAAGAGTCCTGCTGACGGAACTATTCAACAAACTATATCCGCAAGAAATTTATGGATTAGATTATTAACAGCGAGAATTGAAACAGGCGAACCTTACATTATTTACATCGATACTGTTAATAGACAAATACCGCAACATCATAAGCTTGCAAACCTTACAGTTAAAACTTCAAACCTTTGCAGTGAAATAACTTTACCTACTGGTATCGATAAAGATGGAAGAGATAGAACAGCTGTTTGTTGTTTGTCTTCATTAAATTTAGAAAAGTATGATGAGTGGAAAGATGATCCAGATATGATTGGAGATGTAATGAGATTTTTAGATAATGTTTTATCTGATTTTATTAACAAAGCCCCTGAGCAATTTAAAGATGCTAAATACTCTGCTGAGAGAGAAAGAAGTGTTGGATTAGGAGTGATGGGTTTCCATTCTTTCTTGCAGAAAAAAAGAATTCCACTCGAGTCTGTTATGGCAAAGTCATGGAATAAAAAGATTTTTAAAAATATTCATGAAAAGGTAAACCAAGCCTCAAAAGATTTAGCTGAAGAAAGAGGTGCATGTCCAGATGCTGCAGAATATGGTTTTAAAGAGAGATTTTCAAATAAGACCGCAATAGCACCAACTGCATCTATTTCAATAATCTGCGGAGGCGCATCACCAGGAGTGGAACCTATTGCAGCTAACAGTTATACTCACAAAACTTTGTCAGGATCCTTCAATGTAAGAAATAGATATCTTGAGGAAATTTTGGAAAGTCACGGCAAGAATGATGATGAAACATGGTCAACAATAACTACTAATCAAGGTTCAGTTTCGCATTTAGATTTTTTAACTGATTTAGAAAAAGATGTTTTTAAAACTGCTTTTGAATTAAATCAAAAATGGATTGTTGAGTTGAGTGGTGATAGGACACCATTTATTTCTCAAGCACAATCAGTCAATTTGTTTTTACCAGCAGACGTTCACAAAAAAGAATTACATAGAATTCATTTTGATGCATGGAAAAAAGGTTTGAAAAGCCTTTATTACTGTAGATCAAAATCAATTCAAAGAGCTGAAAATATCAATAATGCTCAATCAACTGATATTACAGCCAATGTATATAAATCTAAAAATCAACAAACTAACGAAGAACCAGAATACGAGGAGTGTTTATCATGTCAGTAGCAGAGAAAATCAAAGTAGAAAAAAAAGAAATTATCCAACCTAAAAAGATGGGTCTTTTAGTAGAAAATCCAGTTTACAAACCATTTAGATACCCTTGGTGTTATGACGCTTGGTTAACGCAACAAAGAATTCATTGGTTACCTGAGGAGGTACCACTTGGTGATGATGTTAGAGATTGGCAGAAAAATTTATCACAACCTGAAAAAAATCTTTTAACTCAAATTTTTAGATTTTTTACTCAAGCTGATGTTGAAGTTAATAACTGTTATTTAAGACATTACACAACTGTTTTTAAACCAACTGAAGTTTTAATGATGATGACAGCTTTTGCTGCAATGGAAACAGTTCATGTCGCTGCTTATTCTCATTTATTAGATACTATTGGAATGCCAGAGTCAGAATATTCTGCATTTATGAAGTATAAAGAAATGAAAGACAAATATGATTATATGCAAGGATTTAATGTTAATTCAAAAGAGGACATTGCTAAAACTGTTGCAGTCTTTAGTGCTTTCACTGAGGGTCTACAATTATTTGCAAGTTTTGCGATCCTTTTAAATTTCCCAAGACACAACAAGATGAAAGGAATGGGCCAAATAGTTACTTGGTCTGTAAGAGATGAAACTCTTCACTGCAATTCTATGATTAGAATTTTTAAAGAATTCATCAAAGAGAATCCAGAAATCTGGACACCAAAATTAAAAAAAGAATTATATGAAGCTTGCAGAACTATTATTGAACATGAGGATGCCTTTATAGATTTAGCTTTTGAAATGGGTCCAATGGAAGGATTAACTGCAAAAGAAGTAAAAGACTATATTAGATTTATTGGTAATAGAAGACTAGTTCAACTAGGCTTGGAACCAATTTACGATGTACAAAAAAATCCTCTTGGATGGTTAGATACAATGTTAAATGCAGTTGAGCACATGAACTTCTTTGAGGGTCGTGCAACAGAGTATTCTAAAGCATCTACACAAGGGACTTGGGTCGAAGCTTTTAGTTAATTATCTTTGATTTAATTGTAAAACTTTTCTGTGCTTGTTACCTTTGTAACTTGCAAGAGGTCTGATCAGTTTATTTGCAGCATGTTGCTCCATTATATGTGCTGACCAACCAGTTATTCTTGAAATAACGAATATTGGTGTAAAGAAATCTGTATCAAAACCCATCAAGTGATAAGTAGGTCCAGTTGGATAATCCACGTTTGGATGGATGTTTTTTCTCTCAATCATTACTTTTTCAACAATGTCGTAAATTTTTTCAAATTTTTTATCTTTTTTAATTTTTGCTACTTTAGAGAAATATTTTCTCATTGTAGGAACTCTTGAATCTCCACTTTTGTAAACTCTATGGCCAAAACCCATAACAACCTCTTTGTTATCTAAGGCATCATTTATCCATTTAAGAGCGTTTTTAGGATCCTTAATTTTGTTCATCATATGCATTACTTCCTCATTAGCTCCGCCATGTAATGGACCTTTTAAACTTGCTATCGCCCCAGTAATTGCACCGTGAATATCAGACAAGCTACTGGTAATAGTTCTTGCAGTAAAAGTTGAAACGTTAAAGCTATGCTCTGCATATAATATTAAAGACACATCAAAAGCTTTTACTATTTCTTTTTGAGGTACTTTTCCAAAACACATGTAAAAGAAGTTTTCTGCTATATTTAAATTTTTTTTGGGTTTGATAATTTTTTTACCTTTTCTAATTCTGTAGAAGGCAGCTAATGCAGTAGGAGTTTTTGCAAGAATTCTAACCGCTTTTCTCATATTTGCTTCAGGAGAGGAGTCAGTTGTTTCTTTATCCTCTAAACCCATAATACTCACAGCAGTTCTGGCCACATCCATAGGATGAGATTTTTTAGGCATTTTTTTTATAACCGAGTATAAATCTTTAGATAATTCTCTATTATTTTTCTCTTCCTTTTCAAATTTTCTAAGCTGAATAGTATTCGGTAAATCTTTATTTAAAATTAGATAAGCCACTTCCTCAAATCTACAATATTCACAAAGATCTTGAGCAGCATAACCTCTATAAGTTAGAGAGTTAATTTCAGGCATTACTTTTGAGACTTCTGTTTCGTCTACAACAATTCCTAATAAGCCTTTTTTAATATCATCACTCATTATTCGTGACCATCGGTGTTAAAGTTATAAATTTTTTCGTCTAAACTATTATATTTCTCGTAATCCACAAGATCATATAAACGTTTTCTAGTTTGCATTTTATCAATAATGTTGTTTTGGTGTCCATTTGCATAAATGTCCCTCAAACCATCCTCAACGTTTTTCATTGCTAACCTTTGAGTTGTAACAGGATAAATAACGATGTTGTAACCCATTTCTTCTAATTGTTTATAATTTAATAATTTAGTTTTTCCAAACTCAGTCATATTCGCTAACAAATAACACGATAATTCTTTTCTAACTTTTTCAAAATCCTTTTCATCATGAAGCGCCTCAGGAAAAATAATTTCTGCTCCGGCATCGATATAAGCCTTACATCTCTCGATCATTTTATCAATTCCCTCTACACTTTTTGCATCGGATCTTGCAATAATTTTAAAATTTTCATCTTTTTTTGCGGAAACACATTCTTTAATTTTTTTCACCATTGCATCTGTGGATATCAATTCTTTATTATCTAGGTGTCCACATCTTTTTCTTTCAATTTGATCTTCTAAATGAACTCCAGTAATTCCAAACTCTTCAAAAGTTTCTATAGTTTCTTTACATGATTTAAACCCTGTATCTATATCTACAATTGTAGGAAGATTTGTAACTCTAGAAATTAAGTACGACCGCGTACTAACATCTTGCAGTGTGGTTAATCCAATATCAGGAAATCCAAGATCATTTGCCATAACACCCCCTGAAACATAAACAGCATCATAACCAATCTCCTCAATTAATTTTGCTGTTAAAGGATTATAAGCACCAGGAACTCTTAATATTTTCTTAGATTTTAATTTATCCGTAAAATCTTTTCTTTTTTGTATTGGTTCTTTTTCGACAAAATGCATTAAAAAATTCCTTTTTTTAAATTTCGTTTAATTTTGCTCTTTTTAACAACAATATTCAATCTATCTAATTGACCTGACTTTAGTTTTCTTAAGTTTTGCACTGTTTTTAAAAATCTTTCTATTTCTTTTTTATCTAAAATATTCTCGGTAAGTGTTAAAAATTTGTTTATATAATTTTTTCTCTTGAATGGTCTTGAGCCATAAGGATGAGCATCTGCAACTCCTTGTTCTTCGGTAATTTTTTTTCCATTTTTAAGGGTAATTATGACTTTTGCACCAAAAGCTTTTTTTCTGGGGTTTGGGTCATGATATCTTTTGGTCCATTTTCTATCCTCATGGGTTTTGATTGATCTCCATATCTTAATTGTACTTTTTCTTTTTGCTCTGGCTTTCGAATAAGATTTTACATGATGCCAACTACCATCTTCTAAAGCTACAGCAAATATATACATTATTGAATGATCTAACGTTTCTCTACTTGCATTTGGATCCATTTTTTGAGGATCGTTTGCACCTGTACCAATTACATAATGAGTATGATGACTGGTATAAATATCAATTTTTTTTATATGATTTAGATTTGATATTTTATTTTTAAGTTTTTTTGCAAGATCAATTAATGCTTGAGATTGATATTCGGCAGAATATTCTTTTGTGTAAGTTTCAAGAATAGCTTTCTTAGTCTCGTTTTTTTTTGGAAGTGGAACTCTATATAGAGCTTTTTTTCCATCCAAGATTCGTGCGATAACACTATCTTCACCTTCATAAATTGGACTTGGAGCACCTTCGCCACGCATAACTCTATCCACAGCCTCGATTGCAAGTTTACCAGCATGCGCTGGGGCATAAGCTTTCCAACTAGAGATTTCTCCTTTTCTAGACTGTCTTGTTGAAATAGTTGTGTGCAGAGCTTGTTGAACAGCTTGATAGATTGTTTCTGTATTTAGTCTTAACATCGATCCTATTCCAGCGGCAACACTTGGTCCTAAGTGAGCGATGTGGTCTACTTTATGTTTATGTAAACAAATTCCTTTAACTAAATTAACTTGCACTTCATAAGCAGTAATTATCCCTCTTAAAAGATCTAACCCGCTTTTTTTATTTTGTTGTGCAACACTTATAAGGGGAGGAATATTATCACCAGGATGACTGTAATCAGCTGCTAAAAATGTGTCATGAAAATCAAGTTCTCTTACAGCTGTTCCGTTGCTCCATGCCGCCCATTCACAATCAAATTTTAATTTATTATCAACTCCAAATAATGTTGCACCATTTTTTCTTAAATGCTTTAGGGCCATCTCTCGGGATGAAATAACTGGAAGTCTATTTAAAGAAGCTATTGCAACTGAAGCATTATCAATAATTCTATTAATCACCATTTCTATTGCTTCTTTATCTAACTTTGCATTATCACTTGCAATCTCTGCAATTTTCCAAGCCAGCTGTTTTTTTTTGGGTAAATGAACTTTAGATGGGAAAACTTTTACGTTATGTATGATCAAAATAACTCCTAATTGAAAACTGTTCTAATAGTTAAAAAAAAATAATCAATATTAAAGATATTTTGTTACGATTTTTTCAATACCAATGAAGTCTTTTATTAAGTGATTATGGTAAATTTCAGTTGTATTTTTTTCCGTATAACCATCCTCAAGTAAAATAACTGGAATTCCAGCAGCTTTTGCGGCATTAGCATCTGTTTCACTATCGCCAATCATTAAAGTTTTTTTAAGATCCCCATCTAAAATTTCAACTACAGACGTTAAGTGTCTTGGATCAGGTTTACAATAATCAAATGTATTGTGACCCGCCACATATTCAAAAAAATCATAAATTCCAATTTTTTTTAAAAGATCAATTGCTAGATGTTCTTGTTTGTTTGTGCAAACACCCATTGAAATCTTTTTTTCTTTTGACCATATTAAAAAATCTTTAACTCCATCAATTAATTTACTTTCATTTACAATATTATTTCCGTAATACTCTACAAATTCCTTGACCATTTCTTTTTTAATTTTTTCATCTTGGACTTTTCCAAATTCTTTTTTTGCCTGACCCCATATAGATCGACCAAGCATTGCACCAGCACCTTGGCCCACCAAGTTTCTTATTTCCTCAGTAGACTTGGTTGGATATCCAAATTTACTCATAACATGATTGTGGGCTCTCATTAAGTCAGGAGCTGTATCCACTAAAGTGCCATCCAAATCAAAAAGAATTGTAAAAATTTGTTTCATAATTAAAAGTATTTTTAAGAAATATTTTGTGAATTAAGAAAGATATATACTTAATGTAAGTAATTTTCTATATGAAACAGTTAAATATAAATAAACTTCAAAATTCACTGAGAATAAAATTCTTAAAATCTAAAGTAAATATGATTGCTCCAGAAACAATCTATTTTTCTAAAGATACGAAAATTGGAAAAAATGTGACCATAGAACCATATGTAGTTATTGGATCAAAAGTGATAATTGGAAACAATGTTACTATTAAATCCTTCAGTCATTTAGAGAAATGTAAAATTGAAAATAAAGTTGAAATAGGTCCATATGCAAGAATAAGACCTGGCACTACTTTAAAAGAGGGGTCTAAGATTGGGAATTTTGTTGAAATTAAAAAAAGCACTCTTGGAAAAAAATCTAAGGTAAATCATTTAACTTATATTGGCGACACTTCAATTGGTAAATCAGTTAACGTTGGAGCGGGGACAATTACGTGCAACTATGATGGAATTAAAAAATATAAAACTAGAATAAAAGATAATGTTTTTATTGGCTCTAACTCTTCTTTAGTAGCCCCAATTACACTTGCAGAAAATAGTATAGTTGGAGCAGGATCAGTAATTACCAGGAATGTAAGTAAAAAATCTCTAGCGCTCACTAGAAGCCAACAACTAGAGGTAAAAAATTATAAAAGAAAATCTAAATAATTATGTGTGGCATTATAGGAATAAATAGTAATAGACCTGTTTCATCAACAATTATCAGTTCTTTAAAAAAATTAGAATACAGAGGATATGATTCAGCAGGTATAGCAACGCTTTCAAACAATGAAATTAACGAAGTTAAATCTGAAGGCAGAGTTGATAATCTTGAAAATAATCTATTAGTTCAAAAAATGGAGGGAACCATTGGTATAGGACATGTTCGTTGGGCTACCCATGGATTGCCAAATAGTATTAATGCTCATCCTCACTCTTCACAAAATGTTTCTGTAGTTCATAATGGAATAATTGAAAATTCTACTTTATTAAAAAAATTTTTGGTAAGCAAGGGTCATAAATTTAAGTCACAAACTGATACTGAAGTGATTGTACATTTGATTACAGAAAATTTAAAAACTGAAAATATTGTTAATTCAATAAAAAAAACTCTCAAATCTCTCCATGGTAGTTTTGCGCTAGGTATAATATTTAAAGATCAACCTGATTTGATTGTTGGTGCAAGAAGAGGATCTCCATTAGCTGTGGGGTATGGTCCAAATGAAAATTATTTAGGTTCAGACTCATATGCACTTAAAGCAATGACGAATAAGATTACTTATTTAAATGATGGTGAATTCTGTATTGTAAGAAAAGATCATGTTGAATTTTTTAATGAGGATGGAGATAAGATAAATAAAAAAGTTTTAGAATTATCTCTTGAAGATGAAAAATATGACAAAGGTGATTATAAACATTTCATGGCTAAAGAAATAGAGGAACAACCGACAACGTTAAAAAATGGAATTAATGAATATGTAGATACATTAAATAATGATATTAATATTTATAATTTTCCTTGGAAAACAAATGAAATTTCTTCAGTAACTCTAATTGGTTGTGGAACAGCTTATCATTCTTGTCTACTTGCAAAATACTGGTTCGAAGAGTTAACCTCATTAGATGTTAATGTAGATATTGCGTCAGAGTTTAGATACAGAAAAAACAGATTTAAAAAAGAAACTTTATATATATTTGTATCTCAATCTGGTGAAACTGCAGATACTTATGCAGCATTAGATTTATGTAATCAAAATGATATGAAAACATGTGCGGTTGTAAATGTAATTGAAAGTTCGATTGCTAGAGACTCTAAATTTGTTTTACCAATACATTGTGGGACTGAGATAGGTGTTGCATCTACCAAAGCCTTTCTGGGTCAAATCCTTATATTATACATTTTAGCTTTAAAACTAGGATTTTTAAGAAAAGATTTAAAAAAAGAGTTATTTAATGAAAAACTTAAAGACCTTAAATCTCTTCCTAAATTAGCAGAAAAGACTTTGTTGACCGATAATAAGATACAGACAATATCTAATACGTTTAATGATGCTAAAGGTTCAATGTTTTTAGGAAGAGGTTTTTCTTTCCCAATAGCATTAGAAGGTGCATTAAAATTAAAAGAACTATCTTATATCCATGCTGAAGGCTATCCAGCTGGTGAAATGAAACATGGACCGCTTGCTCTTATTGAAGAAGGAATGCCAGTTGTTGTATTAGCACCAAGAGACAATTATTATAAAAAAACTATTTCTAATATGCAGGAAGTTATTGCAAGAGGAGCAAAAGTTTTGTTAGTAACAAATAAAAGTAGTGATGAAGTGGTTTCGGAAAATATTTGGGAAAAAATAGAAGTTGAAAGTGCTAATGAGGATCTTTTGCCCTTTCTTTTAACTATTCCTTTACAAAAATTAGCCTATTATTCTGCTCTAAAAAAAGGATTTGATATAGATAAGCCTAGAAATTTAGCTAAATCAGTAACCGTTGAATAATAGAAAAACTCTGATACAACAATCCTGAGTTGAACATGAAAAATTGGAAAGTAAATAGCTGGAGAAAGTATCCTGTCAAACACATACCAACGTATGGTGATGAGAAGGAGCTTAATAGTGTTTTAAATAAATTAAAAACATTTCCACCACTTGTATTTGCAGGTGAGACAAGGCATTTAAAAGATCAATTATCTAAAGTAGTTGATGGCAAAGCTTTTTTATTGCAAGGCGGTGACTGTGCCGAAAGTTTTGCAGAATTTCATCCTGACAATATAAGAGATACTTTTAAAGTGATTCTTCAAATGGCCTTGGTGATGACATATTCTGCGTCTTTACCTATTGTAAAACTTGGAAGGATTGCTGGACAGTTTTCTAAACCAAGAAGTGCTCCAACAGAAAAACAAGGTGATGTAGAATTACCAAGTTATTTAGGTGATAACATTAATGCAATAGACTTTAACGAAAAAGCTAGAAGACCTGATCCAAAAAGAATGTACAAAGCGTATTCTCAATCAGCTTCAACGCTTAATTTACTTAGAGCATTTTCAAAAGGTGGTTTTGCAGATTTGAATAAAGTTCATTTATGGAATTTAGATTACATTAAAAAAAGTCCTCAAGCGAAAAAATTTAAAGACCTAGAGGACAAAATTGCTGATGCACTAGCTTTTATGGAAGCATGTGGAATAACTTCAGACTTTAATAATAGATTATACACTGTAAATTTCTGGACATCACATGAAGCGTTGCACTTACCCTTTGAGGAAAGTATGACTAGAGTAGACTCTACTACTGGTGAGTATCACGATACATCTGCTCATTTTGTCTGGATTGGTGATAGAACAAGACAGTTAGATGGTGGACATGTTGAATTTTGTAGAGGAATAGAAAATCCTATTGGAATAAAGTGTGGTCCTACTTCTAAACCTGAGGAGATTGCAAAAATTTGTGAAGTATTAAATCCAAAAAATGAAAAAGGCAAAATAACTTTAATTTCAAGATTTGGTCATCAAAATGTAGAAAAGTTTTTACCAAAGTTAATTAGACGAATTAAAAAAGAGGGTCTTAATGTTATTTGGTCATGTGATCCAATGCATGGGAATACAATTGTATCAACTACTGGTTTTAAAACGAGACCATTTAACAATGTAGTTAATGAGGTCAAAAATGTTTTTGGCGTCCATCAGTCTGAGGGATCATACGCAGGTGGTTTACATGTTGAAATGACTGGCCAAGATGTGACAGAGTGTACAGGTGGAGCTAGAAAAATATCTGATGCTGATTTATCAAGTAGATATCACACTCATTGTGACCCAAGATTGAATTCAGATCAGGCTTTAGAATTAGCCTTTTTAATTTCTGATGAGATTAAAAAGAATAGCAGCTATTCTAAAAATGCTATTCAAGCGGCATCTTAAGCTATTGCATAAAATTTTAAGATAGTTAGATATTTGATATGCTACCATCAGAAAAAGTAAAATTTATCTCTAATTGGATCAAAAAATACGTTGATCAAATGCCAAACAAGGCACAATCATTAGTCATTGGAATATCTGGTGGTATAGATTCATCAGTTTCAAGCACTCTGAGTGCGATGACTGGGATAAAAACTATTGTTTTAACAATGCCGATTAAACAAAAAGAAAATCAACATGATCTTAGTTTGAAGCATCAACAATGGCTGGTAAAAAATTTTAAAAATGTTGAAGCGCATACTTTAAGTTTAGACAAACTTTTTGAAACATTTTCAACAACCCTAAATAAATTTGATAATGAACATGGTTTTGCTAACTCTAGAGCTAGACTTAGAATGACTACTCTTTATCAAGTTGCAGCAGCAAATAAAGGCATTGTAGTTGGAACAGGAAATAAAGTAGAGGATTTTGGAGTAGGTTTTTATACTAAATATGGAGATGGTGGTGTTGATATATCTCCTATAGCAGATTGTAATAAAACCGAAGTATGGGAACTTGGCAAAGAATTAGGTATATTAAAAGAAATTATTGATGCTCCACCAACCGACGGATTATGGGATGATGGAAGAACAGATGAAGGTCAGTTAGGATTCAATTATTCAGAACTTGAAGACGCAATGGGCAACCCAAATTCGCCTCACAGAGAACAATACGAAAAAATTCGAAATCAAAACTTGCATAAAATGGAGCCAATTCCAGTTTGCAAGATTCCTAGTTAATCAATTAGATTAACAAATCATTAAATAAGGTATATTTCTTAATCAGCTGATATGGATATTTTTTTAACAAATAATTTGAGTAATAAAAAAGAGCACTTTGTTCCAAAAGAAAAAAAAAATGTTGGAATGTACGTTTGCGGACCAACAGTTTATGATAATCCTCATATAGGGAACGCAAGACCCTTAGTAATTTTTGATATTTTATTTAAATTATTAAAAAATGAATTTCCCTCAGTAACATATGTAAGAAATATAACCGACATTGATGATAAAATAATTAAATCCTCACAAGAGCAAAAAATTTCTACTAAAGAACTCACAGAAAAAATAACTTCAAGTTTTTTTAAAGATTGTGAATTTTTAAATTGTGAAAATCCTACTCATCAGCCAAAAGCGACAGAACATATTGAGCTAATGATTGAAATGATAAATGATTTAATTAAAAAAGGATTTGCGTATGAAAATAAAAAGCATGTTTATTTTGAGGTCAAAAAATTTCCTGATTATGGAAAATTATCAAATAAAAATTTAGAGGATTTAATTGCTGGATCTAGAGTAGAAATCAGTGAAAATAAAAAAAATTCTGAGGATTTTGTTCTGTGGAAACCATCAAATAATGATGAACCTGCTTGGGATTCACCCTGGGGCAAAGGTAGACCAGGATGGCATTTAGAGTGTTCAGCTATGTCAAAAAAATTTTTAGGCAATGAATTTGATATTCATGGTGGAGGTATTGATCTTATTTTTCCTCATCATGAAAATGAAATAGCCCAATCCAGATGTGCTAATGATACAAAAGTTTTTGCAAATTACTGGGTGCATAATGCCTTTATCACTATGTCTAATGAAAAAATGGCTAAGTCACAAGGTAACATTCTAAAAATAAAAGATTTTAGAAATAAGATTAGTGGACAAATAATCAGATTGGCTTTAATGAGTGCACATTATAAGCAACCATTAGATTGGAACGACAAATTATTAAGTGATTGTGAAAGCACTCTAGATAAGTGGTATAAAGTATATTCATCTGATCTTAAATCTGTCAAAGTTTCAGATGAAATTCTAAAACCACTTTATGAGGATTTAAATACACCTGGATATATCGCCAACCTTCATAAGTTATTCGAAAAAGCTAACAAAGGTGAAAACACAGACTTATTTGTTTCGGCATGCAAATTTATTGGTTTGATGAATGAGACTGGTGAGCAATGGAATGAATTTAAAAAGAAAAGAGTATCTTTAACCGAGTCTGAAATTGAAAATATGCTTAGTTTAAGAGACAAAGCTAGAGAAAATAAGAACTATAAAGAAGCTGATAGAATTAGAGATGAGCTCTTGGACAAAGGTGTTTTAATAGAAGATAAAGATGGTAAAACACTCTGGAAATTTAAATGAGCAAAGAAAGATTATACATATTTGATACAACTCTAAGAGATGGAGCTCAAACGCAGGGAGTCGATTTTTCTTTGGAAGACAAAGAAAAAATTGCTTTAGCTTTAGACAACTTGGGTGTGGATTACATTGAAGCAGGTTGGCCCGGGGCTAATCCAACCGACACAGAATTTTTTCAAAAGAAACACGATTTTAAAAATTCAAAACTAACATCTTTTGGAATGACGAAAAGGTCTGGACGAAGTGTAGAAAATGATACTGGTTTATCTGCACTCATGAACTCTAATACCTCTGCAGTATGTTTAGTTGGTAAGTCTTGGGATTTTCATGTCGATGTTGCCTTAGGTATTACGAATGAAGAAAATTTAGATAATATTTCTGAGAGTGCAAAACATTTTGTTAAAGCAAAAAAAGAATTCATGTTCGATGCAGAACATTTTTTTGATGGTTATAAAGCAAATCCAAAATATGCACTCTCATGTATTAAAGCTGCCTATGACCAAGGTGCTAGGTGGGTGATACTATGTGATACGAATGGAGGTACACTTCCACATGAAGTTACACAGATAGTTAGTGAGGTTACGAAAGTAATTCCAGGAAAAAACTTGGGAATACACGCACATAATGATACCGGTAATGCGGTTGCAAATTCATTAGCAGCAGTATTCTCTGGTGTTCGACAAATTCAAGGTACAATAAATGGGTTAGGTGAAAGATGTGGAAATGCAAATTTAATGTCGTTAATACCAACATTTTTTTTAAAGAAAGATTTTTCATCGCAATTTGAAATTGGAATAAAACCAAAAAATATTAAAAATCTAACCGATTGTTCAAGACTTTTAGATGAAATTTTAAATAGAAAACCTAACCAACATTTACCATATGTGGGCGCAGCAGCTTTTTCACACAAAGGAGGATTGCATGTATCTGCTGTACAAAAAGATCCAAAAACTTATGAACACATCAATCCTGAGGAAGTTGGTAACACAAGAAATATTGTTGTTTCTGATCAATCAGGGAAGTCAAATATTATCTCTAGATTAAAAAGTATCAAAATTGATATTCAAGAAAATGATCCAAAAATTAAAAAATTATTAGATGAAGTAAAAGACAGAGAATTCATTGGTTATAGTTATGATGGTGCTGATGCATCATTTGAATTATTAGCAAGAAGAATAATTGGAGAAATACCAAGATATATATCTATTAATGAATATGACGTATCAGTAAAAAAAAATAATTCTGGTGAAATAGTTTCTTCTGCAAAAGCTCAATTAGAAGTTGATGGAGAAAAGATTATGTGTGAAGGAGAAGGGAATGGTCCAGTAAATGCTTTAGATAATGCTATCAGACAAAACGTTGATAGATTGGCAAAATACTCGAAATATTTAAAAGACTTAAAACTGGTTGACTATAAGGTAAGAATTTTAAATACAGGAACTGAGGCTGTTACAAGAGTTTCAATTGAAAGCACTGACTCTCAAGGAAAAAATTGGTTTACTATTGGTGTCTCAACAAACATTATCGAAGCTTCGTTCAAAGCATTAATTGATAGTTTGGATTATAAATTATTTAAAGATAATGCGCCTGCAAGTAAATAAATGAGTGAAAATAATATCTCATTTATACTTCATAAACCTCAATTATCAGAAAATATTGGTGCCTGTGCCAGAGCAATAAAAAACTTTGATTTTAATAAATTGATTTTGGTAAAACCAAAACCTACTTTTCCAAATGATAAAATATTAGCTACATCAGTTGGAGCTAAAGATATTATCAAACAAAGCAAAAATTATGATAATTTAGAGGATGCAATAAGCAAAATTGATATTGTTATTGCTACTTCTGCGAGATTTAGAAATAAAAATGTCAAACACATAAACTTAGACGATTTAAAAAAGATAAATTTTAAAAAGAAAATTGGTTTTTTATTTGGTTCGGAGGCGTCAGGTTTATCAAATGATGAAATCAGTTATGCCAATTATACTTTACAAATACCTAGTAACCCTGATTTTAAATCTTTGAATTTATCCCATAGTTTGATTATTATTGCTCAATACGTATCTAGCCTCATCAAACTAAAAAATACTCAATTTAAAAGATCAAAAAAAATCAAATCAGCTACTAAAAAAGAAATTCAATCAATGTTAAGTCTTTGTATTAAAAATTTAGATGAAATAAATTTTTTTAGACCCAAGGAAAAGAAACCCAAAATGCTAGAGAACCTCAGAAATATTTTTTATAAAATGGAGTTATCTGATAAAGAAACTCGTATATTATCAGGCGTATTCGCAAGTTTAGGTAAAAAACGTTGATTGACAAACAATAGGGTAAGTTTATAAAACCCAATATCAAATGACAAAAAGAATTAACTCTAAACATAAAGTTGATAGAAGACTAAAAGTTAACCTGTGGGGTAGACCTAAAAGCCCATTCAATAAAAGAGCTTACGGACCAGGTCAGCATGGTCAAACTAAACAAGGCAAACCTTCAGATTATGGTATTCAATTACAAGCAAAACAAAAACTTAAAGCTTATTATGGAAACATTAATGAAAGACAGTTTAGAAATATTTATAAAAAGGCTTCTATGCTTAAAGGAGATACCAGTGAAAATTTAATTGGTCTTTTAGAGAGAAGACTAGATGCAGTGATTTATAGAGCTAAGTTTGCTACAACAATTTTTTCTGCTAGACAGTTAATCAACCACGGACATGTTAAAGTTAATGGAAAAAAAGTGAATATTTCTAGTTACTTAGTCAAAGAAGAAGACAGCATTGAAATAAGAGATAAATCCAAACAACTTGCAATCATTGATATAGCTTTAGCAAGTAAAGAGAGAGAAGCACCTGAATATATTCAATTAGATCAAAAAAACAAAAAATTTAAGTTTGTCAGAATTCCAAAATTTGAAGAAGTTCCTTATCCTGTAGTAATGGAGCCAAACTTGGTAATTGAATATTACTCAAGATAATAATTATTTTTTAAAATTAATTCCTTTATCAGAAAAAACTTTTTTTAATTCACCACTTTCGTACATTTCTTTTACGATATCACACCCACCAACAAATTCTTTTTTTACGTAAAGTTGAGGAATAGTAGGCCAATCACTAAAAATTTTAATTCCCTCTCTTATTGATTGGTCTTCAAGAACATTTACACTTTTAAAATTTACCTCTAAAATTTTCAGCATGTTTGAAACTGCCATTGAGAATCCGCACTGAGGAGCATCTGGAGTTCCCTTCATGAATAAACATACATCATTAGTGTCGATATGATTTTGAATTATATTTTTTGTTTTATCATCCATTATTGTTCCTTTGTTTTAATAGCTAAGGCATGTAATTCATTCCCCATTCTACCTTTTAATGAATTATAAACCATTTTGTGTTGTTCAATTTTACTTTTTCCAGCAAATTGAGATGATGTAACTGTAGCAGAATAATGATTACCATCTCCAGCTAAATCTTGTATTTCTATTGAAGCATCTGGCATTGCTTCTTTAATAAATTTCTCAATCTCTTTTAAATCCATTGCCATAATCAAACCATGTAACTCTTAAGCCAATTAGTATTATATGATTTCAATTCGTCAATTGTTAGTTTCGTCTTTTGATCAATTATCATCTCTTTATCGATTATTTTACCTATCTCATCATAATGTACTGAATTTTTATCTAAAATCTTAGAGACTTCTTTTAAATCTTTTGGATTTATTTCAATCAAATATCTTCCTTGATCTTCAGCAAAAAAGTATTCAATTTCATTAATCAAAAATTTTGGCTTTTTGATTTGTATACCTTTATCACCTTTTATACACATTTTGCTGATTGCTGTGATTATTCCACCGAGAGACACATCATGGGCACTTTTAATGAAATTTTTCTCTATTAAATTAAGAAGAGTCAATCCATTATTTTTTTCATTAAATAAATTAACCTCAGGTGGCGGTCCATTATTTTCATTTAATATTATTCTTGATAATAAACTTTGATCTATATGACCCTCAGTTTTACCAATCACTAATATGATGTTGTCGATTTCCTTAAAATCCATTGTAATCATTTTTTTGTAATCTTTAATTAAACCCACACCTCCTATCGTAGGAGTTGGTTTAATTCCAATGTCTTTAGTTTCGTTGTAAAAAGATACATTTCCTGAAACAACAGGATAATCCAAATATTTACATGCTTCACTTATACCTTGAACACATTCTACAAACTCACCCATATTTTCTTCTTTCTCTGGGCTTCCAAAATTTAAACAATTCGTAACTGCTATAGGTTTAGCACCTACTGAGATTAAATTTCTCCAAGTTTCACAAACGACTTGCTTTCCCCCTGTGAGTGGATGTGCCCAACAATAAGTTGCAGATGAGTCAACTGTAGCAGCTATAGCTTTATCTGTTTTATGAACTCTTACTACACCAGAGTCTCCGCCAGGTTTTTGTATAGTATCACCCATTACGGTGTGATCATATTGTTGCCAAATCCATTCTTTGCTACAAACATTAGGGCTAGATAAGATTTTTTTTAACGTATCTTTGATTTTTAGACTTTTAAATATTGTTTTATTTATTTTATTTTTTTTTGGTAATTTTGATTTTTTCCATTTTCGATCATACATCGGTGAGTTTTCAACCAATGTATTTACTGGAATATTAGCCACTTGTTCGTTGTCAAAAAATAATTCAATATTCTTTGTATTGGTCGTTTTTCCAATTACAGCGAAGTCTAAATTCCATTTATCAAATATTTTTTTGGCTATTTGCTCTTTGCCACTCTCAAGAACTATAAGCATTCGTTCTTGGCTTTCAGATAACATAATTTCGTAAGGAGTCATTTTGGTTTCTCTACATGGAACTTTGTTTAAGTTAATTTCGATACCTAAATTTCCTTTTGATGCCATTTCAATACTTGAAGAGGTTAGTCCTGCAGCTCCCATATCTTGAATTGCAATAATTGAGTCTCCTGACATTAATTCTAAGCACGCCTCTAATAAAAGTTTTTCAGTAAAAGGATCTCCAACTTGCACAGTTGGTTTTTTTTCTTCTATCTTTTCATCAAAACTTGCGGAAGCCATACTTGCTCCATGAATTCCATCTCTACCGGTTTTTGATCCAACATATATAACTGGTTTATTCAAACCAGCTGCTTTTGAGTAAAATATCTTATCTTTTTTAACTAATCCTAAAGTCATAGCATTCACTAAGATATTTCCATTATATGATCTATCAAAAGATGTTTGTCCTGCTATGGTAGGTACTCCCATACAGTTTCCATAACCACCAATTCCATGAACAACACCTCTTAATAAATTTTTTGTTTTTTTATTTTGGGTTGAACCAAAATGTATTGAATTTAAGTTAGCAATGGGTCTTGCACCCATTGTAAAAACATCTCGCATAATTCCACCAACTCCTGTAGCGGCTCCCTGATAAGGCTCAATAAATGATGGGTGATTATGACTCTCGATTTTAAAAACTATTGCATCTCCATCCTCAATATCAATAACACCAGCATTTTCTCCTGGCCCTTGAATTACTTTTTTTCCTTTAGTATGTAATTTTTTTAAATGAATTCGTGAAGATTTATAGGAGCAATGTTCATTCCACATTGCAGAAAATATACCTAACTCAGTAATATTAGGTGTTCTTTTTAATAATTTACAAATCTTTTTATACTCATCTGATTTTAAACCATGCTCAATTGCAATTTTTTCGTTAACCAACATTATTTAATATTATTTAAAAGATTTTTAAAAAAGATGGATCCATCTTCCCCAGATAAACTTTCATCTATCATTCTCTCAGGATGAGGCATCATTCCTAAAACGTTTTTTTCTTTGTTAAAAATACCTGCAATATTTTTTATTGAACCATTAGGATTTATTTGATCATTTGTATTGCCATTTTGATCACAATAATAAATTGCTATTTGATTATTATCTTCAATCTCTTTGAGTTGATCGTTGGTGCAAAAATAATTACCTTCATTATGGGCTATGTGAAACTCCAAAACTTTTTTATCAAGATTTTTGAAAAAGGTGTTTTCTTTATTATCTACTTTTACGTGGACATTTTTACAAATAAACTGAAGATATTTATTTCTTAATAATACCCCTGGTACTAATCCAGCCTCAACCAAAATTTGAAAACCATTACAAATTCCCATTACCAATCCACCAGATTTTGCAAAATTAATTACTGAATTCATTATTTTTGATTTTGAGGCCATGCTGCCACAACGTAAATAGTCACCGTAAGAGAAACCACCAGGCAAAACAATTAAATCACTTTTGGGCAATTCTTGATCATTATGCCAAACCATTTTGTTTTTAAATCCAAATTTTGTAAGAGCTACATCCATGTCTCGATCACAATTTGAACCAGGAAAGGTTATAACCGATGATTTCATTAATTATTGTGTCTCAATAATTTTGTAGTTTTCAATAACAAGATTAGCTAAAAGTTTTTTACACATATCTTCCACAAGATCTTTAGCTTTTTTTGGATCATTTTCTTTAACATCAATTTCAAAATATTTTCCTTGTCTAACTTCATTGACAGAATTAAAACCCATACCATCTAATGTTTCATGGATTACTTTTCCTTGTGGATCTAAAACATCCTTTTTAAGAGTTATTACGGCAGAAACTTTCATTTTCGCTTCTTTTTAATTGAGGATAGTTTAGTTACATTCACTGCAGAAACGTTTGATTGCTCATGTAGAATTCCAAGTCTTTTGGCAACTTCGGTATACGCAGGTAATAAATCTCCTAAATCTTTTCTAAATCTATCTTTATCAAGTTTTTTGTCAGTTGCAGAGTCCCACAATCTACAAGTATCAGGGCTTATTTCATCAGCCAAAATTATTTCTTTTCTACCATCAATTTTAGTTCGCCCAAATTCTAATTTAAAATCAATTAATTTTATTCCCACTCCTCTAAACATCCCAATCATAAAATCATTAATTCTAAAAATAGTTTTTTTTATCTTTTCGATTTCTTTTTTATTTGCCCAATCAAACGCGTAAATATGATCCTCTGAAATTAATGGATCGCCAAGTTTGTCATCTTTCAAACAGTATTCAATTAAAGGTTCTTTTAGTACAGTTCCGTCTTCTATTCCAAGTCTTTTAGTCAAAGATCCTGTCGCAACATTCCGAATAACAAATTCAATTGGAATTATTTCTACAAATTTAATTAATTGTTCTCTCATATTTAGTCGTTTGACTAAATGATTTTCAATACCAATTTGAGATAAATTTGTAAGAATATGTTCAGAAATTCTATTATTTAAAACTCCTTTACCCTCAATAGTAGTTCTTTTTTCATTATTAAATGCTGTAGCATCATCTTTAAAGTATTGGATTACTAAATTTTTATCTGAGGTTGAATAAATTATCTTGGCTTTTCCCTCGTAAAGTTTTTTACCTTTTTTCATTATTTGAAAACCCGCCTAAATATTAGATTTACATTTTTAAAGTGTTTAGAATAATTAAAGATAGACTTTAATTTTTTGATTGAAATTTTACTCATTATTAACTTGTCAGACTGAATAACATTAAACAAATCTAAATTTTCAGCAAAACATTTTTTTGCATATCCTTGTACTAACTTATAGGATTTTTCTCTTGTGATACCAGTTTTTGTCAGTTCTAGCATCACTTCTTGAGAAAAAATTAGCCCTTTAGTAAGATTAAGATTTTCTAGCATTTTTTTTGGATAAACAATCATATTATCTAAAACACCTGCTAATCTTACAAGTGCAAAGTCTAGAGTAATATTTGCATCAGGACCAATATTTCTCTCTACGCTTGAATGTGAAATATCTCTTTCATGCCAAAGTGCAATATTTTCTAGCGCTGGAACAACAGAACTTCTTACCATTCTAGCTAGTCCTGTTAAATTTTCACTTAAAATTGGATTTTTTTTATGGGGCATTGCAGATGAACCCTTTTGACTTTTAGAAAAATATTCTTGTAATTCGTAAACTTCAGATCTTTGTAAATGTCTTATTTCTATAGCCACTCTTTCTATACTTCCTGCGATAATTCCTAATACTGAAAAATAAAATGCATGACGATCTCTTGGGATTATTTGAGTAGAGATTGGTTCAACTTTTAATCCAAGTTTTTTTGCAACATGTTTTTCGACATTAGGGTTTACATTTGCAAATGTTCCAACAGCTCCAGAAATTGCACAAGTTGATATTTGATCTATAGCGTAAACTAATCTTTCTCTATTTCTTTTAAACTCTTCATAAAAGGAAGCTAATTTTAATCCAAATGTTATTGGCTCAGCATGAATTCCATGACTACGACCTATGCAAGGAGTAAATTTATATTTTCTAGCTTGTTTTTTTAATACTTTTAAAATTTGATCTATGTCTTTTAAGATAATTTTTCCTGATTGAACTAATTGAATATTAAAACTTGTATCTACTACATCAGATGAAGTCATGCCAAGATGGAGGTATCTAGCTTTAATTCCTGCCTTTTCTGTTATGGAAGTTAAAAAAGCAATTACATCATGTTTAACTTTACTTTCAATTTGATGAATTCTTTTTACATTTATTTTAGCTTTTTTCCTAACTATTGACGAGACACCTTTTGGAATTTGACCAAGTTTTTCCATTGCTTGAGCTGCAGCAATTTCAACATCCAACCATATTTTGTATTTATTTTCCTCAGACCAAATATCTGTTAATTCTTTTCGAGAGTATCTTTTAATCATTAATTATAAGTATGGAGGCTTTGAATAACCTTTAGCAGATTCTGTAAATATTTCATAACCATTTTCAGTAATTCCAACAGTATGCTCAAATTGTGCAGATAAAGATTTGTCTTTTGTAACTGCAGTCCACCCATCATTAAGCATTTTTACATTAAATTTACCAGCATTAATCATTGGTTCTATTGTAAATGTCATCCCAGGTTTTAATTCCATGCCTGTATTCTTTGTTCCGTAATGTAAAATGTTTGGTGGTTCATGAAATGATGTCCCTATCCCATGACCACAAAAATCCTTAACTACAGAAAATCCTTTCTCTTCAATATAAGATTGTATTTCATGTCCTATATCTCCAAGCTTAATACCAGGTTTTAAGATTTTAATTGCTTTCATCATAGACTGATAAGTTGCATCAATTAGATTATTTAATTTTACCGAGGTTTTTCCAATACAAAACATTCTACTTGTATCTCCATAATGTTCATTAATGATAGCAGTTACATCTACATTAAGGGCGTCTCCTTCAACTAAAACTCTATCCTCAGAGGGGACACCATGACATACAACATGATTAAGAGATGTACATAAAGATTTAGTAAAACCACGATAGTAAAGTGGGGCAGAGTGGCCACCATTATCCCTTATAAACTCATAGCCAAGCTTATCTATGTAAGCTGTTGAAACACCTTCTTTAATATTTTCTGTTAACATGTCTAAAGTTTGTGAAGCTAACTTTCCAGCTATTCTCATTTTTTCAAATTTTTCAGTGTAATTACTCATCAATAATTTTTATTTTTTTATCTATATAAATTTTTTTAGAACTAATTTTGCATCTATAAGCCAAAAAATTTACCCCAGCTTTTTTAGCTATCAAATAATTTTCATAATACTTAATATCAATATCCTTTGCTATTTTAAAATACTCCATATTTTGTATTTGTACTAAAAATATTAAGTAAGACTTATAGCCTTTCTTTATGGCATCAATAAGAGTAAGTAAATGTTTTGATCCTCTAGCAGTAATAGCATCTGGAAACTCAGCTGTTTTTTCATCTCTAAAAAGAGTAACATTCTTCACTTCTAGAAAACTTTTTTGACCTTTTTTTTCAATTAAAAAATCAAATCTAGTTTCTTTATTAAAAAAAACTTCTGAATTAATCTTATCGTTATTTTTGAATTCCTTGATGAGGTTATTATTTAATCCGTGGTGTACAATTTTATTCGCTCTATGAGTATTTATTCCGACAAAGTTTTTTTTGGCCTTAATAATTTCTAGACCATATTTTAACTTTCTTTTTGGATCATCATGCTTGAATAAATGCACTTCATTCCCTTCATCTAGCAAACCTTTCATAGATCCAGTATTTGGACAATGTGCAGTGACAATTTCTTTATTTAGATTTACATCAACAAAAAAACGCTTATATCTTTTGATTAATTTGCCTTTTAATAAAGACTTGGTAAATTCCATATTCGAATTATACATATAAAATGAGTAAAAACACAAAAGTAAATGCTGCAATATTAATCATTGGTAACGAAATTCTTTCTGGTCGAACTCAAGACACTAACACAAGCACATTAGCAACATGGTTAAATTCCATTGGTGTAAAAGTAAATGAAGTAAGAATAATTCCAGATCAAGAAGATATAATCATAGAGACACTAAACCTTTTGAGGAAATCTAACAATTATGTTTTCACAACTGGTGGTATTGGCCCCACACACGATGATATAACTGCTCAATCAGTAGCAAAAGCTTTTGGTCTTAAATATGAGCTCCATAAAGAAGGATATAAAATATTAGAAGCTTATTACCAGCCAGGTGAGTTTAATGAAGGAAGACAAAAAATGGTTTGGATGCCAGAAAATGCAGATTTAATTCTTAATCCAACAAGCGGAGCCCCTGGTTTTAGTGTGGAAAATGTTTTTTGTTTACCAGGAGTTCCATCAATTATGAAATCAATGTTGGGTGGATTAAAAAACAAGATTGTTGGGGGTGATCCTATTTTAAGTCACACCATAAGTTTAAAAACAGTAGAAAGTGAAATTGCAAACTCTTTAACAAAAGTACAAGAGCAAAATCAAGATGTTGAGATAGGAAGTTATCCATTCTTCCATGCTGGGAAACTTGGAGTTTCAATAGTGCTTCGTTCAGAGAATCAATCTAAAATTGATCAATGTAATTCTCAAATATTAAAATTTGTTAATGATAAAAAAATAGAATTTGTAGATAGATAAATGCTTTATTTTGCTTACGGAAGTAATCTTAACCATTTTCAGATGAAAAGAAGATGTAAAGATAGTGCTTTTATCAAAAAAATTAATCTTAAGAATTTTAGATTAACTTTTAGAAGTAAATACAGAGCAGCCGATATTGAACCAAAAAAAAATTCTATAGTGCCAGGTGGTTTATTTGAAATTTCTAAGAGTGATGAAAAAAAACTTGATATTTACGAAGATTATCCAATTTTATATAAAAAGTATTATTTTTTACATTATGGAAAGAGAGTGATGACTTATACAATGGTTCAAAAAACCAGTTTTAGATTTCCAACTGAAAGATACTTAAACGTGGTTAAGCGCGGATACAAAGATTGTAAACTTGATCAAAAATATTTAGATAAAGCTTTAACTTAAATTATCCTGTGAAAGCTTTTGCAAAAAATTCGGCTAAGTTTAAAACAAAAGATATTCTTAAATATCTAAAAGAATTTGACGAATTGTATAAAAAAAGGCCAATTAAGTCTAATATTGGTGGCATGCAATATCCCCATATGTTTGCAACTTACTACTTCTTAAAAAAAATCAATCCAAAATTTGTCGTTGAGAGTGGAGTTTACAAAGGACAATCAACATGGTTAATAGAAAAAACTTGTCCAAATGCCAAGATACTTTCTATCGATATTAATTTGAATAATTTAAAATATAAATCAAAAAAGGCAACTTACTCAAATATAGATTTTTCAAAACAAAATTTCTCTAACATAAAACAAAAAACCTTAATTTTTTTTGATGATCATCAAAATGCATTAGAAAGGTTCAAACAATGTAAAAAGTATGGTTTTAAAAATATAATTTATGAAGATAATTATGCTAGTGGGCTAGGTGATAATTATAGTTTTAAAAAAATTTTAGATAATGCAGGAAATATAAGAAAAATAACAATTAAAGATATTATAAAAAATATGAAAAAAATTTTAAAAGAATGTTTAAAGAAATATTTCAATCAAAATTATGTGCCAAACATAGATGTTAACCAGCTTATTTGGAACTTAAAACTAGATAATATCTCTCCAAACAGAAAACATAGAAATTTTTTTTTAAAAAATATCGATATTTATAAGGAGTTTCCTCCAATTTTTAAAAAGGAATATAATAGATGGGGAGAATTATGGGATAATAAAAAATATTTTACTGAAAAGCCTATTCTTTCTGATGATTATAAAGAAAAATTTTCTACAGCATATAATGAAGCTAAAAGTTATACTTGGATCTGTTATATTAAACTCAAATAAAAAAATTCGATTATAAGAAATTTCCAAGAGCGATGAAAAAAAACTCGATGTCTACAAGGATTATCTAATTTTATATAAAAAATATTATTTTTTGTATGAGGGTAAAAAAGTAATGAATTATACCATAACAAAAAAAACGCCATTTAGATTTCCTATAAAGATATTTAAATGTTGTCACTAGAGGATATAAAGATTGTAAACTTAATATAAAATATTTAGAAAAAGCTCTTGTTGAATAAATATTTTAACCAACAATTAAAGTATCTTTGGATCCACCACCTTGTGAACTATTTACAATAGTACTACCCTTTCTCAAAGCTACTCTTGTTAGTCCACCTGAAGTCACATAATTTGATTTTCCTGTTAAAATGAATGGTCTTAAATCAACGTGTCTAGGCTCGATATTATTATTAGTTATAGTTGGACCAGTTGATAACACTTCTAGTGGTTGAGCAATAAATTCTCTTGGATTTTTTAAAATTTTTTGTCTTACCTCTTCAATTTCTTTTTTAGGCGCCTTGGGTCCTATCATTAATCCATAACCACCTGAGGCATTTGCTGGTTTTACAACTAACTTGGATAGATTTTCTAAAACATATTTTTTTTGTTGTTCCTCATGACATAAATATGTCTCCACTTGATTTAATAAAGGTTGTTCACCCAGATAATAAGTTATCATTTTATTAACATATGAGTATACAACTTTATCATCTGCAACACCTGTTCCTATTGCATTTAAGATACCAACATTTTTTTTTAACCAGCACTTAAACAAGCCTGGCACTCCAATTAAAGACTCTTTATTAAAT
Source organism: uncultured Pelagibacteraceae bacterium (assembly GCA_902571015.1). Lineage (GTDB taxonomy): Bacteria > Pseudomonadota > Alphaproteobacteria > Pelagibacterales > Pelagibacteraceae > Pelagibacter. The sequence continues at coordinate 2,588 of CACGAC010000006.1, read as the reverse complement.
ACTTTGGGATCTAGAAAACTATCATCAAGTCTTCTGTATATACAGTCAACTTTAAGAGGTCCTTTAACAGTTTTCATATAAACATTATCATCTTCAACAAAAAGGTCTTTACCTTCAACTAAAGCGATTCCCATTTGCTCTGCTAAAAATGAATGTTCAAAGTAAGCTGAGTTGTAAATTCCTGGAGTTAAAACAACCATATGAGGATTAGATGTCTTTTTTGGAATACACTCAACCATACAATTGTATAATTTATTTGTGTACTGATGAATTGATGAAACCTTATATCTAGAAAATAGTTCTGGAAAAACATCCATCATAACCATTCTATTCTCAAGCATATAAGATACACCTGATGGCACTCTTAAATTATCTTCAAGAACTAAATATTCTCCGTTTTTATTTCTTATTAAATCAATACCAGATATATTAGACCAAGCCTTAAATTTTGGTGAAAAACCTTCACACTGTTTTATGTAATAGGGAGATTTTAAAATTAAGTCTTCAGGTATTATTTTATCTTTGAAAATTTTTTTTTGATTATAGATATCATCAATAAAAAGATTAAGTGCTTTGGCTCTTTGTTTTAAACCTTTGGAAATTTTATTCCAAACAGGTTTAGGTATTATTCTTGGGATAATATCTAAAGGCCATTTTTTTTCTTCAGCTCTATTATTAGCGGCATATACTCTAAAATTTATTCCTCTTGCACTAATCGTACTCTGACAATTTTTTTCAATTTCTTGCAATTTCTTTTTGCCGTACTTTTCTAAAATTCCAGATATTATTTTTGCGTGTTTTCTAAGTTTGTTATCTGCAGTAAAATAACCATCATATGCATTTTTAGCGTTATAATCTTTCCATAATTTAGAAGTCATTCATTATTTTCAAATTTTAAATTAATTAATTCAATTGTATAATTGTTATACCTGTTATGTAAGAAATAGATTATACATTAAGCAAATTTATAAATATTGCTTTAAAATTATGACTTATTGTATTGGTATAAAAGCAAACGATGGTCTTGTTTTTGCTTCAGATTCAAGAACAAATGCTGGTTTAGATAATGTAAACATTTACTCTAAAATGTTTACATATGATGTCGGTGACAGAACAATAATTATTGTAACTTCAGGAAATTTAGGTACTTCACAAGCCGTGTATAAGTCTATTGAAAAAGATTTAAAAGATACATCGGGAATTATTAATTTAAATACTTGTAAAGATTTTGATCAAATTGCATCTTATATTGGATCCTTGAATGTTGAACATTCAATGCCAAAAGGAATTAATACTGATACAGTTTTATTAGGATCAACTTTTATAGTCGGTGGACAAATTAAAGATCAACCTATGGAACTTTATCTAGTATATCCACAGGGTAATTATATTAAACCAGCTGATAGCAAGCCATATTTGGTAATTGGTGAGGTTAAATATGGTAAGCCAATTTTAGATAGAGTTATTAAACCTGATGTTTCAATCGGAGATGCTTCTAGATGTGCTTTAATTTCAATTGATTCAACCTTAAAAAGTGACTTAACTGTGGGTCCACCAATTGATTTTGTGGTTTATAAAAAAAATGAATATAAAATTCTTTCCCAAAAATGTTTAAATATTACTGATGATGAATATTCAAAAGTATGCAATCAATGGTCAGATGGTATTTTTAAAATTTTTAATTCTTTTCCAAGATTTGATTGGGAAAAATAATTTATCTATTAGATAACCAGATTGTTTGACAAGGATCTAATTTAATTTTTTTATCGAGTGTAAAAAATATTTTTCTACCAAGTAAATCTCTATATTTGATTAAATTTTTATTAATTTTAATATATTGTAATTTAGTGGAAAGATTTGTGATACAGATTATGGTTTGTTTTTTATCTAAACTAATTCTTTCATAACAAAAAATTTTAGACCCTAGATTGATATTTAATCTTTTAGCATTAGGATGGAATGCTTTTTGTTTTCTCTTTATTTCTAATAATTTTCCAAGATTTTGATAAAAAATACTTTGTTTAGAATTTTTATTGTTTAATTTTTTAGTAATATTTTCATAATTCCATTTATATCTATTAATATCTCTATTATTCCCTGTAATTACATATTTTGCTTCATCATTAGATTTGCCAAACAAGGAATTGAAATAAATAGCTGGAATACCCTCAAAAGAAATCATTATTGCATGAGCTGCAATATAGCGTTCTAAAAAAAATTTCCCATTAGGGTCAGTATCTGATTTTTTTAATGCATCATAAACTGTGATATTTGCTTCATAAACTTTTTTAGATTTATTTTGAACTTTTCTATACGAAAATTTTGATCCATTTTTTTTTAATCTTTTAAGAAAATTATTTAATGATCTTTCGTTCAATATTCCTTCAGTGGGCCTCATGCCAATACCATCATGTGATGCAATGAAATTTAAATAACTATTCTGGAATTTAGCATTCGGAAGTTTTTTACTCCATTTATTGAGATAAGAACTGTTTTCAAATAAAAAAGCATGGATTAATAAGGGCGGAAGAGAAAAATTATAAATCCAGTTAGCTTCATCATTCTTACCAAAATAACTTAAATTTTCT
>CACGAC010000005.1 GCA_902571015.1 uncultured Pelagibacteraceae bacterium | reverse complement strand
TTTAATCTATGTTCTGTATTGCCCCCACCAGTATTAATTACCAAAGCTATTTTTTTGGAGTTGAGAACATCAACGATATGAGGTGATCCACTACTTACTTTATTTATAATTTTACAACTCATGCCATGTTTTTTAATGTATTCAGCTGTTCCTTTTGTAGCACACAAATGGAATTTTAGTTCCAAGAGTTCTTTTGCAAGTCCTAAACCTTCATCTTTATGAGAATCTTTTAATGATAAAAAAGCCAGTCCATTTGTAGGTAACGAATTAGACGATGCTATCTGGCTTTTTGCGTATGCCATTCCAAAATTTTTGTCAAATCCCATCACTTCTCCAGTTGATTTCATTTCTGGACCTAACAATAAATCACTGTTTGGAAATTTATTAAACGGAAAAACAGCTTCTTTCACGGCAAACATTCCTTTAGATTTATCTTTTAAATTAAATTTTGAAAGTTTTTCCCCAGCCATAACTCTCGAGGCTATCTTTGCCAATGGTATTCCTTTAGCTTTTGATACAAATGGAACAGTCCGACTAGCTCTTGGATTTACTTCAATAACAAAAATTTCATCTTTCTTTATTGCAAATTGAACATTCATGAAACCTTTTACTTTCAGAGCCAGGGCTAAATTTTTTGTTTGTTTCTCAATTTCTTTTAGTAAAAAAGGTTTTATGGAAACAGGTGGTAAGCTGCAAGCCGAGTCCCCAGAATGAATTCCTGCTTCCTCTATATGCTGCATGATGCCAGCCACATGTACTTCTTTACCATCGGATATAGCATCAACATCTACCTCCATTGCATGATCTAAAAATTTATCAATAAGAATTGGATTTTTTTCTGCTGCTTTAAATGCTTCCTCTACAAAATTTTTTAATTGACTTTTTTCATAAACAATTTCCATCGCCCTTCCTCCAAGAACGTATGAAGGCCTAACCATTAAAGGCAAACCAATTTTTTCAGATATTTCAATTGCTTGTTTAAAATTTTTTGCAATTCCACTTTCAGCTTGATTTAAGTTTAATTTTTTTAAAAGTTTTCTAAATCTATCTCTATCTTCTGCTAGATCAATAGATGAGTATTGAGTTCCTAAAATTGGGAGATTATTATCATGTAAAAATTTTGCTAATTTAATTGGAGTTTGACCACCAAATTGCGTAATGATACCGACTAAATTCCCTTTTTCTTTCTCTCTCTTTATAATATTGAAAACATATTCTTCTTTTAAAGGCTCAAAATATAATCTATCGCTAGTGTCATAATCTGTTGAGACAGTCTCAGGATTACAATTAACCATAACAGTTTCAAAACCAGCAGCCTTTAAGGCAAAACTGGCTTGACAACAGCAATAATCAAATTCTATTCCTTGTCCTATTCTATTGGGCCCTCCGCCTAATATTATAATTTTTTTCTTAACACTCGGGTCAGCTTCACATTCTGAATTTATTGAAAAATTTCTTTGATATGTCGAGTACATGTATGGTGTAAAAGATTTGAATTCTGCAGCACAAGTATCAACTTTTTTAAATACTGGTAAAATTTTAAGCGCAGTCCTTTTTTTTCTCACAATGTCTTCAGATAAATTTGATAGCTCAGAAAGCTTCTTATCTGAAAAACCTATTGATTTTATTTTGTTAAAATCCTCAAAATTTTTAGGCAATCCATTAATTTTAATCTTAATTTCATTATCTATTATTTCTTTAATTTGGTTTAAGAACCATGGATCGATTTTTGATAAATTGTAAATTCTTTTAAGCTTGATTTTTTTCCTCATTGCTTCTGCAACAAGTAAGATTTTATTTGGAATATTTTCTTTTAGTTTTTTTTCAATTTGTCTTTTATTTAGATTGAATATTCTATCTAAACCTGAAAAACCAGTCTCAAGAGACACCAATGCTTTTTGAAGAGACTCTTTAAAATTTCTTCCGATTGCCATTGCTTCCCCTACCGATTTCATTGATGTGCCTAAAATTGCGGGAGAAGTTGAAAACTTTTCAAAAGTAAATCTTGGAATTTTGGTTACTACATAATCTATACTTGGTTCAAATGATGCTGGAGTAACTTTGGTAATTTCATTTTTTAATTCATCCAATGTATAGCCAATCGCAAGTTTTGCAGCAACCTTTGCAATGGGAAATCCAGTTGCTTTTGATGCTAGTGCTGACGATCTTGATACTCTAGGGTTCATCTCAATTATTACCATTCGCCCATTTTTAGGATTTATTGCAAATTGAACATTTGAACCACCTGTCTCAACTCCTATTTTTCTCAAACACGCAATAGAAGCATTTCGCATTACCTGATATTCTTTGTCAGTCAATGTCAATGCAGGAGCGACTGTAACCGAGTCTCCTGTATGTATTCCCATTGGATCTACATTTTCTATTGAACAAATAATTATACAATTATCTTTTTTATCTCTTACAACCTCCATTTCAAATTCTTTCCAACCTTCTAAGCACTCTTCCACAAGTACTTGGCTAACTGGAGACTCGTGTAAACCATTTTTGATAATTTTTAGGTAATCCTTTTTGTTTTTTGCTATTCCTCCCCCTAAACCTCCAAGTGTAAAAGCTGGCCTAATTATTGCTGGCAGACCGATTTTATTCAAAACTTTTGATGCTTGATTTATATTGTTTACGATCTCAGATTTTGGAAGATCTAAACCAATATCAATCATGTTTTTTCTAAATTTTTTTCTATCTTCCGCATTGGAAATAGCTTTTGAATTTGCACCAATTAATTCGATTTTATATTTTTTTAAAATTCCTTTTTTCTCTGCCTCCATTGCGAGGTTAAGAGCAGTTTGGCCACCCATGGTTGGAAGAATTGCATCGGGTTTTTCTTTTTTGAGAATTTTTTCTAAAACCTCTAAAGTAATAGGCTCAATGTAAGTTTTATCTGCAACATCTGGATCTGTCATAATTGTTGCTGGATTTGAATTAATTAAAATAACTTTATAACCCTCATCTTTTAATGCCTTACAAGCTTGTGTTCCTGAATAATCAAATTCACAAGCTTGACCAATGATAATTGGTCCAGCACCTACTACTAAAATTTTTTTAAGATCTTTTCTTTTTGGCATTTTTTTTCATATTGGTAATAAATTCTTGGAATAAATAAACACTATCTTGTGGTCCTGGGTTTGACTCTGGATGATATTGAACTGAGAATACAGGATTATTCTTTAATCTTATTCCTTCGATACTATTATCGAACAAAGATTTATGAGTGATCTGAATGTTTTTTGGTAAATTTTCTCTTACAACTTCAAAACCATGATTTTGGCTAGTAATTTCCACATTTTCACTAATCAAATTTTTGACAGGATGATTTGCTCCTCTGTGACCTAATTTCATTTTTTTTGTTTTACCACCTAATGCGAGTGCGAGTATCTGATGACCAAGGCAGATACCAAATAATGGCATTTTCTTTTTAATAAGATTTTGAATTATTTGAATTGCATATTTTCCTGTGGCAGCTGGATCTCCAGGACCATTAGACAAGAAGACACCATCAGGTTTAAGAGATAAAATTTTTTCCGCAGGTGTTTTACAAGAAACTACAGTAACTTTACATTTAAAATCAGAAAAATATCTCAAAATATTTTTTTTTATTCCATAATCTATGGCGATTACATGAAATGAATTTTGATTATTTTTTCTAAAACCATATTCTTTTCTCCAAGTTTTAAGTCCTTTCCAAATATAATTTTTTTGTGTGGTAACTTTTTCTGCTAAATCTAAATTTTTTAGCCCGCTCCATTTGATCGTAGAATTAATAAGTTTGTTGATATGAAATTTACTTTTCTTTGAGTAAGCAATGGTTCCTTTTGGAGCACCTTTATCTCTAATAAAATTCGTTAAACTTCTTGTATCAAGTCCAGTAATTCCAACTATCTTATTTTTTTTTAACCAAGCATCTAAATGTTGAAAAGATCTATAATTAGATGGTGATGTTATCTCAGAATTAAAAATAACTCCTTTAGTCCATATTTTATCAGATTCAAAATCTTCTTTGTTTGTCCCTACATTTCCAATGTGAGGGAAGGTAAAGTTTATTATTTGTCCTGCATAAGAAGGATCTGATATTATTTCTTGGTACCCCGTTAATGACGTATTAAAGCAAACTTCACCAGTTGCTTCTCCCTGATATCCAATCCCGATTCCTCTAAAAATCTTTTTGTTTTCTAAAACTAAAATACCTGTGTTTTTTTGAGAATTTTTTGAGCGAGATTTTTTTACTTTTTTGATCAATTACAACTCATAAGTTAAAGGTTAATACAATAATTGATTTATTATCGCAACAGAGATGTATTATAAAATTGTAAAAAAACAATTTTTCTTTTGAAGAATTTTTTCTTTAAAGTAGATTAAAATTATGTCTTTAAAAGAAACAATTGAAGAAGAATATAAAAATGCATTAAAATCTAAAGATAAAATTAAAATCTCAACTTATAGGTTAATTTTATCATCAATTAAGGATCTCGATATTTCAAACAGGTCTGGCCCCAACAAAAAAGAGACAGACGATGAAGATATAAAAAAATTGTTAAAAAAGATGATGAAACAAAGAACCGAATCAATTGATATTTATAAAAAAAATAATCGCTCTGATCTTCTAGAAATAGAGCAAAACGAATTTAATATTCTGTCAAGTTTTCTACCTAAACAGCTTAATGATAGAGATACTAAAAAAATATGTGAGGAAATTATTTCCAAATTAAGCGCAAGCTCTATTAAAGACATGGGAAAAGTAATGGGTGAATTAAAAAAAAAGCATGCTGATGAAATTGATTTTTCAAAAGCTGGCGCCTTGTTAAAACAAATATTAAATAAATAATGAAATATCCAAAAGAATATCTAGATGAAATTAAAACCCGTCTTAAAGTTTCTAGCGTTGTTTCAAAAGTCGTTGCTTTAAAAAAAAGAGGAAAGGAGTTTGTTGGACTATCACCTTTTAAAAATGAGAAAACACCTTCCTTTACAGTTAATGATGAAAAAGAATTTTATCATTGTTTTGCAACTTCAGAGCATGGAAATATTTTTGATTTTGTTATGAAAACTCAAAACTTAAGGTTTGGAGAAGCAGTAAAATATCTTGCTAATATTGCAGGAATGCAACCATATCTATTTACAAAACAAGATGAAGAGAGAGAAAAAAATTGGAAAGAATATTCATCAATTTATAGCAAATATGTTGATTATTATCATGATCAACTATTAAAAAATGAAAAACTCTCAAACGCCAGAGATTATTTAAAGAATAGATCACTAGGCAAAGATGATGTTATAAAATTTAAAATTGGTTTTGTTGAAAAAAATCCAAGTTTTTTTGATGAACTTAAAAAAAAATTTGGTGAAAAAACTTTATTAGAAAGTGGTTTATTTTATTTTGATGAAAAGAAAAAAAAATGTGTAGAGAGATTCAAAGGAAGATTAATATTTCCGATAAACAATATTTCAGGACAGCCAATCGCTTTGGGCGGTAGAATAATTGAAAATTTAGATTATTTAGCAAAATATATTAATTCACCAGAGACTAACTTTTTTAAAAAGGGTTCAAATCTTTATAATTTAGATCTAGCAAGAAAATTATCTAATAAGTTAGATCATATTTTTTTAGTTGAAGGTTATATGGATGTAGTTGGTTTAAGTAAAAATGGAGTTGAAAATGTTGTTGCAAATCTTGGTACTTCTTTAACTGATAGACAAATTTTAACATTAAATCAGTTCTTTGATGACATTATAATCTGTTTCGATGGAGATGAAAGTGGTTATAAAGCTGCTTTAAGAGCAGCAGAAAATTCTATTAAAGAATTGAAACCTGAAAAACAAATATCTTTTTTATTTTTACCAGATAAAGAAGACCCTGATAGTTTTGTAAATAAAAATGGTAAAAACTATTTTTTAGATTTTACGAAACAGAACAAATTACCAATTCACCAATTCATTTTCAGCCATTATAAAAAACAAACTGAAACTAATCCCTCTTCTATGGCAATATTTGAGAAAAAACTAAGATCAATAGTAAATACAATTAGAGATAATTTTATTAAAAAATATGTTCTTGAATTTTTTTTAGAGAAAATCGCAGAATTAACACCTCACTCCAATCAAGATAAGAATAAATTTTTTGTTAAGAAAACAAAGTCACTTGACTCAACAAAAAAATTTTATAATGAAAGTCAGGGAGTTACTGCCGTTGAGTTAAAAGAGTTTTCTTTGTTATATTTACTCTTAAATAACTTATCTCTTTTTCAGTCAAACATTCATTTAGTAGAAAATATCAAATTATTCTCAGAAATTAATAAGCAAATATTCAATTTGATAATTAATAAATTAAAATCAGATGAAACTATTGATATTGAAAAACTTAATTTTGATAAACAATTGCTAGATAAGATAAATAAGTTTGCGCCAATTAAACATATTCTCAAAAATAAACCTAAAAATGACAATCAAGTGATAGAGATATTGGATGATATTTCAAAAGATTTATTTAATCATGATTTAGAATTAAGAATCCAAGAATTAGAATCGAAGTTTTCAAGGGATTTAAGTGAAACGACATTTAATGAGCTAAAAGAGCTTAAAAACGAGAGAAAAACTAACTAATCTCAATAAATTAGCGATGGATTTTTACTAATTTGATATTATATAAGTCTTTCAAACTTATATTACTGTGGAAAGAATTATAACTAAATCATTTGCCAGATTAATGGGTCGTGGAACCCACAGAGGATTTATAACTTATGAAGAACTAAGTAAATCTTTAGGAAAAAGAAATCTCTCAGATGAGAATCTGTCACAAGCTTTTATTCATATTTTAGATGGAGGGATAGTTCTTGTTGAAAAGAAATCAGATTTTAAGGTTTTAAGAAAGAAAGAAAACTCTTCCAAAGACGAGGGCAAAACCATTGAGAAGAGTGATGACCCAATAAGAATGTATCTTAGAGAGATGGGAGGTGTAGAATTACTTTCCAGAGAGGGTGAGATAGCAATTGCTAAAAGAATAGAGGCAGGAAAAGACGTTATGCTAATTGCATTGTCACAAAGCCCTATTACTGCTCAACAATTTTTTGATTGGGATGAAAAGTTACAAAAAGATGAGATTCTAGTAAGGGAAATTATAGATATAGATACAAACTATATGGAAGATGAAAATACCGGACCAAGCGCCAAACAAAAAAATGCTGGTGAAGATGAAAAAGAAGAAAACTCAAATGATGAAAGTGATGATGATTTCAATCCTACGTTAGCAGCTATGGAGACAGAAATAAAACCTAAAGTTTTAAAAACTGTAAATTTGCTTACAAAAGAGTACCGTAAATTAATTAAATATCAAAAAGAAAAACTGGATTGTGTTTTAAACTCTAAAACTTTTTCATCGGCAAAAGAAAAAGGTTATGAAAAAATTGTGAATGAAATCCTAGAAAATATCAAATCTTTACAGTTATCTCCATCTGTTTTAGAGGATTTAGTTCAGAAACATTATGTAGAAAATAAAAAAATTATTTCATTAGAAGGTAATCTTTTAAGACTTGCCATGAATCAAAAAATACCTAGAAATGAATTTATAAAATTTTATATAGGTAATGAAATTAATCCTAACTTAAAAAAATTTTTAGATACCAATACTTTATGGAAGCAATTTTTTAGTAAGAATAAAGAAGAATTTAAAAATATACGAGAAAGACTCATCGAAATCAGTCACAAGCTTGGAATGTCTGTAACTGATTTCAAAAAGTTAGTGAGTAGAGTTCAAAAGGGTGAAAAAGAGTCAAGAATTGCAAAAAAAGAAATGGTAGAGGCTAATTTAAGACTTGTCATCTCTATAGCTAAAAAATACACAAACAGAGGACTTCAGTTTTTAGATCTAATTCAAGAGGGAAATATTGGTTTAATGAAAGCAGTTGATAAATTTGAATATCGAAGAGGTTATAAATTTTCAACCTATGCAACTTGGTGGATAAGACAAGCAATTACAAGATCTATTGCTGATCAAGCGAGAACAATAAGAATACCAGTTCATATGATTGAAACAATTAACAAAATTGTAAGAACTCAAAGATTGATATTAAGTGAATTTGGTAGAGAGGCCACTCCTGAGGAATTAGCTAAAAAACTACGTATGCCTTTAGATAAAGTTAGAAAAGTTTTAAAGATTTCTAAAGAACCGGTTTCGTTAGAAAAACCAGTTGGTGATGAGGAAGATAGTAGTCTGGGAGATTTTATTGAAGATACGAAAGCATTAGCACCATTAGAACAGGCAATTAAATCAAATTTGGGTGAGGCAACAACAAAAATATTGTCCACTCTTACTCCTAGAGAAGAAAGAGTTTTAAGAATGAGATTTGGTGTTGGAATGAATACTGATCATACATTAGAAGAGGTAGGTCTACAATTTTCTGTAACAAGAGAAAGAATTAGACAAATAGAAGCTAAAGCACTGAGAAAGCTTAAACACCCAAGTAGATCGAAACAATTAAAAAGTTTCTTAGAAAGTTAATCTGGGCCGTTAGCTCAATAGTAGAGTACTGCATTGACATTGCAGGGGTAGTTGGAGCGTAACCAACACGGCCCACCATAAATTTCTCTATTTAATAAATTTTTTATATTGATATAAGATTAAGATAATAAGGGCCTGTAGCTCAGTTGGTTAGAGCAGTACACTCATAATGTATTGGTCCCAGGTTCGAGTCCTGGCGGGCCCACCACCAAAATTTTAATTATTAGAAAATTCTTTTAAAACTTTAAATAAAGCCTCAATATTGTTTTCATTGGAACTTAAAACAGATGCAAATTCCTCTTTTTGAGTCCTTGCTAAACTTAATCCTTCTATTATTAAATCTCTTATTAGAGGATTATTAGGATCTTTTGTATAAATCCTCCAATCTATATTAATTTCAGGCCTCTCTTTTGTTGCTTTTAGAACACTATTTACGATCGTGTAATTATCATTTAACTTTTCTTTATTAGTAACATCAATTTCAGGATTCGTGTACTCTGCTAATCTACTAGAGAAACTTTTTAAAAAGTATTCTTCAAATAATTTAGAATAAATGTTTTTTTCGTCGTCACTTAGATTTTTTCTTTTAGCACCTAGCGTATAAAAGCCAATACCATTGATATCAACTGTCTCCTTAGCAATTAATTTTAATTTTTCAATTTTTTCATCTTTAGAAATATCTTCACCTAGTAATTTTGAAGCTCTGTTTACTGTAGACTGAACAAATATATCAGGCTCAATAGAAAATGAAGCTGGTAAACTCGAAAAAAAAATTATTATAAATACTAACAATTTTTTTATTTTCATTTTTTAGTAAAATTATTGTGTTTCTATCTCTTCCCAATCACTATCATCTTGAGTTTCAATAATTTTTTTACTATTCAAGATTCTTTGTTGTCTATCTTGTAAATAAAGACTCTTAACCGAAGCATAAAAGTCTAATGAATTTTTTTCTAAATTTTCAATAGAGTCAAAATTTTTGGCTCTAAAATCTACTCCAGCGGTTACCCTCGATACATAATAGTCAATATCTTTAAAATAATTTGTATCATTTCTCACAGTTACATTGTACCAAGCATCTCCACCAACAAAATTTGTTAATGAGGCTATAGTATCTCTAGCAGTTGTTGGACCTAAAACAGGCAAAACCAAATAGCAGCCAGGCCCAACTCCATGTGAAGCTAAACTTTGACCATAATCCTCTTTTACATATTCATCAAACCCAAGATATGTTGCAACATCAATAAAGCCCAGGATGCCAATCGTTGTATTGATTAAAAATCTTCCTGTATTTACCCCAGCTAAAGCGAATTCACCCTGAAGAATATTATTAGGTATGGTTACAACGTTTGATAAATTATTTAATGAATTACTTACTCCAGTTTTAATTGGAGAGGGCAAGACCCTGTAAACACTTGAAACTGGTTTAAAAATAATCCTATCTAAACCTTGATTTAGAGCAAAAGATGCCTTGTTGAAAGTTTCAGAGCAATCTTTGATTTCTGATGGTTCATTTTTTTTTAAAACAAGCTCACCGTCTGAACCTGCATGAACATTTACGATTAACGTAAAAGTTGTAATTATAATTACTAAAATTTTCTTCATTATTTATTAATGTGTATAATACAATGTCTAACAAAATAAAATAAGAATAAATCATTATTATAGCTTAAATGTGGCCTAAAATATCGCTAAATTATTCTCCAAACTTTAATTTAATTAAAAGATCTAAAAAAGATATTAAATTTATAATCATTCATTACACTGGCATGAAAAAAGAATTATCAGCTATTAACAGACTTTGTAACTTTAAATCAAAAGTAAGCGCACACTTCTTTATAAAAAAAAATGGCTCTGTGTTAAATCTTGTTCCTCCACTTTACGAGGCTTGGCATGCAGGAAAGTCTAGTTGGAAAAATTTTGAGTTTTTAAATGGGTATTCTATAGGTATTGAAATACAAAATTCTGGTCATGATAATAGATATGAAAATTTTCCTCAAAAACAAATAATTTCAATTAAAAAATTACTGAAGTATTTGCTAAGAAAATACAATGTAAGTCCAAAAAATGTTTTGGGTCATTCTGATATTTCTCCAGATCGTAAAAAGGATCCTGGAGAAAAGTTTCCTTGGAAAGAGTTAGCTAAATCTAGATTATCTCAATGGCACAATCTAAATGAAAAAAAACTAATAGAAAAAAGATTGATTAAATTAAACTTTGATGAGGAAAGTAAATTTTTGAAAAATTTGAAAAAAATTGGATATCTTAAAATATCTAATGAATACTCAAATTTAAAAAAAAAGATTATAATCAGAGCTTTTCAAAGACATTTTAGACAGGAGTTGATTAATGGAATTTCTGATCAAGAATGCTTAATAATAAGCAAGAGTCTATCAAAAATTTAATAATTATTGTTGAAAAAAAATAATTTAATTATAGATTATATTTGCCAGATAAATGACTTATCGCTTTAAAAAATTAAAGAGGAAAGTCCGGGCTCCGCAAGGATACAGTGCCAGGTAATACCTGGCGGGGGTAACCCTAGGGATAGTGCCACAGAAAATAAACCGCCATAACATGGCAAGGGTGAAAAGGTGTGGTAAGAGCACACCGGTTCTATTGGTAACAATGAACGCTGGAAAACCCCACTGGGAGCAAGACTAAGTAGAGGTGACAATGTTGAAAAACTAAAAGCCATCCTTGGCTAGTCACCTGGGTTAGTCGCTTGAGTTTGGAAGTGATTTCAGACCTAGAGAAATGATAGGTTTAAATGACAGAACCCGGCTTATAGTTTATCTGGCAAACTTTTCTAAATTTTAACCATCAAGTGTCTATGAAATAAATTATTCAAATTTGCTAATTTAAACCATGAATTGTATGTATTGACACCTAGCCTAAAAACCCATAATATCCCATATATTCCCATATAAAGGGAATAAAGGAATTTATGGTTTATGTTTTTATCAACCTACGAAAACAAATTAGACAAAAAAGGAAGGGTGTCGGTGCCAGCAAGCTTTAGATCTTATTTATCTAATTTAGGATACAATGGGTTTGTTTGTTATCCATCATTTAACAATCAATCAATAGAGGCATGGCCCCAAGATAGAGTCGAAAAAATTTCAAATTCAATAGACGCCTTAAATCCATTTGAAGAAAAAAGAGACTTTTTTGCAACATCAATATTATCAGAAAGTATAAATTTACAGTTTGACAGCGAAGGAAGAATTTCACTTACACCAAAATTATTAAAACATGCAAAAATTAAAAATAGTATGGTGTTTGTTGGTCAAGGCAAGACTTTTCAGATATGGGAACCAACAATTTTTGAAAAATTTAAGGTCACTGCAAGGAAAAAAGCGAATTTAAATCGTGCAAGTCTTAAATGGGAGTATCAATTAAATAAATAAAAAAGAGGGGGATAACATAATGACAATTAACTTTAAAACTCCAGAGATCAGAGAGTTACAACCAAGACTTTTAGTAATGGGAGTCGGTGGTGCAGGTGGAAATGCAATAAACGAAATGATTGAAAATGGAATGCAAGGGGTTGAATTCATTGCTGTTAACACTGATGCACAAGATCTTAAACATAGCAAAGCAAAATCAAAAATTCAAATTGGTTTAAATTTAACTAAAGGCCTAGGTGCAGGTGCTAAAATTGACATAGGTCAAGCTGCAGCCGATGAGTCTTTAAATGATATCGTTAATGTTTTACAAGGCGCAAATATGGTTTTTATAGCCGCTGGAATGGGTGGTGGAACAGGAACTGGTGCTGCACATGTAATAGCAAGAGCCGCTAAAGAATTAAACATTTTAACTGTTGGCGTAGTAACACTTCCATTTTTATATGAGGGTCCATCAAGAATGAGAAGAGCTCAAATTGGTCTTGAGGAATTAAGAAAACATGTAGATACTATTATTGTAATTCCAAATCAAAATTTGTTTAAAATAGCAAATGAACAAACTACATTCGAAGAGTCGTTTAACTTATCAAATAATGTTTTAATGCATGGTGTTCAAAGCGTTACTGATTTAATGGTAAGACCCGGAATAATTAATCTAGATTTTGCTGATGTTGAAACAGTTATGGCATCTATGGGTAAAGCTATGATGGGCACAGGAGAAGCTGAAGGTGAGGGTCGATCTATGAAAGCTACAGAAATGGCAATCAGCAATCCTTTAATTGATGACTATACTTTAAAAGGTGCGAAGGGATTACTTGTCAATATCACAGGTGGCAAAGATCTTAAGTTGTTTGAAGTCGACGAAGTAGTTAACAAAATAAGGTCTGAAGTTGAGGCTGATGCTGAGGTAATTATAGGTGCAATAACTGACCCATCTCTTGAAGGTAAAATAAGAGTATCAATTGTTGCAACTGCTTTAGACGGACAACAGCCTGAGACAAAATCAGTGATTAATATGGTACACAGGATTCAAAATAGAAACCCTGGATATTCTGATTTTTCCAATTTAGGATCTAATACTTCTTTTAATTTTTCAACTAGCGCTCCTATTTCGAGTGGAGCAAATGCTTTAAAATTAGAGAATGAAATTACGACTGAAGATCTAGGTGAGACTGTTGCAAATCAAAATATTAATCAAATCAATGATCAATATCATGAGGAACTATTAAAGAACCAACAAGTTGAAAGCTTAGTTGAAAACACTGAAAAAGATGAGGAAAGTTCTTTCACACAAGAAGCTGTTGGAGAATCAACTCAAGAAGATGAGATAAAAGATGATTTAAAAGAGTTTGGGGTAGATAGGGATGCACCAGATTTATTTAGTTCTCAAAACGAAACATCTTCCCCAGAAAATTTTTTATCGCAGGATAATGATGATCAGGAGGATGATTTAGAGATACCAGCATTTTTAAGAAGACAAAAAAATTAATGGTCTTCGTAAAAATAAATGGAAGCCACCATAGTACAGGATAAAACAAAACATTATCCAGTACTGCTAAAAGAAATTATTAGCATTATTTCCCCTCAATATGGTGGCACATTTATTGACTGCACTTTTGGTCAAGGTGGATACACTAGAGAAATTCTAAAAAATAAAGACAACAAAGTAATTGGTATCGATAGAGATTCTGAAAGTTTTAAAATTGCAAAAGAAATTGAAAAAGAATTTCCAGACCGATTTATCTTTAAGAATTCAAATTTTAGTAAATTAGGAAATTTAAAACTTAAAAATGAAAATATCAGAGGTGTATTATTTGATTTAGGTTATTCATTTACACAAATCAAAGATCAAAAAAAAGGATTATCATTTAATTCTAGTGGATCATTAGATATGAGGATGGGTTTAAATGAATTCTCGGCTAAAGAAACAGTAAATAAATTAGACGGAAAAAGCTTAACAAAAATTTTCAAATCTTTTGGTGATGAAAGAGACGCAAAATTAATTGTTAAAAATATTCTTAAAGAAAGATTAATAAAAGAAATAGACACTCCTCAGTTAGTAAGAATTATTGAAAAATCAAAAAAAGGAAATAATAAAAAAACTCATTCTGCAACCAAAGTTTTTCAGGCATTAAGAATTTTTGTTAACAAAGAAATAAGTGAGTTAATTTTTGGAATGATACACGCAGCTAAAGTTTTAAAAAAAGATGGTCTTTTGGTTGTTGTAACTTTTCATTCTTTAGAAGATAAAATTGTAAAATATTTTTTTAGAAGTCTCTCAGAACATAAAAGTGTATCTAGGTACCAACCTAAAGATATACAGGAAGAAATTTTATTTAAACTGCATCAAAAAAAACCGATAGTACCATCAAATCGAGAACTGAAAGAAAATTATCCCTCTAGGTCTGCAAAATTAAGATGCTTAATAAAAAAGGAAAATTTTTATGATTTTAAAACTGATATTTTAGACAAATTTAAAGATTTAATTGAAATTGAAAATCTTGGACATAACTTATGAAAAAAATTCTAACTATTGGTTTAATTTTTTCACTTATTGTAATTACCTCTTTTATAAAAAATTCTACAAAGAAAATTGATGAAGAATTGTTTAGTTTAAGAGAGAATATATCAGATTTAAATTTAGAATTAGATAATGTAAAACTTGAATTTGATTATTTAAGCTCTCCAGAAAAACTGATTAATTATCAAAATCTTTATTTTGAAAGCAAATTAACCCAAAAGAGTATAAATCAAATTCAAATTATTGACTTCACAAGAGAAAAAATTCTTACAAACGATGTCAAAATTATAGATAGCGAAAAATAATATTATGAAGTTTATTCTCCAAGAAAACAAAGAAGAATCTGTATTTAAAAATGACAAAAAAAACTTTGATATTAAGTTTAATAGAGTTGCATTTATTTTTTTTATTTTTTTCTTAATTTCTTTAATTTATTGTATTCATCTTACTCATCTGGGATCAAGAGATTTAAATTCCAATATTTTAAAAAATTATGGCTCTTTTAAAAAAATTCAGAGAGCAAATATTTTAGATCGAAATAATCATTTTTTAGCAAAAACTGTTAATTCTATTGATATTGGAATTAATCCAATTGAAGCGATAGATAAAAAAAAATTATTACTTAACCTAAAATATATTTTTCCTGATAAAGATTATGATTTAATTAATTCTAAACTTTCAAAAAATAAATTTTTTTGGTTTGAAAAAAAAATTTCAGAGGAGAATTATGAAAAAATTATGATGTTAGGTGATAAATCAATCAAACCACATGAAAATCTTACAAGAGTTTATCCTCAAAAAAATTTATTTAGTCATATAATTGGACAAATTAATGATGATAACTTGGGAATTTCTGGGTTAGAGAAATCGCTAGATTTTGATTTAAAAAAAGATGATAAATCTATTCAACTCACTGTCGATAAAGATATTCAGTTTCTAATAAGAGAAGAGTTATTAAGATTTAATAAAATATTCAAAACTAAGGGTAGTGCCTCAATTTTAATGAATATTAATAATGGTGAGGTATTATCAATAATTTCACTGCCTGATTTTGACCCAAATCAAAGACAAAATATTACAGATGTGAATTATATCAATAGAGCAACTAAAGGTGTTTATGAATTGGGCTCTGTTTTTAAAACTTTTACCTTAGCAGCCGCCCTAAATGAAAAAATAATAGAAAATAATACTAAATTTAAAAATTTAGAAAAAAGTATTACCTGTGGAAAAAATACAATAAGTGAATACGACAAAAAAATTCCTCCCAACTTAACTGCTGAAGAGATATTAATCCGCTCAGGAAACATAGGTTCAGTAAGAATTGGCCAGGCAATTGGGATTGAAAAATATAAAAAATTTTTAAATGATCTCGACTTAATTGACTCAATACAATTTGACATAGAAGAAATGGGTAAACCAATATCCTTTAATTGGGGAAAATGTAAACTTGCAACTACCTCATATGGACATGGAATAACTACTACAATTTTGCAATTAACTAGCGCTTACTCTACTATTGCTAACGGTGGTTTTAGGATCAATCCAACTCTTATAAAAAAAGAAAAATATGTTAAAGGAGAAAGAATTTTAGAGGAAAATGTTTCATCAAATCTTGTTTCAATATTAAGAAAAATTGTAACTACAAAAGAAGGTACAGCAACTCTAGCTAATGTAGAAGGTTATGAGGTTGCAGGGAAAACTGGTACCGCAGAAAAAATTTTAGAGGGTGGATATTCCCGAAAAAAAATTAATACTTTTGCTTCAGTATTTCCAGCCTCAAATCCTAAGTTTAGCTTAGTTGTGATGTTGGATGAGCCTAAAACAAATAGTGAGTACGTTTATAATTATAGAGATGGATCAGGAATAAAATACAAAGGAACTCCTTTTAATACTGCGGGTTGGACTTCAGTTGAAGTTGTTGGTCAAATTATAGAAAAGATTGGGCCTATTTTAGCCACAAAATACGCGCAAATTAATTAACAATGTTATTAGGCAATTATTTTACCAATATAGATAATAGTAAAAAAAAAATTTTTTTCTCAGGGATTTCATTCAATTCAAAAGATATTAAAAAAGATAATATTTTTTTTGCTATAAAAGGGAATAATTTTGATGGAAATAAATTCATTTCTATTGCAATAAAAAAAGGCTCTAAAATTATTATAAGCGAGAAAAGAATTACAAATCCTCAAAAGGATATTTTATTCATTCATACTAAAAATATAAGAAAACTTTTAGCAGAAATCGCTTTTAAAATTTATAAGAATAAACCAAATAATTTAATTGCTGTAACTGGAACAAATGGAAAATCATCTGTTTCAGATTTTTATTTTCAATTGTTAAAACTTAATAAAATAAAAGTCGCCTCAATCGGAACATTAGGTGTAAAATCGAAAAATATAAGACGAAATTTACAAAATACTACGATAGACCCAATTCGAATGGGACAAATATTATCTAAATTAAAATCTCAAAAAATTAATAACGTAATTATGGAGGCATCCAGCCATGGTCTAATTCAACATAGGTTGGATGGTCTAAAGTTTTCATCTGGTATTTTCACAAATTTATCTCAAGATCACCTAGATTATCATAAAAACTTTAAAGAATATTTTAAAGCCAAACTGTACCTCTTTGAAAATTTGATAGAAAAGAAAGGAAGTGTAATAACAGATGAAACATTACCAGAATTTAAAAGAATAAAAAAAATCGCAATTTCTAGAAAATTGAAATTGCAGGTTTTAAATAATAGCAAAAATCAATTTCAAATTTTATCTCATAGTTATAGAGGTGAGAAACAAATATTAAAAATTAGATACTATAATCTTACAAGAGAAATAAATTTAAATCTTATTGGAAAAATACAATTAAAAAATATTTTAATGGCGATTATTGGAGCAAAAAATAGCAATATAAGTTTAATCAAGATTCTAAATGTTTTATCACAACTTAAGCCAATAGATGGAAGACTTGAAAAAATAGGTAAAATCAAAAATAGGTCTAAAGTAATACTTGATTATGCACACACACCAGATGCACTTAGAATATGTCTTTCAAACCTTAAAGAGCAATTTCCAAATAAAAAAATAATTTTACTCTTTGGTTGTGGTGGAAATAGAGATCAAAATAAAAGATTTAAAATGGGAAAGATTGCATGTGATTATTCTAACGAAATTTATTTAACAGATGATAATCCTAGATTTGAAAATCCAAGAAAAATAAGAGATGATATTAAAAAGGGTATTCAAGACACTTCGATAAAAGAAATTCCTGATAGAAAAAAAGCTATTTCTGAGGCCATAAAAAATTTAAATACAGGTGATATTTTGTTGGTTGCTGGAAAAGGTCATGAGAAAACTCAAGATTTTGGTAAAAAGAAAATTTATTTTTCAGATAAAAAAATTATTTTAGATTGTATTAAACTTAAGAATACAAACTTATCAAAAAACTTTAAAATTAACATTATTAAAGAATTATCGAAAATCAAAAGTAAAATCCCTTTAGTAAAAGCAGATAAAGCAAGAATTAACTCTAAAGAGGTAAATAAGAATGATATCTTTTTTGCTATTAAAGGAAAAAAAAATGATGGAAATAAATATATTGGAGAGGCATTTAAAAATAAAGCATCATTAGTTGTAGTAAATAAAGTTCAAAATAAATTTAATAGCAAACGTCAGATAAAAGTAAGAAATACATTAAAATTTATGACTGAAATTTCAAAAATATTTAGACAAAATATCGATACAAATATTATAGCTATTACAGGAAGTTGTGGAAAAACAACTGTCAAAGAATTATTGGGCAATGTGTTAGGAAAGATTTCTAGTGTTAGTATTTCTCCAAAATCATATAACAATAAATTTGGAGTTCCATTAAGTTTACTTAATTTAAAACATAGTGATGAATTTGGAGTTTTAGAGGTTGGTATGGATAAAAAAGGGGAAATAGATAATTTAACAAATATTATAAAACCGAATGTTGGCTTAATAACTAACGTAAATTATGCACATGCAAAAAATTTCAAAAATATCAAACAAATTGCTTTAGCTAAAGCAGAGATAATTAAAAATATATTACCCAATGGTTTTGTTGTCTTGAATGCTGATGATAGTTTTTTCAAATTACATAAAAAAATTGCTGAAAATAATAATATTAATGTGATTTCTTTTGGGATTAAAACTAAAAAAGCAAATGTTAAGTTGTTTAATATTAAAAAAGTTAAAAAGGCATTTAAAATTAAAGTTAAACTTAATGATAAGTTTAAATATTTTATAATTTCTAATAATTTTCAAAGTAATATTTATAATATTTTAAGCGCTTTAAGTGTAATAAGTATTTACAAAGATGTGCTTAAACTTAATGAAAAAATTTTCTTAGATTTTAGAAGTCCAGCAGGAAGAGGAGATCATTTTACAATAAAGATAGGTAAAAAAAAAATAAACTTAATTGATGAAAGTTATAATTCTAATCCTCTATCTTTAAAATCAGCCTTAAAAAATTATGACAATATAGATACAAAAAAATATCGTAAATATCTTTTGCTTGGAGATATGATGGAACTTGGTTCACATTCAAAAAAACTTCACCAATCAATAGTTCCTTTAATAAACGAGACAAATATTGATAAAGTATTTGTTATGGGAAAAATGGTAAGAGAAATATTCTATAATATTGTGAAAGTAAAAAGAGGAAGAATTTTAGAAAATAAATCAGGAATTTTTGAATTAATTAAGAAAGATTTCAATAATAATGATTATTTAATGATAAAAGCCTCAAATGCGACAGGTTTCAACAGTATAGTAAAAAACTTGAAGGGTTTAAATTAAATGCTTTATCAATTTTTACTAAATTTTGTTGATAGTTTCAGTTTTTTAAATGTATTTAAATATCTAACATTTAGGACTGGTTTGTCTTTTTTTACTTCATTAATTATAGTTTTAATTATTGGAGGAACTTTTATAAAATTTTTTTCAAAACAAAAAATTTTAAATCCTATCCGTAATGATGGTCCAGAAAATCATATAGTTAAGAAAATAGGAACTCCGACTATGGGTGGAGTAATTATTTTGATTGGTTTGTTAATATCAGTACTATTCTGGGCTGATTTATCAAATTTAAATGTTTTATTTTGTTTATATATCGCAATTTCTTTTGGTTTGCTTGGGGCATTCGATGATTATAAAAAAATAAAGTACAGTAACTCTTCAGGTATCTCATCAAAGTTAAAATTAACCTTTCAAATAATACTAGCAATAATTGGTGTTAGTTTTTATGTTTACTTTAATGACTATCAAGATTTAACTAATCTATACTTTCCTTTTTTTAAAAACCTCATCATTAATCTCGGATGGTTTTTTATACCTTTTTCAATATTTGTAATTATTGGTTCATCGAATGCTGTAAATCTCACTGATGGATTAGATGGGTTAGCAACAGTGCCTGTTATACTTGTTGCAGCTTGTTTTGCATTTATAAGTTATGTTACAGGAAACATTTTATTCTCAACTTATTTACAAATTCCTTACATAGAGGGAACTGGGGAAGTTTCAATTTTTTGTGGAGCTATCATTGGCTCTTGCTTAGGCTTTTTATGGTTCAACGCACCTCCAGCAAAAATTTTTATGGGAGATACTGGATCTTTGTCTTTGGGTGGCTCTCTAGGAGCAGTTGGTATAATAACAAAACATGAAATAGTTTTAGCAATTACTGGAGGTTTATTTGTTCTTGAAGCAGTTTCAGTGATTGTGCAAGTAATATCATTTAAACTTACTGGTAAAAGAGTTTTTAAAATGGCACCAATCCACCATCATTTTGAGAAGAAAGGTTGGCCTGAATCAACAGTTGTAATTAGATTTTGGATAATTTCTATTATTTTAGCAATGATAGGACTTGCTACATTAAAACTAAGATAATGAGTGATAATTCACAAATTTTCTTTAATAAAAAAATTTTAATTTATGGATTAGGAAAAAGTGGACTTTCGTCATTCAATTTTTTAAGAAATAAAAATGATGTTTATTTATTTGATGATAACCCAAATCTTAAAATAAATAAGTCGATTAAAAAAAAAACTCTCAATTTTAAAAAATTATTAAAAACCAAATTTGATATAATTATATTAAGCCCAGGAATTGATATAAAAAAATGTAAGTTAAAAAATTTACTTAGAAAAAAAAATAAGAATATCTATACAGATCTAGATGTTTTTTACTCATTTTATAAAAATGTCTCATTAACAATAACTGGCACAAACGGAAAGTCCACCACATGCAAACTTCTATATGATATCTTAAAAGATCAAAAAAAAGACGTAAGATTAGCAGGGAATATTGGTACACCAATACTATCTATAAATAAGATCTCAAAAAAAACAATTTTCGTTATTGAGGCTTCATCCTACCAATTAGAGTATAGTAAAATTTTTTCATCAAAATTTGCCGCTATCCTTAATATTGAGCCAGATCATTTGGAGAGACATGGTAATTTAAAAAATTATATAGAGGCAAAATTTAAAATTTTTAATAATCGAAAAAGAGGAGCAATTGGATTTGTAAATAAAAATGATCGTTTAATTCAAAAAAGAATAAAAACAATAAAGCCTAAATTAAAATTGGTAAATGTAGATACAAAATTGAACAATCTAATTTTAAAAAAAATTAGAAACAAATATTTTTTATCAAGATCAAATCAAGCAAATCTCTCATTTGTTTTAGAAATGATAAAAAAATTTAATGTAAAACCAAATAAATTATTAAAAAGCATAAATAAATTCAAAGGATTGAATTATAGGCAGAAAATTATTTATAACAAAAATAAATTAATCATCATTAATGATTCTAAATCAACAAGTTATTCTTCTTCAAAAGAATTACTAGAAATGTACAAAAATATTCATTGGTTAATTGGTGGTATTCCAAAAAAAGATGACAAAATATCGTTATCAAAAAAATATTTTAGAAATATTAAGATTTATGTCTTTGGTAAAAACCTTAAAAAATTTTCAAAAGATTTAAAGAAAAATGCGGAACTTAAAACTTTTAAAAATTTAAATCTTGCAGTATCAGCAATTTTTAAGAATATTCATAAAAAGAAACACTCAAATAATACAATCTTATTTAGTCCAGCCTCTGCATCATTTGATAGTTTTAAAAATTTTGAGGAAAGAGGATCATATTTTAATAAGTTGATAAAAAGATATATTAATGAAAGAAAAATTATTTAGTTATATTTCTTTTTATCAATGGTGGAAAAGTATTGATAAACCTATTCTATCATTGATCTTAATTTTATTTTTGGTGGGTTTATTCTTCTCACTAGTATCAACTTCCCTAATTGCATCAGATAAATTAGATACGAATACTTATTTCTTTTTTTTTAAACATACAGTTTTTGTTTTTTTTGGCTTTTTTTTAATTTTAATTTTATCTTTTATACCTGAAAAAGAAATTTATAGAATTTCACTAATATTTTTCTGTTTATCATTAGTTTTGTTGTTCCTGGTTCCTATAATTGGAGTAGAGATTAAGGGTTCCAAGAGATGGATTGATTTGTTGGTATTGCCAAGAATACAACCTATTGAGTTTGTAAAGCCTTTTTTAATAGTGGTAATGAGTATGATAATTTGCTCTCAAAAATATACTAATTTTAATTTGAAATACTTTTTATCTTTTTTGTTAACTATAATGATATCAACTCTTTTAATACTTCAACCAGATATTGGTCAAACTCTTTTAATCGGTTTTAGTTGGTTAGTTTTGATTTTTATTTCTGGTATTAGTATATTTTTTTTGAGCTTAGTTTTTTTTATCTCTCTAGCCACGATAGCATCTATCATTAGTTTCTTTCCACAATTTAAATACATAAAAGATAGATTATTTTCTTTTTTTAATCCTGAAATGGGTACTCATAATTTTCAATCAGATAAAGCATTAGAAGCTATAATAAGTGGAGGTTTTTTTGGAAAAGGCATTGGAGAGGGAACATTAAAAAACAGAGTCCCTGAAGCTCATACAGATTACATTATTTCAGTAATTTCGGAAGAGTTTGGAGTAATCTTCATAATGTTAATTTTATTAACCTACCTAGTATTAATATTTTCAGTTCTGAAAAAAGTTTACAAAGAAAATGACAAAAAGATCAAACTAATCTTAACTGGATCTATTAGCTTAATACTCATGCAAGCAATGATTCACATAGGAGTAAATATTAGATTATTCCCAACTACAGGAATGACTTTACCATTTTTAAGTTATGGGGGTTCATCGATTATAAGTATTTCTATAATGTCTGGTATAATTTTGAATCTAACAAAAAGAAAAGTAACTGAATGAAAAATATATTGATTTCAACAGGAGGATCAGGGGGACATGTAGTGCCAGCAAAAATTCTAAGTGAACATTTGCATTCAAATTTTAATGTTTTTATTTCTACTGACACAAGAGGGCTGAAATATCTAGATGATGAAAAAAATGATATTATTTTGATAAATACTCCTAAATTAAATCTTAATATATTTTTTATATTTAAAATATTCCAAGTAATTTATTTGGTGATTAAAACAGTTTTATTATTGAAAAAAAATAAGATTAATATCGTTTTTTCAACAGGAGGATATATGTCATTACCTGTTTGTTTTGGTGCAAAATTATTAGGAATAAAGATATACCTACTTGAACCCAATATTGTTTTAGGTAGAGCAAACAGACTCTTTTTAGGTTTTTGTAAAAAAATTTTTACTTATACGGAAAGTTTAAAAAACTTTCCTGAAAAACTTAAACATAAAATTCAAATAATAACTCCACTAGTTAAAAAAAATTTTTATGAGAAAAAAGAAATTAAAACAGAAAATAAAGCATTCTGTCTTTTGGTTGTTGGTGGCAGTCAAGGAGCAAAGATTTTTGACAATGTGGTAAAAAATGTAATCGTAAATTTGTCGAAAAAAAATAAAATTAAAATCATTCAACAAACTCATAAAAGTAATACTGATCAATTAAGAAGTATTTATGATGAGGCTAAAATAGAAAATACCATTTTTGATTTTGAGGAAAATTTGTCAGATTTGATAAATCAATCAGACCTATGTATTACGCGTGCTGGTGCATCTACCTTAGCAGAATTATCAATCATGAATAAACCGTTCCTAACAATCCCTTTAGTTTCAGCAAAAGATAATCATCAATTTGAAAACGCAAATTTTTATCAAAATTTAGGTTGCTGCTGGATTATGAATCAAAAAGACTTTAATGACGTTAATTTAGAAAAATTTTTAAATCATATAATTATGAATAAGTCCGAATATAATATAAAAAAAAATAACTTAGAAAAACATAATTCCCAAAACTCGTGGAATAATATAAATCAAAAAATATTGGAAATTATAAATGAAAATTGAATTAGCTAAAAAAGAGATTATCCATTTTATAGGCATTGGTGGAATAGGTATGAGTGGTCTTGCATTGATTATGAAGGCAAAAGGTTTTCAAATTCAAGGTAGCGATATTAATAAGAACAAAAATATCGAAAAATTAAAAAAACAGGGTGTTAGAATTTTTATTGGTCAAAAAAAACAAAATATAAAAGATGTTACAATTGTAGTGACTTCCTCTGCGATAAAAAAAAATAATCCAGAATTACTAGAAGCTAAAAGAAAAAAATTACCAGTAATTAAAAGAGGGAAGATGTTAGCAAATCTTGTTTCTTTAATGAAAAATATTGTCGTAGTTGGATCTCACGGCAAAACGACAACGACATCTTTAGTAAGTTCTATTTTTGAAAATACAAAGTTAGATCCTACAATAATCAACGGAGGCATAATAAATTCCATAAAGAGCACTGCAAAATTAGGTAAGAGTGACTGGTCTATATTAGAGGCAGACGAGTCAGATGGAAGTTTTATTCATATTTCTCCAACATACTCAATTATTACAAACATAGATAGAGAACACATGGATTTTTATAAATCAATGAAGGATTTAAAAAATCATTTTCTACACTTTATAAAAAAAGTTCCATCATTTGGAAAAACTTTTATTTGTATTGATGATAAAATTAACAATAAATTAAGTAAAGATATTAAAAATAAAAATTTTTTTACATATGGAATTAAGTCTAATGCTAATTTTCTTATCAAAAATATAGTTCAAAACAAACTTTTCTCAAAATTTGACTTATCTATAAATTTACCAAATAAAAAAAGAACAATCTTAAAAAACTTTCAGATCCCATTATTAGGTGTTCATAATATAAGAAACTCTACAGCAGCAATTGCAGTTGCTCTTACTGTAGGAATTCCAGTTTCTAATATTAAAAAAGGTCTGAAAAACTTTAAAGGTGTCCAGCGTAGATTTAATAAGATATTTACATTTAACGGAGTTGATTTTTATGATGATTATGCACATCATCCTACTGAGATAAAATCTGTTTTAGAGGGAGTAAAAAAAGTTTTTGATAAGTGTGAAAAAGTCTGTGTTTTTCAACCACATAGAATATCAAGATTAAAAGATTTAAGAAATGAATTTACTCACTGTTTCAGAGATGCAGACACGATTATATTATGTCCTATTTTTACAGCGGGAGAAAAAATTAAATTAGGTTTTCATTATAATGATTTTGCAAAAGAAATAATTAAAAATTCAAAAGTAAAACTATTTATGATTAAAAATAATATTGAATTAGCAAAATTTCTCAAACAAAATATTTATGGAAATAAAATCGTCATAGGAATGGGCGCTGGTACAATCTCAAATTGGATGAAAAAATTACCTGAATTAATGTAATGCAGATACATCAACTTAAAGATTTGTTAAAAGACTTTGATAAAAATGTAATTTATGATCAAGATTTAAAAAAAAAAAGTTGGTTTAATATTGGAGGAAAGTCCAAAGTTTTTTATAAGGCGGAAAATTTAAAAGATTTAGTTAAATTTCTCAAATTACTCGATAATAAGGAAAAAATTTTTATCATTGGCGCAGGATCAAACACCTTAATCTCAGATAATATTTTTGATGGAGTAGTAATAAAGCTTAGTAAAAATTTTAATAGAATATCTTTATTAAGAGAGGACGTAATAATTTCTGGAAGTGGCGTTTTAGATAATAGTCTATCTAGTTTTGCTGCTGAAAATAATTTGAGTGGATTTGAGTTTTTATCATGTATTCCAGGATCTATTGGTGGGGGAATTAAGATGAACGCCGGATGTTTTGGAAAGGAATTTAAAGATATTCTTCTTTCAATTCAAGCTATAGATCAAAAAGGGAATTTAATAACAATTCCATCAAAAGAAATAAATTTTGATTATAGAAAAAATGATTTATCTGATGATCTGATTTTTTTAAGTGCTTCTTTCAAAGGAGTTAAAAGCACTTTCAACAAAGTAAATAGTGAAGTGATAAAAATGAAATCTTTAAAAGAAAAAAATCAACCAATGAGAATTAAAACTGGTGGAAGCACTTTTAAAAATCCAATAAATCAAACGAATAAAAAAGTTTGGGAGTTGATAAGAGAATCAGTTTCTATTGATACTAAGTTTGGTGATGCACATATCTCAGAAAAACATTCAAACTTTTTTGTAAATAAGGGTAATGCAACTTTCAATGATATGAAAAAATTAATTGATTTTGTTTCTAAAAAAGTTCTAGAAAAAACTGGTATAAAATTAGATAAAGAAATTAAAATATTAGAATAAATTGAAAAAAAAAATTTTGATAATCTCAGGTGGTATTTCTAAAGAGAGAATTATCAGCTTAGAGACAGGAAAACAGGTTGCTAAAGAATTAAAAAAAAATAATTATCTGGTAAGAACATGCGAACCAGATAATTATTTATTATCAAGAATTAAAAACTTTAAACCTAATTGCATTTTTAATGCTCTACATGGTCAGTTTGGTGAAGACGGATACATACAAACAATATTAGAAACAATAGGAATACCTTACACTCATTCGGGTGTTATTGCCTCTGCTAAGGCAATGGATAAAGAAATTTCGAAAAAAATATTTTTAAAAAATAAAATTTTGACACCCAAATATTTTATTTATAATTTTGATAAAACTAATAAGGAGCTTATAAGTTTTGTTAAAAAAAAATTCAATTTTCCGGTTGTAATTAAACCAACTAATGAAGGCTCAAGTGTGAATGTGTATATCTGTAATAAAAATGATTTATCAAAAAAATTAAAATTTTTAAAAGATTACAAAAAAATAATGATTGAACAGTTTATTCCTGGAAGAGAAATTCAATCAGCTATAATTGGCAAGAAGAAACTTGGAGCAATCGAGCTAAAACCTAAGAGAAAATTTTATGATTATCAAGCAAAGTATAATTCTAATGCTAAGACAGAACATATTATTCCAGTAGATTTACCAAAAAGAAAATACAAAGATCTTATGAACATAACTTTAAAAGCACATAACTTAATGGGATGTAGAGGAGTTACAAGATCAGATTTTAAATATTTCAAGGGTAAATTTTATCTTTTAGAAATAAATACACAGCCCGGAATGACAAAACTATCTTTAGTTCCAGAGATATCAGCGTATATTGGAATTAATTTCATAGATTTAATTAAATTAATTTTAAAAGATGCATCTATTAATAAGTAAAAAAATTATAATTTACTTATTACTATTTTGTTTTCTTGTATCAATAAACAATATTTCATTGATGAATTTCAATTTTCCAAAAATAAATAAAATAGAGATTATTGGTATAAATCTAAATGAGAGAAAAAAAATTGAAAGTATTATTAATGATGCAAATTTTAAAAATATTTTTTATCTAGATAAACAATATTTAAAAAAAAAGATCAATTCGATTAATATTATTGAGCATTTTGAAATATTTAAAAATTATCCCTCAACTTTAAAAATATTTATAAAGGAAACAAAAATACTTGCACAAACAAAAAAAAATGGTTTCAATTATTTTATAGGATCAAATGGAAAATTAATTCTGAATGATTATTCAATTTCTGATCTACCATTTGTGTTTGGTGATTTAAATGTTAAAGAATTTCTAAAATTTAAGAATGAAGTTGATAAATCAAACCTTGATTTTAAAAAAATAATAAATCTATATTATTTCAAATCAAAAAGATGGGATATTGAAACATCAGAGGGATATTTGATAAAATTATCGAGAAATGATGTTAAAGAAGATCTAAACTTGTTTGTTCGTTTATCTAATGAAGATGAGTTTAAGAATAAATTAGTAATTGATTTCCGTCAAAAAGATCAAATAATATTAAATGGTAAATAATTTAGAAAATAAGATTTTTCTTTTTTTAGGAATTAATAAATTTACGATTGTTGCAATAAATTCTACTAATGAGTTTGTTTATAAAGAAGAAAAATTAAGAAATAATCAGAACAATCAAATCGAGTTGGAGTTTTTAGATAATTTCCTTAATGAAAATATTTTTAAGATAGAAAAAAAACTTAATGAATTTGTCAAAAATATTTTTTTGATTATTGATCATCAGAATATTTTTCCAATTTGTTTATCTATTAAAAATAAATTTGATAATATTATTATAGATTCTAATTCTATACATAAATTAATATTAGAGGCAAAAAGTTGCTGTAACAAAACTCTAGAAGATCTTGATATTCTTCATATGAAGATTGATAAGTTTTATATTGATGGAACTTACTTTGAAACTTTACCAGAAAAAAAAAATTGTAATAGTCTTTCTATTGAAGTTAGTTATATATGTATACCTAAACGGATCTCAAAAACTATTGAAGATGTTCTTAGAAAATACCAAATATCTTTGGATAAAATATTGAGCCTAGATTACTTAAATAGTTTTTTAGATAATGAAAATGATAATTTGTATGTGATGGCGCAAAAAATCTTAGATGGTTTTAATCAAAATGAGGTATATATCACAAATAAATACTCAAAAAAATTAGGATTTTTTGAGAGATTCTTTAATTTTTTTAACTAACTCGTATTTTCTTGTAATATTTGTTGTTTTTAAATTTAAAAATTACCAGACTAAAAGTTCTATGTGTCTTTATTAAACCAAAAAACTATTAAAAATCCTGTATCCTTCAGTGGTATAGGTCTTCATTCAGGAAAACCAGCTAAGATTTGTGTCAAACCATCAAGTCCAGACACTGGCATTGTATTCAAAAGAATAGATCTAAAAAACAACAATCTAATTTACCCAAATTTTATGAATGTGAGTAATACAGCTTTGAACACCACTATCAGTAATAGTAATGGAGTGAAAGTTTCTACTATTGAGCATTTAATGGGGGCTTTATTTGGAATTGGAATTGATAATGCATTGATTGAAATTGATAATGAGGAAGTACCAATTTTAGATGGTTCAGCGAAAGTTTTTATAGAAGAAATATTAACCACAGGTTTAGAGCTAAGTAATAAACCTATCAAAATAATTAAGATTCACAAAAAAATTGAATTCAAAAATGGTGATAAATTTATTTCAATTGAACCTTCAAAATTAAGTTTGGACATCGATTTTGAATTAAAATATCAAAATCAAATTATTGGAAATCAAAGAAACAAAAAAAATGTTTATGAGGATGATCTAACAGAAATTTTTGAATCAAGAACTTTCTGTCTTTACGAAGACATAGAAAAAATCAAAAAAAATGGTCTTGCCAAAGGTGGAAGTTTAGAAAATGCGGTAGTTGTTAAAGGTGGGGAAGTGTTAAATTCAGAGGGTTTAAGAAATTCAAAAGAATTTGTAAATCACAAAATACTAGATTGTATTGGAGACCTATATACAACTGGCTACAGAATGTTAGCCAGTGTTAATTGTTCACAGGGCGGTCATTATCTTACAAATAGTTTGTTAAGAAAAGTATTTGAAAATAACGAAAATTTTTCAATTATCGAAATTCAAGAAAGAACACTTCCACATACATTAATAAATAGAAGTTTGCTTAGATCAATAGCATAACTTATATTTATCTTAATAATTTTTTTTAAAATATATGACAGTAAAAATACTAAAATATAAAATTACGATATTTTTTATTTTTTTTATATTTTTATATTCATGTAGCAAAGATCAAGAAAAAACTGTTTTAGTAAAAGAAAAAAATCAAAAACAAGAAATGATTTCTAATTATGAGGAAGGCATGAACTCAATTGAAATTGGTGATTACTTTCTAGCAAGTAAAAAATTTCTAGAGGCAGAGATTTTGTTTCCCCAATCGCAATGGGCTCCTAAATCT
Organism: uncultured Pelagibacteraceae bacterium; assembly: GCA_902571015.1. Lineage (GTDB taxonomy): Bacteria > Pseudomonadota > Alphaproteobacteria > Pelagibacterales > Pelagibacteraceae > Pelagibacter. The sequence goes on along the minus strand of CACGAC010000005.1, from coordinate 44,296 downwards.
GTCTTGATGGCATCTTATTCATATTATATGCAAGATTATTATTCTCTAGCAATAGAAAATCTCAAAAGATATTTTAAAACTTATCCAAATGATAAAAATAAGGCTTATGCTCATTATCTTTTGGCCATGTGTTACTATGAAACAATTGAGGGTGAAAAAAGAGATTTAGCACCATTAATATTATCCAAAAATGAACTTAATTTCATTATAGAAAATTATCCCAAAAGTGATTACGCTTACGATGCTAGGTTTAAAATCGATTTAATAAATGATATTTTAGCTGCAAAAGAAGTTTATCTCGGAAGACACTATATTAAAAAGAAAAAATGGATACCTGCTCTCAATAGATTCAAAAATGTTTTAGAGCAGTATGAGACCACAATTCATGTAGAGGAAGCATTACATCGGTTAGTCGAAATATATCATTTTTTGGGAATGGAAGATGAGTCTTTAAAATATGCATCTTTGTTAGGGTATAATTATAACTCTAGTGAATGGTACGAGGAGACATACAAAATTTTTAATAAAAAATATGAAAAACTCATTCCAAAGAATAAAAAAGAAAGTAGTAAAATTTTGGGTAAAATAAAAAGTTTATTTTAAAAATGACTGATGAAAAAATTAACCAAAAATATCAAAAAAAAATAAAATTATTTAAGAAATATAATGAATATTACTATAATTTAAATGAACCAATAATTTCAGATAATGATTTTGATTTATTAAAGTTAGAAATAATTGAATTAGAGAAAAAATATAAATATCTAAATAGTGCGAATTCTCCATCAAATTCGGTGGGTTTTAAACCATCTAAAATTTTCAAAAAAGTAAAACATAAAGTTCCAATGCTTTCCTTGAGTAATGCTTTTGATGAAAATGACCTAATAAATTTTGAAAAAAAAATTTTGAATTTTTTGAATGAAGACAGAAATTTTAATATAAAATACAGCGCTGAACCTAAAATTGATGGTATATCAGCATCCTTAATATACAAAGATGGGAAATTTATTACTGGTCTGTCCAGAGGTGATGGAAAAGAGGGAGAAGATATTACAGAAAATTTAAAAACCATTAAAGATATTCCATATCATATAAAGTCAAAAAATTTTCCAAAAGAAATTGATATAAGAGGTGAAGTATTTATCCAAAATAGTGATTTTGAGAAATTAAAAAATAAGTTTGCAAATCCAAGAAATGCGGCCTCTGGATCTTTAAGACAAAAAGATCCCAAAGAAACAAATAAAATTCCTTTAAAATTTATTGCTTATACGTTTGGTTATGAAAAAGGTTTGAAAGTTACATCACAAGATGAATATTTAGAAAATTTAAAGGAATGGGGTTTCAAAACTAATCCTCTAAATAAAACTCTTGAAAAAATAGAGAATTTAATGACCAATTATTACGAAATCGAAAAAAAAAGAGGTGATATTGATTTCGATATTGATGGGATCGTCTATAAAGTTAACAATCTTCAATTACAAAAAAGATTAGGGAATGTTGCTAACGCTCCTAGATGGGCTATCGCTCACAAATTTTCAGCCAATAGCGGAATTTCAAAAATAAAAGATATAGAGATTCAAATTGGTAGAACTGGTGCATTAACACCTGTAGCAAAAATCAATCCTGTAAATATTGGAGGAGTAGTTGTCTCTAATGCAACTTTACATAATGAAGAAGAAATAAATAGAAAAGACATAAGAGTGAATGATACAGTTTTAATTGAAAGAGCTGGCGATGTAATACCACATGTAATTTCTGTAGATCTAAAAAAGAGGAATAAGGATTCAAAAAAATTTAATTTTCCTCTTAAATGTCCATCTTGCGGATCAAAAACTATAAAAGATTTTAACTTTACAACTAAAAAGGAGGATGCAGTAAGAAGATGCTCTAGTGAGGGATATGAGTGTGAAAAAATGTCTATAGAAAAAATTAAACATTTTGTTTCAAAAGAAGCTTTTAACATTGAAGGTTTTGGTAAAAAGATAGTTGAAAATTTTTGGAACTTGAATTTAATCAAACTCCCACCAGACATATTCAAACTTGATTTTAAAAAAATTGAAAGTTTGGATGGGTGGGGTAAACAATCAGTTGCTAATTTAAAATATTCGATAAATTTAAGAAAAAAAATTTCTTTTGAAAAATTTGTCTATTCTCTAGGTATTAGGCACATTGGTTTAGAAAATGCTAAAATCATATCTAAGAACTTAAAATCATTTAAAAATTTTTTAGCACTATCAAAAAAAAATAATTTTGATGATCTAATAAATATTGATGGAATAGGTGAAACTCAGATTAATTCAATTAAAAATTTTTTTAACAACGATACAAATTTAAAGGTGTTGAAAAATTTGGATGAAATACTTGAAGTAAAAGACGCAGAAACACCCAAAGTTGGTGGTCTACTTAAAAACAAAACATTTATGTTTACAGGTAAACTATTAAACATGAGCCGTTCTGAAGCAAAATCTTTAATAGAGCAAAATTCAGGATCAATAGTTAGCAATGTTACAAAAAAACTTGATTATCTTATCATTGGTGAAAAACCAACCAATAGGAAAGTCGATGAAGCAAAAAATTTGGGTGTAAAAATTTTAGACCAGTCTTCTTGGCTAAGGATGCTTAAATAAAACTTGCTAACCATTTTTTTTCATTTCTATTTAAAAATGGAGATATTTTTGAGTAAACTTTTAAATGATAATTAAAAAGATAGTTTTTTTCTTGATTGGTTAGGAGATTAAAATTGATTAACTCTTTTTCTATTGGAGCTAAAGTTAAATTTTCAAAACCTAATTTTCTACCAATTTTTTTTACATAAACTAAGTTTTCAATACGAATTCCAAATTTATCTTTTTTATAATAACCTGGTTCATTACTAAGTATCATACCTTTTTGAATTTTTACTGAATTAGATTTTGAGATAGCTTGAGGTCCCTCATGAACATTAAGAAAAAAACCAACTCCATGTCCTGTGCCATGGCTATAATCTAGATGGTCCTTTTTAAGAAATTTTCTTGCATCTTTGTCAATGAGTTTTCCAGTTTTTTTTTTATTAAGGTCAGTTTGAGCAACAGCAATATGTCCTTTTAAAACATTTGTAAAAATATTCTTTATATTCTTATTTTGATTTTCAAAACAGATAGTTCTTGTTACATCTGTTGTACCAAATTTATATTGACCACCAGAGTCACATAGGAATATTTCATTTTTTTTTAAGAGCTTTGTATTATTTTTTGTAGCTCTATAATGAACTATTGCTCCATTTTTTCCACTACCTGCAATAGTGTTAAAACTTGGAAATAAATATTTTGAACTCATTCTTCTAATTTTTTCTAATTTATTCTGAGCATCGACTTCGGTTATATTCAATTTTTTTAAATTTTTAATCCAATAAATAAATTTTGTTAATGCAACTCCATCTATAATGTGTGCGTTAATCATATTTTTAATTTCAATATTATTTTTGATAGATTTTAAAATATAAATGGGATCTTCTTTTTTTGTTATTTCAAATTTTTTTTCTATTATTTTTTCTAAATAAAAAGAACATGTTTTTTCATCTAATAAAATAGATCCCTTTTTTAACTTATCAAAAAAATTTGAAATATGACTTGGATCAATTATCTGGTTTTGTCTAAGTTTTTTTTCTTTTACTATTTTATTTGTCTTATCTTTGTTAACAAATAAAAAAATATGTTTTTCTTTAGTAAGCAAAAGATTGCTATTTGGTACTGGACTGGTAGGATTATCGTGTCCTCTAATATTTAATAACCAAGCAATATTTTCCGGCGCTGTTACAAATAAATAATCATATTTATTTTTTTTTAAGTAAGACGAAACTCTAGAAATTTTTTTAACATGGCTCTCACCAGTTATTTTTTTGTCTAGAGAATAAAAAGAAGACCCTTTTTTACTTTGTATTTTGGAAATTTTATCAATAAGATTTTCCTCAATAATAGTAATTTTATTATATTTTAAGAAAAATTTTTTTATTTGGTTTGAGGTAAATAATGAAGGATCAATCCCCAAATTTAAATTTTTAAAAACATTTGTGTTGATAATTTTTAAATAATCTAAAATTTTGTAGTCCTTACCACTCTCAATTTTTCCTTGAATTGTGTATCTCCCATCAACAAATAGATAATTTCTATCTTTTAAAATTACCGCATAACCTGCAGATCCTGAAAAATTTGAAATAAATTTAAGTCTATCTTTATTAGAATATTCAGAAAAAAATTCATCATTTTTTGGTACAATATATCCATCAATTCCATATTTTATAAATTGACTTCGAAGTTTATCTATTTTTTTTTTAATCATTTAATTCTTTTCTGATATCGAAGCCAACCTGGACTTCTCTTGACGTCATCATCTAATTCAAAATCTTGGTTAAATTCAAATTCGTCAAATGTATCTTTACTTTCATCGAAATATGAATTTTTTTCTAAATTGTTTTCTGGAAGCTCATCAATAAATCTTGAAGCCATGCTATCTATCCAATCGCCCTGATAAAATCTATTCATTGAAAATGAAATAATCGCATTTCTTTTAGCTCTAGTGATTCCTACGTATGCTAATCTTCTTTCTTCCTCCAAACCATTGTGTCCTTTTTCTTCTATTGATTTTTGGTGTGGAAATAGTCCTTCCTCCCAACCAGGCAAAAAAACTACGTCAAATTCTAAACCCTTTGCGGCATGCATTGTCATCATATTAATTTTTTCACCTTCCCAGTCTTGATCAATAGATGTTGCAAGAGACACATGATCTAAAAAACTCTCCAAGTTGTCAAATTCTTTCATAGCACTTAGTAATTCTTTAATATTTTCTAAACGATTTTCATTTTCAAGATCTTTTTTATTTTTTAACATCGCAGAGTATCCAGACTCATCCAAAAGAATTTGTAATAATTTTACATGATTAAATTTTTTAATTTTTAAATCATTTCTCCATTTAGAAATTAAATCTAAAAATAGATTTAGACCTATCTTTGCCTTTGGTTTAATTAAGTTTTCTCTTATCATTTTTCTTGATGAACTTTCTAAACAAATTTTATTTTTTTTTGCGTATTCGTGTATTGTTTTAATTGTACTTTCACCAATAGACCTTTTAGGATTATTAACTATTCTCTCAAAAGCCAAATCATCTTTTTCTTGGTTAACTAATCTTAAATAGGCTACACAATCTTTAATTTCAGCTCTCTCATAAAATTTAATTCCCCCTAAAATTCTATAAGGCATACCAATTTTTAAAAATCTTTCCTCAAATTCTCTTGTTTGAAAAATAGCTCTTACCAAAATTGCAATATTATTAAGTGAATAATGTTTTTTAATATTCTCTACTTCATCCGAAATCCCTATTGCTTCATCTTTTCCATTTTTAAAACAATTTAATTTTATTAGATCACCATCATCCTTTGTTGACACTAGTGTTTTACCAACTCTATTTTCATTGTTAGAAATTAATGATGATGCGACAGATAAAATGTTTTTTGAGGATCTGTAATTTTCTTCAAGCCTTATTATTTTGGTATTTTCATAAATTTTATCAAATTCTAGAAAATTTTTGATTTCTGCTCCTCTCCAGCTATAAATCGATTGATCATCATCTCCTACACAACAAATATTTTTATTTTTTTCTGCTAATAAATTAAGCCATCGACTTTGTATAAAATTTGTATCCTGATATTCGTCGACTAAAATGTACTTGAAATTTTTTGAAAAAATGTTCCTTATATCTTTATTTTTTTCTAAAATTTTAACTGAGTGCAAGATTAGATCCCCAAAATCACAAGCATTTAATTCAATCAGTTTTTGTTGATAAATTCTATAAACAGGCAAGATTGTTTTTTCATAAATTTCTTTAGAATTAACTTTTACCTCACTTGGATATAAGCCTTTATTTTTCCATTTATCTATGATTGCAATTATATATTTTGGTGACAGCTGTTTGACATCAATGTTTTCTGCTTTACAAATATTTTTAATCAATCTGATTTGATCATCAGTATCAATAATTGTAAAATTTGAATTTAAATTTACTGCTGACGCATGTTTTCTAAGTAATTTTGCACATATCGAGTGGAATGTTCCTAACCAAGACAATCCAACAGCAGAAGATCCAAGAATTTTACTAACTCTGTTTTGCATTTCTTTTGCTGCTTTATTCGTGAATGTCACAGCAAGAATTTGATTAGGATAAGCTTTTTTATTTTTTATTATGTGTGCAATTCTACTTGTTAAAACCTTAGTTTTCCCAGATCCAGCCCCAGCAACAATTAATAATGGTCCGTCCAAGGCCAGGACAGCTTTTTTTTGGGCTTCATTAAGATTTTTTAGATAATCAGAGTTTACCATTTGAATAATTTAATTATAAGTCTCAACAATTTATGTTTAATTTAAGTTTTTATAAAAAAAAGATAAAAAAAATATTATTACCAATAAATAAAATTATAGGAAGTTTTTTTACTGAAATAGAAAGGTCTAAGTCTCAATCATTTAGGCAAACACCTATAAAGAAAAAAATAACTCAGTTAGATGGTAGAATTGAAAGTTTTTTCGATAAATTTAAAAAATTAAGAAAATTCAATCAGAGCAAGAAAAAATTTTATTATTTAAATAACAAGATAGCTGTTTCAATTGCCTCTTTAGTTATACTTTTTTTTAGTTACTTCTTAATTCCAGCATTTTATAAAGAGGATAAAATTAAAACATCCTTAATAAACCAAATTTTAGACAGATACGACATAAAAATTGAGTTCAATGAAAAAATTAAGTATGGAATATTTCCTAAACCATTTTTTTACACAAAAAATTTAGATATTAAATATAATGAAAAAGTTATAGCTAATTCAGGTTATGCAAAATTTTACATTTCTTTTAAAAATTTCTTTTTATCAGAAAATATATCATCAGAAGATTTGGTATTTCATGATACTGAATTTAATATTAACTCAAAAAATATTAATTTTTTTTTAAAGGCTCTAAATAGTTCTGATAAAGAAAATCAGTTTACTTTTAAAAAATCTAAATTTTTCTACAAGGATCTAAACGATGATTTATTATTTCTGTCAAAAATAAATAATTTTAGTTTTTTTTATGATGACTTGAATACTCTTCAAAAAGTAAAAACAAATTTTGAAGTATTCAATATTCCATTTAAATTAGATATTTCAAAAAATGTCATAAATGAAAATAAAAATATCAAATTATCCTCAAAAAAAATTAGATTAGATATTGAAACATCTGTTGATTATAGCGAAAATGAAATAAGTGGATTTTTTGATATTGCTTCGATTAATAAAAGAAATCTATTTACCTATGTAATCAAAAATAACTCTTTAAATTTTTTATCATCAGAGAAAGACTTTAAAGGTGAGGTAAGTTTTAAACCATTTTATTTTTCAACAGATCTAAATTTTAATTTCGTAAGTCAAAAAAAAATATTTCAAAGTGAGTCTTTACTAATAGATTTACTAGATTCAGAATTGCTGAATAATCCAAATTTGAATGCATCAGTAAATATCAAAATTAACAAAATTGATAAATTTGAATATTTAAAAGATTTTTTTTCAAAAATTCACTTAGGTGAAGGAAGAATTTTAATGAAAAACTTCAATACTCATTGGAATGACTCTGTGTTAATTAAATCTAACGAAATAGAATTTTTGAATGATGTAGATAGCAAAAAATTAGTTGGTGAAATAATTTTCAATTTTGAAGATATAGAAAAATTTTTTAGATACTTCCAAATAAAAAGAAATTATCGAGATGTCTTTGAAACGATAAAATTAGATTTTGTTTATGATTTCACAGTTGACAAAATGACTATGAATAATTTTAGAATTGATGGTAAGTCTTTCCAAAAGATAGATAAATTTTTAGATAGATATAATAAAAGTGAAAATAATTCTTTTAATAAATTTACTATAAGAAATTTTATAAAAGAATTTTTCAAGGTTTATGCAGGATAAATCATTTTTTTTGGATCAATAATTTTATTGTAATCTTTTTCACTTATAAGTTTTGATTTTAGCGCTTCATGTTTCAAAGTGGTTTTATTTTTAAGGGCTAGTTTAGCTATTTTAGCCGAGTTATCGTAACCAATATGTGGTGCCAGCGCTGTAACTAACATTAAAGAATTGTCTAAGTATTCTTTGATCTTAGTTTTATCGGCTTTTAATCCTTTTATACAATAAATTGTAAAATTTTTTATACTGTCAGATAAAAGATCAATTGATTGTAATATATTATGTGCAATCAAAGGCTTAAATACATTTAGCTCAAAATGTCCATGTGATCCTGCCATTGTTATCCCGTTATGGTTACCTATTACTTTTACGCATACCATAGTGACAGCTTCTGATTGAGTAGGGTTAACTTTTCCTGGCATAATTGAAGAACCTGGCTCGTTTGCTGGTAATATTAATTCTCCATAACCAGCTCTAGGACCAGAGCCAAGAAATCTTATATCATTAGCAATTTTCATCAAGCTGACTGCGGTAGTATTCAAAGTACCTGAGAAATTAACGATTTCGTCATGCGCAGCAAGAGCCGCAAATTTGTTCTTTGTGGGTTTAAATGGAAGTTTTGTAATTTTTTTAATTTCATTAATTATTTTTTTATCGAAATTTTTTTTACTATTTATTCCAGTTCCAACAGCAGTACCTCCTTGAGCTAAATGATAAATCTCAATTAATGCATTATTAATTCTTGAAATACAATTCTCTATTTGAGACTGATATCCAGAAAATTCTTGTCCCAAAGATAGTGGTGTAGCGTCTTGCAAGTGAGTTCTTCCGACTTTTATAATATTTTTAAATTGAGTAACTTTTTTTTTTAGCTCTTTATTCAATAATTCAACGGATGGCAGTAATTTTTTTTTCGTTTCAAGAGCAATAGCTATATGCATTGCTGTAGGAAAAACATCATTAGTGGATTGAGATTTGTTGACATGATCATTTGGATGAACAGGTTTTTTCGTACCTTTTTTTCCTCCTAAGATTTCAATTGCTCTATTTGCTATTACTTCATTAACATTCATATTAGTTTGGGTGCCAGATCCTGTTTGCCAAACTTTCAGCGGGAAGTGATCATCAAGCTTTCCAGCAATTATTTCATTAGATGCAGATATAATTGCTTTTGAAATTTTAGGCAGAATTTGTTTTTCTTTTTGATGGACTGTTGCTGCAGCCTTTTTTATAATCGCGATTGATTTAATTAAAATTGGTCTAACTAAAAATTCACCAATATCAAAATATTTCTTTGACCTTTGTGTTGAAGCTCCCCAGTATCTATCATTAGGAACATTAATGGATCCAATACTGTCATATTCTTTTCGAAATTTCATTGATAAAAAGTACTTAATTATATAATAAAAAAACATTAACTAACAGGAGCAAAATGACAAATTTTGAAAAAGTAGGCATTTTTATGAAAACTTTTGGTCAAGAAGTAAAAACGAGACCTTCATTGAGTACGAATGAGATAAATTATTTGAGATTAAGTTTAATTAAAGAAGAATTACTTGAATTAACAAATGCAATTAAAGAGAAAGATTTAATTGAGGTTGCAGATGCATTAACAGATATTCTTTATGTTACTTATGGTGCAGGTCATGCGTTTGGTATAGATTTAGACAAATGTTTCGAAGAAGTTCAAAAATCAAATATGAGCAAGTTAGATAAAAATGGAAAACCCATTTATAATGAGAATGGAAAAGTAATGAAAGGCTCAAATTATTTTAAACCAGATTTAAGTAAATATATTAAAGAATAAATGAAAAAAAATAAGAAAATTAAAGTTCTAATTTTTATCCCGATCTTTTTTTTTATTATTTATATTTTTTCAAACTTTTTCATTGGGGACAAAAAATTTAATAGCTTAAAATCGTTATTAAGTTTTGAACAAAAGCAATTTATCAAGAAATATTTTTTTCCTTATAAGTTCATTGATGAACAAAATCAAAAAATTATGAATCAGAGTCTTTATAATATGGAGTTGGAATTTAAAAGAAAGTCTAGTGATATTAAGATACTCAAAGACAATGCACTTACCGATGGTTACTATTTAAAGCGATTGAAACTTTACGGTGGTTTTTATGCTGGAATAGCAACTTCGCCACCTGGAACTGGTTATTTAGATTTTAATGATAATGTATTATTTGTTTTGTCATCTCGCGGAGTTTTAGCTTATTCTAAAAATATAGATAAAGAGAATAATTTAAGACAAATAAAAAATAATATTAATGAATTTATAAATTTAAAACAATTCATAAAAAATAGATGGTTTTCGATTAAAGATATATTTGTTTCAGACAAAAAAATTTTTGTATCCTACACTGAGGAAATAGAAGAGAATTGTTGGAACACTAGTGTTATATATGGTGATATAAACTATGAAAAAATTAATTTTACAAAACTGTTTTCACCAAAAAAATGTGTTCATTCGTATAAAAACATTGATAATGAATTTAATGCTACTCAATCTGGAGGAAGGATTATTCAACTAAATAAAGATAATATTCTATTATCCATTGGTGATTATAGAAGTAGACATCTTGCTCAAGATAGACAAAGTGTTAATGGAAAAATAATTAAGATAAATATTATTGATGGTAAATATGAAATAGTATCAATGGGTCATAGAAATCCACAAGGTTTATATTTTGATAAAAAAAATTATTTTGTATTAGAGACTGAGCATGGACCCAGAGATGGTGATGAAATAAATTTAATAGAGGTTAACAATATTTCAAATAATGAACCGTTAAATTACGGATGGCCAATTGCGTCATACGGAGAACATTACTGCAAAAAAAGAGGTGATTGTCCTAAAAATATCTATACTAAATACCCTTTATATAAGTCCCATAGCAAGTATAATTTTATTGAACCATTAAAGTCATTTGTTCCAGCAATAGGTATTTCAGAAATAGTTAAAATTGCAGATAACAAATATGCATTAAGCTCATTGAAAGGTAAATCTATCTATTTTTTTGAGTTAAATGACAAAAAAAAAATAATAAATTTAAAAAAAATTGAGATATCTGAGAGGATAAGAGACCTCAAATTTAACAATAATAAGTTATATCTATTTTTAGAAAATACTGCCTCTATTGGAATAATAGATTTAAATAAAGATTAAAATTCCAATAAGTTAAGTCTTATCTGTTGTTGAATATAGTGTGATTATATTATTTGTGATAAAATTATCAAATGATTCGTATTTATACAATCGTTTCTATATTATTAGCATTAATAACACTTAACGCTTGTAACACAGTGACAGGAACTGTTGAAGGAACTACCAGAGGTGTTATAAATGATGTAAAGACCATTACCCATTATGGCACATGTGTATTCACCAATGTACAATGCGGAGACTTAGATTTAATAAAGTAAATTTTATATAATTTATATAAATCCAATTATACTAGGGGCGTTCTGTTGCCAGGTGCCCCAAACCCCGTCTACATAATTAACGAAGTTAATTAAGCAGCAAGTGCGTAACTTTCGTTAGCAATTATAAAATAGCCCGTCACGGTGGAACAATTCCGAACGAAAGAATAGCCTTTAGTCACTCGTCGAATCTAGTTCACCCCCATAAGTTGTAAATGGTGGAGGTGGTGGGTACTGCCCCCACGTCCGCAATGGTTATTACGAAATTCGTTTATCGTCATAGTTGGAAATCCAACTTTATTAATATAAAAGGAATTGCTAAAGATTCAATAACAATCATGAAATTAACAAAAGAGCAAATTGCAGAAATAAAAAGCCAACAAACACAAAGCAATTCAACAAAAAGAGTAACCTCTCCTGAGTTAGAAAAAATTCTTTATGAAGCATTACCAGCTCTTGATCATGGTTTTGTGAGAGTCGTTGATTATATGGGAGATGATACTTCAATCGTTCAATCGGCTAGAGTTTCGTATGGCAAAGGCACAAAACAAGTTTCTACAGACGCGGGATTAATTAAATACTTAATGCGCCATTGGCATAGTACGCCATTCGAGATGTGTGAAATCAAATATCATATAAAACTGCCAATTTTTATTGCCCGCCAATGGATTAGACACAGAACCGCGAATGTAAATGAGTATTCTGCTAGATACTCAATCTTAGATAAAGAATTTTACTTACCAACCCAGGAAAATCTTGCTGCTCAATCAATATCAAACAGACAAGGTAGAGGAGATGTTTTAGAAGGTGATCAAGCAAAAGAAGTTTTAGAGCTTTTAAAAAATGATGCTGAGAGAACATATGCAAATTATGAAACAATGCTAAATGAAAGATATGATGGATCTACAATTGATGAAAATAAAAAAGGTTTGGCAAGAGAACTTGCAAGAATGAACTTAACATTAAATACTTATACTCAATGGTATTGGAAAACAGATTTATTAAACTTAATGAACTTTTTAAGATTAAGGGCGGACCATCACGCACAATATGAAATTAGAGTTTATGCGGATATAATGTTGGATACACTCAAAAAGTGGGTTCCGATAACTTACGAGGCCTTTATGGATTATAGGGTTGGAGGCACTGAAGTTTCAGCAAAAGGAAAAATTATTATTAAGAAACTTATCAAAGGTGAAAAAATTTCTATGGAAGACTCTGGTTTATCTAAGAGAGAATGGAATGAACTTATGGAGGCTTTTGATCTTAAAGATAAGTTGATTTAATTTTGTTTGCAAAATTAATATAAATTTTTGAAATTTGATTGTTTGGATCTTCCTCAACAATTGGCTTACCTTTATCTCCTGACTTTCCAACCTCACTGTTAATTGGAATCTCCCCTAAAAATTCTTTGTTAAATTCTTTTGCGGTGTTTTCAACTCCACCTTCTCCAAAAATATTATATTTTTTATTATCATCTCCAACAAAATAACTCATATTGTCTACTAATCCTAAAATTTTTACACCAAGTTTATCAAACATTTTTATCCCTCTTTTTACATCCAATAGAGCAACCTCTTGTGGAGTTGATACTATGATTGCACCATCCATCTTAATTTCTTGGGAAAAAGTAAGTTGGGTATCTCCAGTTCCTGGAGGCATATCAACAATTATAAAATCTAAATCCTTCCAGTTAACTTTTTGTGTAAATGTTCTAATAGCACTTGTCACCATCGGTCCACGCCAAATCATAGGCGTTTGTTGATCAGCTAAGAAACCAATAGACATACACTGAATATCATACTTTTTTATTGGTTCTAATTTCTGTCCATCACTTTTTGGTTTTTCAGAAATCCCTAACATTTTTGGGACTGATGGACCATAAATGTCTGCATCCAGTAAGCCAACTTTACATCCAACTTTTTTTAAAGCTAAAGCTAAGTTTGTTGCAAAAGTGGATTTTCCAACACCTCCTTTTGCACTAGAAACCGCAATTGTAAATTTAGTGCCTTTAATTGGATTTTTCTCAGGCAATTTTCTACTCATTTTAGCTCTCATTGCGTCACTTAATTCTGGTTTTTCCTTTGGCATATTTAGATCTTAACTTGTTTTTCCACATAAAGACATTATATAGATTGCCATATGTCAGATGATTTTAGGCAAAGTGGTGGTAGCCCTTGGGGTACACCTCCAGGAGGTAGCGGCGGTGGAAGTGGTAACGGCTCTGGCCGAGGCCCAACTCCTCCAGATATAGATAAAATTATAAGAGAGTTTCAAGAAAAGATTAAGAAGATTTTACCAGGCGGAAGTTCTTCAGGCGGCAAACAAGCAATTTTGGTTTTAATAATTTTAGGGTTTGTTTGGTTAGCAAGTGGACTTTATAGGGTGTTACCAGATGAACAAGGAGTAGTTCTAAGATTTGGAAAATTTGTAAAAACAACCCAGCCAGGATTGAATTATCATATTCCGTTTCCAGTGGAATCTGTGCTTACTCCAAAAGTTACAAAAGTTAACAGAATTGATATTGGTTTTAGATCTGAGAGAGACAGTGGGTTCACATCACAAGGTGGTGTAGCTGATGTTCCTCAAGAAAGTTTAATGTTAACTGGGGATGAAAATATTGTTAACATCGATTTCTCAGTATTCTGGGTTATTAAAGACGCTGGCAATTTTTTATTTAAAATTCAAGATCCTGAGGGAACAGTTAAAGCAGCAGCAGAGACTGCAATGAGAGAGGTTATTGCAAGATCTGATATTCAACCTATCTTAACTGAAGGAAGATCAGTCATAGAAACAGACACACAACTTATTATTCAAAAAATTTTAGATGAATACACTAGTGGTATTCAGATCACGCAAGTTCAAACACAAAAAGCTGATCCACCTGATCAAGTAATTGATGCATTTAGAGATGTACAGGCTGCAAGAGCTGACATGGAAAGATCAAAAAATGAGGCTGAAGCATATGCCAATGATGTTATCCCAAGAGCACGTGGGGAAGCAGAAAAAATTTTACAAGCTGCTGAAGCTTACAAGAAAGAGGTTGTAGCGAAGGCAGAGGGTGAAGCAAGTAGATTCTTAGCAATCTATAATGAATATAAAAATGCTAAATCTGTAACACAGGAAAGAATGTATTTAGAAACTATGGAAAAAGTTTTGGCAGACATTGATAAAGTAATTATTGAAAAAAATGCTGGCTCAGGTGTAGTTCCTTATTTACCATTACCTGAGTTGCAAAAAAAGAAGGTAACAAATTAATATGAAAACTGGAAAAATTATCGCTGGAATTACTGTTGCCTTAGCTGTTGTTGCATTCTTTTCAATTTTTATTGTTAAAGAAGTTAACCAAGCTATTGTTTTACAATTTGGTGATCCAAAAAGAATAATTTTAAAACCTGGTTTAAATTTTAAAATACCTTTTATTCAAAACGTTGTATTTTTAGATAAAAGAATTCTAAATTTAGATACACCTCCAGAGGAAGTAATCGCGTCTGATCAAAAGAGATTAATAGTTGATGCATTCGCAAGATTTCAAATAGTTGATCCATTGAAGTTTTACATTTCAGTTGGAAATGAGAGAGTTGCAAGATCAAGATTGGCTACAATTATTAATTCAAGAATTAGGAACGTCCTGGGACAACAAGAACTTCAAACACTTCTCTCAGAGGATAGAACAAAACAAATGGCTTTAATTCAAGAGGGCGTAAATAATGAAGCAGAAAATTTTGGAATAAAAATAGTTGATGTACGAATTAAAAGAGCTGATCTTCCACAAGCAAACAGTGATGCAATCTTTAGAAGAATGCAAACTGAAAGGGAGAGAGAAGCAAAGGAGTTTAGAGCAAGAGGAGCTGAAATGGCAGTTACAATTACATCTACTGCAGATAAAGAAGTTACAGTAATTTTAGCTGAGGCTCAAAAAAAATCTGAAATTATGAAAGGTGAAGGAGATGGTAAGAGAAATAATATATTTGCTGCAGCTTTTGGACAAGATCCAGAATTCTTCGCATTTTATAGAGCTATGCAAGCTTATGAGAAAGCTTTAATAGGTGGCGAGACATCCCTAATCTTATCTCCTGACAGTGAGTTTTTTAAATTTTTTGGAAACATAAAACCACAAACAGAATAAACTTTGATGAAAGAATTGATCATTGCATTTGGTCTATTCTTTTTTATTGAGGGAATTATTTATGCCTTATTTCCATCAAAAATGAAGAATATGTTAAAAAAGCTTGAGTTAATCAAAGATAGCCAATTACGTACTGGTGGATTAATTTTTGCTTTGTTAGGATTTATAATTATTTATTACGCAAAAAGTTAAAATGATTAAAATAAAAGCAATATTTCTCTCTTTAATATTAGTATTAAATTTTTCATCAGTTTCTAATTCTCAAAATATTCCTAATTCTTTTGCAGATTTAGCTGAAAAATTAATGCCTTCTGTAGTGAATATTTCAACAACTCAAACAGTAGTCACAAGAAGTAATCCATTTCCAAATTTTCAATTTCCGCCAGGATCACCCTTCGGTGACATGTTTAAAGAGTTTGGAACACCTCAAGAGAGACAATCCTCAGCACTTGGTTCAGGATTTATTATTGATGAAAAAGGAATATTAGTTACAAATAATCATGTAATTGAAGGAGCAGAAGATATTGTTGTTCAGGTAAATGGAGAGAAAAAATTTAAAGCAAAAGTTATTGGAGCAGACCCTCTTTCGGATATTGCAGTTCTAAAAATTGAGTCAAAAGAAAAGTTTTTACCTGTGAGATTTGGTGACTCAGATAAAGCAAGAATAGGTGATTGGGTTATAGCTATTGGTAATCCTTTTGGATTAGGTGGAACAGTTACCTCAGGAATAATTTCTGCAAGAAATCGATCAATTGGATTATCAAGATATGAAGATTATATTCAAACCGATGCATCTATTAACTCTGGAAACTCAGGTGGTCCTTTGTTTGATATGAATGGTGATGTAATAGGAATTAATACGGCTATTCTTGGTAGAAGTGGAAATGTTGGGATAGGTTTTTCAATACCTTCAAACAGTGCAAAGATTGTAATTGATCAGCTAATTGAATTCGGGGAAACTAAAAGAGGATGGCTTGGAGTAAGAATTCAAGATGTTACAAAAGAAATTGCAGAAGTTGAAAAATTAGATGAACCAAGAGGAGCTCTAGTAGCAAGTGTTGCACCAAATAGTCCATCAGAAAAAGCTGGAGTTAAAAGTGGAGACATTATTTTAGAATTTAATGGTGAAAAAATAAATCAAATGAAAGAACTTCCGATAATTGTTGCAAGAACTGAAGTTGGAAAAAAAGTAAAAGTAAAAATTTGGAGAAACAAAAAAGAAATTATCAAAACAATTACACTTGGAAGACTGGAAACATCGGAGGATTTTAAAATTTCAGAAAAAAAAGAGGAACTACCAAAAGAAACCTTGATTGAGAATCTAAAAATAAAAGTAAGAAAAGTCTCTGATCAAGATATTAAAACAAGAAATTTACCTAACCAAACTAGTGGTTTAGTAATTACAAGTATTGAAAAAAATAGTCCTTTAACTGGCTCGATTGAAGTGAATAGCATCATTCTAGAAGCTCAGAAGAAAAAAATAAGAAATGTTGTGGACTTAAATCAAGCACTAAAACAAGTTTTGAATAGTAACCAGAAGACTATTTTACTTGTAATCTATAATAGCCAAAATCAGAAGAGATATATAGGTGTTAAATTAGATTAGTTTATGGATTTAAAATCCAAAATTATTCTAATTTATGGACCTACAGCATCTGGAAAATCAAATTTTGCAATTAAACTAGCAAAAAAAATTTCAGGTCAGATTATTAACGCTGATAGCATGCAGGTTTATAAAGAACTAAAGGTTTTAACAGCAAGACCTTTTAGAAAAGATTATCAAAATATCAAACATCATTTATACGGATTTCAAAATGCTAAAAAAAATTTCTCAACAGGAGATTGGCTTAAACTGGCAAAAGAAAAAATTTTGCAATGTAGAAAAATAGATAAAACACCCATATTGGTTGGAGGTACTGGTCTCTATTTTAAAGCTTTGACAGATGGTTTAGTGAATATTCCAAAAATTCCTATCAATTATAGAAATAAAGTGCGAAATTTACATAAAAGGATAGGACAAAAAAAATTTTTTTTAAAGTTATTAGAGATAGATCCTTTAATTAAAGATCAAATTAATTCTTCAGATGTACAAAGATCCTTGAGAGCATATGAAATTAAATCTTTTACAAAAAAATCTATGATTAGCTGGTTTAAAAACACTCAGTCAGATTATGATCATAATGATTTTTTTAAAATTTGTATTGATTTTCCAAGGAAAGATTTAATAGAGAAAATAAATAATAGATCTAAAAATATGATTAAACTAGGTGCAATTTTAGAAGTTAAAAAATTTATCAAATTGAGAGTTCCAAAAAATAAAAGCCTTAGTAAAGCAATCGGGATAAGTGAGATTAAGCTCTATCTTCAAAAAAAAATCCAAACAGAACAATTAATCGAGAAAATATCAATAAAGACCAGACAATATGCCAAAAGACAGAGCACCTGGGCCCGAGGGCATATGAAAGATTGGAATAAACTTAACCCAGCTGGTTTGGAAAAACTCTTAAAAAAAATTTAGATATTCTCTACTTAGTCTTGACCAATTAGCACAACTTCAGCTAGATTGCTTGAATGTCTAAATTATATACCGGTGCTGAAATTGTATTTAAATGCCTTGAGGATCAAGAGGTTGAGTATATTTTTGGTTATCCAGGTGGAGCAGTTTTACCAATTTATGATGAACTTAAAAATCATTCATCAATTAAACATATACTTGTTAGACATGAGCAAGGAGCGGGCCATGCAGCAGAGGGTTATGCAAGATCATCAGGTAAGCCCGGAGTAGTTTTAGTAACATCTGGACCTGGTGCAACTAATGTTGTTACAGCATTAACGGATGCTTATATGGACTCAATACCTTTAGTTTGTATTTCTGGACAAGTACCCACTCATTTAATAGGCACTGATGCTTTTCAAGAGTGCGATACCACGGGAATCACTAGACCTTGCACCAAACATAATTGGTTAGTTAAAGATATTAAAGAATTACCAAAAGTAATGCATGAAGCTTTTAAAGTAGCAACAACCGGAAGACCTGGACCTGTGTTAATTGATATTCCAAAAGATATTCAGTTTGCAAAAACTAATTATACAAAATTTAAAAAAGAAAAAAAATTAAATGGAAAAATACATAATAAATTTTCTGAAGATGAAATTAATCAATTAATTGATTTGATTTCAAAAGCAAAAAAACCAGTTGTTTATACTGGGGGTGGAGTAATAAATTCAGGTCCTCAGGCCAGTGAAAGTTTAAAAGAGTTTGTAAGATTAATTGGTTTTCCAATCACATCAACTCTACAAGGGTTAGGGGCATTTCCAGGGGATGACAATCAATTTATCGGAATGCTAGGTATGCATGGAACTTATGAAGCTAATAATGCGATGCATGATTGTGATTTATTAATTAACATTGGCGCAAGATTTGATGATAGAATAACAGGTAAGATCGATGAGTTTTCTCCAAAATCAAAAAAAGTTCATATTGATATAGATCCATCATCAATCAATAAAATTATAAAAGTAGATCTTGCAATAGTTGGAGATGTTAATGAAGTTATTAAATCAGCTATCAAGAAAATAAATAAAAAACAAAATGGATTAAAAGACTCGAACAAACAAAGAATTTCAAAATGGTGGGAACAAATCCAAAAATGGCGAACGAAAGATTCTTTGGGATTTATCAATAGCGATAAAGAGATCAAGCCTCAACATGCTGTAAAAAGATTATATGAACTAACAAAAAATCAAGATACATTTATCACAACTGAAGTTGGTCAGCATCAAATGTGGGCTGCACAACACTATAAATTTAATAAACCTAATAGATGGATGACATCAGGCGGTCTAGGAACAATGGGATATGGACTTCCAGCGGCAGTAGGTGTTCAAATTGCTCATCCAGATAAACTGGTGATCGATATTGCAGGTGAAGCATCTGTATTAATGACAATTCAAGAGATGTCTACAGCAGTTCAGTACAATTTGCCCATTAAGATATTCATCTTGAATAATCAATACATGGGCATGGTTAGACAATGGCAAGAACTCCTGCATGAAAAAAACTATTCAGAAAGTTATTCTGAGGCTTTACCTGATTTTGTTAAATTAGCTGAAGCTTACGGATGTAAAGGTATAAAGGCAGATAATCCAGACGAATTAGATGATAAAATTAAAGAGATGATCGATTATAATGGTCCAGTAATATTTGATTGCCATGTAGATCCTAATGAAAATTGTTTTCCAATGATACCATCTGGAAAGCCACATAATCAGATGATTTTAGGTCCAAGTGATAAAGAGGAAAATAAGATTACTGGTAAAGGAAAATCATTAGTTTAATGTCATCTCCAAAATCAGCATATAGTATTCCCACTAAAAAAGGAAAATTAGACACTCATATATTTGTTGTTTGGGTTGATAATGAGTCTGGTGTATTGGCAAGGGTAGTTGGATTATTTTCTGGCAGAGGATATAATATTGAGTCTTTAGCTGTTGCGGAAGTTGATGCAACGAAAAATATTTCAAGAATCACTATCGTAACAACAGGAACACCACAAGTTATTGATCAAATTAAACTTCAACTAAAAAAATTAGTTCCAGTTCATAAAGTTGCAGATTTTAAAAGAGAAGATAAAAATGTGATTTTTAAAGAGATGGCATTGCTTAAAATTGTTGCTCAGAAAAAAAAGATAGAAAAGTGTCTTAAAGAATGCAAAAAATTTAATCCTGTAATTTTAGATAAAACAAATAAATCAGTGGTTGTACAAATAACTGCTTTAAGAAGAGAAATTGATAAAATGAGTAAAAAATTAAAACCCTTAGGTCTTACAAGTACCTCAAGAACTGGGGCAATAGCTATGACCAGAGGTGCTCAAACATTCAAATAAATTTATAAAGGAGAAAAAAATGAAAATGTTCTATGAAAAAGATGCTGACGTAAACTTAATTAAAGATAAAAAAGTTGCTATTTTTGGTTATGGAAGTCAAGGTCATGCTCATGCTCTTAATTTAAAAGATAGTGGGGTAAAAGAGGTAGTCGTTGCTTTAAGAGATGGTTCAGCAAGTAAAGCAAAAGCCGAGTCAAAAGGTTTAAAGGTAATGAACTTATCCGATGCAGCAGAATGGGCTGACGTTTGTATGATATTAACTCCCGATGAACTTCAAGCAACCATATATAAAAATCATATAGAACAAAGAATTAAAGAGGGTACAAGTTTAGCTTTTGCTCATGGTTTAAATATTCATTATGATTTAATCAAAGCAAGAAAAGATTTAGATGTATTTATGGTTGCTCCTAAAGGACCTGGACACCTTGTAAGAAGTGAATTTGAAAAAGGGGGTGGAGTTCCTTGTTTAATGGCAGTCCATCAAGATGGTACAGGTAAAGCGAGAGATCTAGCTTTATCATATGCATCAGCTATTGGAGGTGGAAGATCTGGAATTATTGAAACCACTTTCAAAGATGAATGTGAAACAGATTTATTTGGCGAACAAACAGTTCTTTGCGGAGGCCTTGTAGAGCTGATTAAAAATGGTTATGAAACATTAGTTGAGGCTGGATATGAACCCGAAATGGCATATTTTGAGTGCTTACACGAGGTAAAATTAATAGTTGATCTTATCTACGAAGGTGGAATAGCAAATATGAATTACTCAATTTCAAATACTGCTGAGTATGGTGAGTATGTTTCAGGGCCTAGAATTATAAATAAAGAAGAAACTAAGAAAAGAATGAAAGAAGTGCTAGAGGATATTCAATCTGGAAAGTTTACCAAACAATGGATGGATGAGTGTAAAAATGGTCAGAAAAATTTTCTAAAGACTAGAGAGGAATTAGCAAAACACTCTATAGAAACTGTCGGTACGAAACTAAGAGCTATGATGCCTTGGATTGGTAAGAAGAAATTAGTCGATAGCGATAAGAAGTAAAATATTGATTAAATTGGGCTAAAATAATTATTTTATTTTGCAATCTAAACGATAGGTTGTATATTTCGAGCACTAAAAATATTTATATGGCTGAGAAAGATAAAGTATTTATTTTCGACACAACTATGAGAGACGGTGAACAATCACCAGGCGCTTCTATGAGTGTTGAGGAAAAAATTCAGATTTCAAGAGTTTTTGATGAAATGGGAATTGATATAATTGAGGCTGGTTTTCCAATATCATCCCCGGGTGACTTTGAGGCTGTAAGCGCAATCAGTAAAAGTGTAAAAAATTCAATTCCTTGTGGTTTAGCAAGAGCTACAAAAAAAGATATAGACGCTTGTCATGAGTCTTTAAAATTTGCAAAAAGATTTCGTATCCACACATTTATTTCAACAAGTCCAGTTCATATGAAACATAAACTTAATATGACAGATGAACAAGTTTTAGGAGCAATAAAAGAAAGTGTTACTTATGCTAAAAAATTTACAGATGATGTTGAGTGGTCATGTGAGGACGGCACAAGAACAAATTTAGAATTTATGTATAAAACAATAGAACTTGCCATTAAATGTGGTGCAACAACAATTAATATTCCTGATACTGTTGGTTATTCAATACCAGAGGAATTTGCAAAAACTATTACATCAATAAAAAACAATGTACCAAATATTGATAAAGCAATTCTTTCTGCGCACTGTCATAATGATTTAGGATTAGCGGTCGCTAATGCTTTGTCAGGTTTATCAGCTGGAGTTAGACAAATTGAATGTACTATAAATGGAATAGGCGAAAGAGCCGGTAACGCAGCACTTGAAGAAATTGTAATGGCGATAAAAACCCGAGATGACTTATTACCTTATGAAACAGGAATTAAAACTGAACTTATTAGTAAAGCATCTAAAATTGTATCTAATGCTACAGGTTTCCCTGTTCAATTTAATAAAGCGATCGTTGGAAAAAATGCTTTTGCTCATGAATCTGGCATTCATCAAGATGGAATGTTAAAAAATAGAGAAACTTATGAAATAATGACACCAGAAAGTGTGGGTGTAAAAAAGACATCTTTAGTAATGGGAAAACACTCTGGACGTCATGCATTTAAGGATAAATTAAGCGATTTAGGTTATGCAGATGTCACAGATGATGTTGTCCAAGCAGCTTTTGGTAAATTTAAGATTTTAGCCGACAAGAAAAAACATATTTATGATGAGGATATTGTTGCATTAGTCGATGATAGTTTAATTATTGATAATAAAATAAATGCAATTAACTTAAAATCATTAAAAGTATTTGCTGGAACTGGTGAGCCTCAAAGAGCTGATATGACTTTAGATGTTTTTGGAGAAGTTAAAAAGACTTCTCAAACTGGTGATGGTCCAGTTGATGCAATATTTAAATGTATTAAAGAACTTTATCCTCATGATGTAAAATTATCTCTTTACCAAGTTCATGCAGTTACAGAAGGAACTGATGCACAGGCTACTGTCAGTGTTAAAATAGAGGAAAATGATAGAACTACAGTAGGTCAGTCAGCTGATACAGATACTTTAGTAGCATCGGCAAATGCTTATTTAAATGCTTTAAACAAAATGCTTATTAAGAGAGAGAAAAAATCTTTATATAAAAATATCGAACCAAAAAAATTAAAGGAGAGTATATAATGGGAATATTTGATAGTGTTAAAAAAATATGGAGCCAAGACATGGCTATCGATCTTGGAACTGCCAACACACTAGTTGTAGTTAAAGGACAAGGTGTAGTTTTAAATGAGCCATCTGTTGTAGCAATTGTAGAGCAAACTGGAAAAAAACAAGTTTTAGCTGTAGGAGATGAGGCAAAAACAATGTTAGGAAGAACACCTGGAAATATAAGTGCAATTCGACCTTTAAGAGATGGTGTTATTGCTGATTTTATAGTCACTGAAGAAATGATCAAACATTTCATTAAAAAAGTTCATAAAGGCAGAACATTTGCCAATCCAAGAATATTAATTTGTGTACCCACTGGCTCTACTCCAGTTGAGAGAAAAGCAATTCAAGACAGTGCTTTGGCGGCAGGCGCTAGAAGGGTTCAATTAATTGAGGAACCTATAGCTGCAGCAATTGGTGCAGGTTTACCAATATCAGAGGCAACAGGATCAATGGTTGTTGATATCGGTGGTGGAACCAGTGAGATTGCTGTTATGTCATTAGGGGGTTTGGTTTATTCAAAATCTCTTAGAGTTGCCGGAGATGCAATGGACGGAGCCTTAATTAACTATATGAGAAAAGAATATAACCTTATGATAGGAGATAGTACTGCTGAAAAAATTAAAAAAGAAATTGGTACTGCTATTCCATCAAATAATAACACTTATGCTGTGAAAGGTAGAGATTTAAGATCGGGAACTCCAAAAGAAGTAAACATAACTGAAGAAGACACAGCAGCTGCATTAGATGGTATTTTGAGAGAAATGGTCAATGGTATTAAAGATGCACTTGAGGCTACACCACCAGAGTTATCAGCAGACCTTGTTGATATGGGTCTTACTTTGACAGGAGGTGGAGCTTTATTAAAAAATATAGATAGAAGATTCTCTAAAGAAACAGGATTGCCAGTGCATATTGCTGAGGACCCATTGTCATGTGTTGCTATTGGAACTGGTAAAGCTCTGGATCAAGAACAAACATTCTCTACGATGCTGACTGAATATTAAGAAAGATGGCCGAAAGCAGAGATGATTTTATAATAGCAATTAGATCTGCTTTTTTAAATAAAAGTACAAAACAAAAATTTTCTTTACTAACTTTAGTTTTTTTTTCAGTAGTTATCATTGTTTTATCTAGTTTTAATTTTAAGGCGATAACTGTAACCAAGTCAATTATAAAAGAAATTGTCTATCGATCTTCTTTTATAGTTTCAATCCCAGAAAATTTAATCAAATCTTCTTATTTAAATTTAAACGAATACACTAATTTTTATAAAGAATATAAACAAACCAAAGATGAATTAGATCAATTAAAATCTGAAAATATTTCAACGAAAATTATTAAAAGTGAAAATGAAGAACTTAAAAGTCTTATTGACGGTTATACTACTACTTCAAATAAAATTTTAGCAAAGGTAATTGTTGATCACGAAAGTCCTTTTTTACGATCAATTATTATCAACAAAGGTAGTAAGGAAAAAATAAAAATTGGAACAAATATTTATGATCGAAGCTATCTTGTAGGACGGGTTATCGAAGTAAATTACACAAATTCAAGAGTATTGTTATTAACTGATTTAAATTCAAATATTCCTGTTTCTATTACACCTGGAAATGTTCAAGCAATTGTTGTTGGTAGTGGAGATAAAAAAGGTGAAATTAAATATATCAAAAATGATCTTATAAACAAAATCGATGATCAAGGAATTGCATATACCTCAGGAACTGGCTCAATTTTCAAAAGTGGAATTCCTGTAGGAACGATTGATTTAAAAGATGAAAATGAAAAAATATTGATAAATTTTTATAGTGATTTTAGTCAATTAAAATATGTTTTTGCAGAGATTGATGAGTTAATCCCCACACCTGTTGAAACTGAAGAAAATGATCAAACACAAGTCTCTTCAAATACTGAGCAAATAAAATTAGACTTAATAAGTGATGAATTACAAATTTTAGAGGATAGTAACACTAAATTTTTAGAGGAAAATAAAGAATTGAATACTTTAACTAACGATTTAACTAAACAAATTGAGATATTAAAGTCAGAAAATGAGTTTCAAAAAAGTATTATTGAACAGCATAATTTAGATCAAGAAGAGCTAGAATTTTTAAGATTAAATTTAATCTATAGTTCAAGATGCCAATCTAAAAAACTCTTTAGCACTGGTTTTAAAGTAGGTACCGAAGAATATAAAGAATGTATAATGCGAAAAGGAAAGATAAGTGATTAGATTTCAAAAGAAAAATTTATTTTACAAGGTATACACTTGGTTACCAATTCTTGCTTTATTTATATCCGTATTTAATGAATTTGATTTTAACTATTTAAACATTGATTACTTTTCATTCAATTTTCCATTTATATTAATTTTTTATTTTGCTTTAAAAGCATATCAGCGATTTGATTACTTCTTAGTTTTTTTAGCAGGTTTATTTAATGATACTGTTGTTGGTTTACCCTTAGGTATAAGTTCTATGTCATATATCTTAATTTGTATATTTGCCACTTACTTAAGAAATATAACAATTAGTCCAAATTTGATAAAAGATTGGTTCTATTTTTTATTCATCATTAGTTTGATTAACTCAATTAATTTTTCAGTCTTATTTTTATTTTTTTCTTATGAATTGGATATTACTCTTTTTATTGTGAACAATTTTTTTACGTTTTTATTTTACATAATATTTTCAATATTTTTTAAGAGGTATTTAAAAAGTTTAGATGATTAATATTAATATAAGTGACAGCGCAACTAAGTTAAATTCATTAAATCGAAGAATGTTTATTCTTGCGACAGCTAAAATTATCATTCTAGGCGGAATAGTAAGTAGATTATTTTTTTTACAAGTTAAAGAAAATAAAAAATACTTAACACTATCTGATAAAAATAGAATTCGAGAATGGAAATTACCTCCTGTTAGAGGAGAATTTCAAGATTATTTTGGAAACACGATTGCTGGAAACTTTGAAGCTTACCAACTCCATATCATACCAGAGGAGGTGGAGGATTTTAGATATGTAATTTATCGTGTTAAAGAATTATTGGAATTGAGTGAAAAACAATTTAAAAAAATTGTAAAAAAAAAGAATGAAATAAAACCCTGGGAAACATTAATTGTAGCAGATAATTTAAGTTGGGAAAAATTTTCAAAAATAAATAATCACCTTTATGATCTTAATGGTGTTAAACCAGTCATTTCAATATCAAGAGATTACCCGTATAAAGAAAATTTCACTCATGTTTTGGGTTATGTTAGCCAGGCTAATGAAAATGACCTTTTAACAAATGAAAATATAAAAGAAAAATTTGTACCTGGATTAAAAGTTGGAAAAACAGGTTTAGAAAAATCATTTGAACAGAAATTAATTGGATCTAATTCTGTGGAGCGATATGAGGTTAATGCTTATGGTAGAAGAATTAGTCAATTAGCATTTCAAAAAGGAGATAAGGGAGAAACAATCAAACTTACAATAGATACAAAAATTCAAGAGTTAACAAATGAGTTACTTAAAGAAAAAGCTGGATCGATATGTGTAATGGATATTTATACAGGTGCAATTATTGCAATGCATTCTTCTCCGTCATTTGATCCCAACTCTTTTGTCTTTGGAATAAGCCAAGATGAATGGCAACTGATAAGAAACAATCCAATGAAACCTCTAGTAAATAAATCATTATCAGGAAACTACTCACCAGGATCAACCATAAAACCTCTAGTTGCCTTATCCGCTTTAGAAAATGAAATTATTAGACCAGATTTTACAGTTCAATGTAAAGGACATAAAAATCCTTTAGAATTGTACGGCCAAACTTATCATTGTTGGAAGAAAGAAGGACACGGATTTGTAAACTTAAGAGAAGCGATGAAACAATCTTGTGATACATATTTTTATGAAGTCGCAAGGCGATTAGGTGTAGATCGATTAAGCGTTACTGCAAAGAAATTTGGATTGGGGCAGAAAGTCTTTAAAGATATATTCGATAATGAAAAAAAGGGTTTAGTTCCTAATACAGAGTGGAAAAAAAATGCATTAGGAAGAAATTGGGTACTTGGTGAAACAATAATTACTGGTATTGGCCAAGGATTTATTCAAACAACTCCAATACAATTATGTTTAATGACTGCTCAAATAGCTAATGGTGGATACAAAGTTTATCCTAAGATAGTGGCAAATGATAAAAAACTATATGCAGATAAGTTTACGCCATTATTCAAAAACTCTCGAAACATTAAAATTATTCAAGATGCCATGTTTAGTTCAACTAATGAAGTAAGAGGAACTTCTTACAGATCTCGATTGGATGATCCTAAATATCGATTTGCTGGAAAAACTGGAACCTCGCAGGTTAAGAAAATAACTGAACGAGATCGTGAGCTAGATCTTAAAACTTTTCAAATTCCTTATGAAGAGAGAGATCATGCTTTATATGTAGCATTTGGGCCTTATAAAAGTCCTAGATATGCGTTAAGCATAATTATAGAACATGGTGGCTCTGGAGGAACTGTTGCAGCTCCTTTAGCTAAAGAATTATTTAAAATGATTGTCGATAGACATGAAATAAGAAAAAATTATGACAACAAAAAATATTTGGATATCTAATGTACCAATACAGAAGATTTAATAACAAAAATAGTTTTTTCCAAAAATTTGGAAATTTAGATTATATTCTTTTATCATGTCTTTTAATTCTTGGATTTATTAGTCTTGCAACAATGTATTCTACTGACGGGGGTGAAGTTTTATTTCATACAAGAAGTCACTTCATAAAATTTGTTGTTTTCTTTTCAATGATGCTCGTGATTTCATTTATCAATATAAAATTTTGGTTCTCTCTTGGTTATTTATCTTATGCAGTCATTTTAGGAATGTTAATTTGGACTATAAATTTTGGTATTACTGCATCAGGATCTAAAAGATGGATTGATTTATATTTTTTAAATATTCAACCGTCTGAATTGATGAAAATTTTTATTATTTTATGTCTAGCAAAATATTTTCATCGAATGAAAGCGCAACATGTTAACTCTTTTTATAGTCTTTGTTTTTCTTTAATAATTATTTTTGTTCCAATGAGTTTAGTAATTATACAACCAGATTTAGGTACTTCATTACTTATTGCAATAAGTGGAATAGTTGTCTTGTGGTTTGCTGGATTAAATCATAAATATTTTTTTTATTCTTGTTTACTATCAATCATTTCATTGCCAATTATCATTTCTTTTTTAAAACCTTATCAAAAACTTAGAGTATTAACTTTTCTAAATCCAGATAGAGATCCTTTAGGAGCCGGTTATCAAATTATTCAATCTAAAATTGCGGTTGGATCAGGAGGTTTCACTGGTAAAGGTTTTCTAAAAGGAACACAAAGTTATCTAGAATTTTTACCAGAGAAACATACAGATTTTATATTTACCCTTTTTTCGGAAGAATTTGGTTTTATAGGGTCAGTTTTGTTACTTTTAATTTATAGTATCATAATTTATCGAGTTATCAGAATAGGTGCGCTTTCTAGAAGTTATTTTGCAAAATTATTTTGTTACAGCTTTGGAACATCAATCTTTATATATGTTGTAATAAATATGAGCATGGTTTTAGGTCTACTTCCTATTGTAGGTTCACCTTTACCAATAATGTCATATGGCGGTTCATCAATGTTAGCCACGATGATAGGATTTGGAATTGTGATGAGTGCCAAAACTCATAGTCAACAATCCATTGCATAAGTATAATTTGTCGCTTAATCTTAATTAATATTTCATTATATAGTCTTTGGATGAATAAACTAAAGGTAGGTATAGTTGGAGCTGGTATTCAAGGAATCTCTAATGCTTTATTTTTGCAGAAAAAAGGTTTTGATGTAACGATATTTGATAGAGAAAATCCAGGAAGCCCTGTAGCATCTTACGGAAATGCTGGTCATTTTTCTCCCTATGCTTCATTGTCTCTAAATAGAACTGATATTTTACTAGATGTTCCCGCAATGTTAATGAGCTCAACAGGACCTCTTGCTCTTAAATGGAACTATGTTCCAAAAATGATCCCATGGTTTATGAAATTTATATTGAACACCACAAAAAATAAAATGATGCATACTGCAAAAAATATGCACCAAATTTTAGACTTAGCCTTACCAGCCTATGATGAATTATTTGATGAAGTCGATATTGAAGGTTTAGTTGAAAATAAAGGTATTTTATATATTTGGAATGATCAAGATTTAAAAAGTAGAGAATTGGAGATTAATGTTAGGAAAGAACTAGGAGTTCAGCAACAACTTGTAAATAAAAAAGAAATTCACGATCTTGAGCCTAATATAAAACCTTTTTATCATGCTGGTGTTTATTATCCTTACGCGAGACATGCAAGGAACCCAAAAAAAATTCTATTAAAATTTTTTGATTTATTTCTTAAA
This sequence comes from uncultured Pelagibacteraceae bacterium, assembly GCA_902571015.1. Lineage (GTDB taxonomy): Bacteria > Pseudomonadota > Alphaproteobacteria > Pelagibacterales > Pelagibacteraceae > Pelagibacter. The sequence goes on along the minus strand of CACGAC010000005.1, from coordinate 14,738 downwards.
AAGGGTGGGCAATTTAAAAAAACAGATGTTAAAAGTATATATTTTCAAGATGAACAACCAATATTAAAAACGGAAACTGAAAAATTTTTATTTGATAGAGTGGTGGTTGCTTGTGGAGCTTTTTCAAAAAAATTAACTGATAATTTAAATGAAAAAATACCTTTAGATACTGAGCGTGGTTATCATGTTCACTTTAAAGATTGCGACCATCTTTTACAAAGACCAGTTATTTTTTCAAATCGAGGATTTGGGATTACTCCAATGGAACAAGGATTAAGAGTTGTTGGTACAGTCGAGTTTGGTGGATTGAAAAATCCTTTATCAAAATCTCGTATTAAAAATTTGATTGATAATGCCAAATACATGTTAGGAGATTTACCCGATCATGAAGATGAATGGTTAGGATTTAGACCAACATTACCTGATTTTTTACCTGTTATGGGTCCATCAAAAAATTATAAAAATGTATTCTATTGTTTCGGTCATCATCATTTAGGATGGACATTAGGACCAATATCTGGAAAGATTGTCTCCGGAATGATAGCTAAAGAAAACACCAATTTAAATTTAGCCCCTTATAGCTCAACAAGATTCAATTAGTAAAATGCAAAATACCAAAGCATATATCATGCTGGTATGTGCTACTTTATTCTGGGCTGGTAATTTTATGGTTGGAAAGTACGCTTTCTTGGTCGAGATACCTCCTCTAACTTTAGTTTTTTATCGTTGGTTACTTGTTTGGATTATATTGTTGCCTTTTACTTTTAAAGAAATAATTAAATATAAAGATACGATTTTAAATAACTTACCTTTATTATTCTTTTTGGGTTTTACAAGTGTAGGATTGTTTAATTCATTTACTTACTTATCTTTAATTCATACTCAAGTCATTAACGCATCTCTTTTTAATACGGCTATTCCAGCTATAATAATTTTACTTTGTTTTTTATTTAAAGTTGAACAAACTAATAAGTACCAAATTGTAGGCCTTATTATCTCAGTGATTGGTATTCTAGCGATAATTACTAGACTTAAGTTAGATATTTTGTTTTCCTTGAATTTCAATAAAGGCGATTTGATAATGATAGGAGGTGTCATCACTTGGGGTGTTTATTCAACTCTCTTAAAGAAAAAAAAGTTTACTCTTCCCTTATTAACTTTGGTTCATGTTATTTGCACATTTGGTTTGATAAGTGTGTTGCCACAGTTTTTATACGAATACTCAAATGGGGAATTAATTAAGTTTGATATCAATTTAGTCTATACATTAATATTTTTAGCTCTTTTTCCAAGCATAGGATCTTACTATTGTTGGGCAGGTGCTGTTTCTATCATTGGAGCAAATAGGGCAGGGATTTTCTTATCTTTAATTCCATTGTTTAGCACAATAATGGCAATACTTTTTTATAATGAACAATTTAAATTTTTTCACTTGATTGGTGCAATTTTAATTATATTAGGTTTATTTTTATCAAATAAAGAAATTAAAAATGCTTAAAGTTGCTATCTTAGATGACTATCAAAATGTCTCTCAACAATTCGTTGACCTTGAAAAATTAGCAGGAAAATATGAAATCAAAATTTTTAGTGAGCCTTTTGAAGATGAAGCAGATGCTCTTGATAAATTAGCTGATTTTGAAGCTTTATTAGTTATGAGAGAAAGAACCCCTATAACAAAAAATTTAATTGAAAATTTAACTAAATTAAAATTTATAATTACAAGCGGATTAACAAACAAGTCTATTGATCTTCAGGCTGCAAAAAAAAGAAAAATAATTGTTAGCGGGACAGACAGTAATCAAAATTCTGTTCCTGAGCTAACTTGGGCATTAATTCTCGGATTAGCAAGAAATCTAAAAGAAGAAATTGATAATATGTATCAAGGTTACTGGCAGACTACTATTGGAGTTGAATTAAAAGGAAAAATACTTGGTTTAATTGGTCTAGGAAAGGTTGGATCTCAAGTTGCTAAAATTGGAAAAGCATTTGGTATGCAAGTGATGGCATGGAGCGAAAATCTCAATTTAGATAACTGTAAAGAATTAGATGTTTTACCTTGTAGCAAAGAGGATTTAATTAAGAACTCAGATTTTTTATCTATACATGTCCAAGGTGGTGATAGATACAAAGACTGTATTACAATTAAAGAAATGGATAAAATGAAAAAAACTGCTTTTTTAATTAATACTTCAAGGGGACCAATAGTAAGCGAGGACGATTTAATAATTGCATTATCCACAAATGAAATAGCTGGAGCTGGTTTAGATGTTTATGAAAAAGAACCTTTAGCCGAAAATAATAAACTTAGATTTTTGCCAAATGTATTATTAACTCCTCATATCGGATATGTGACCGCTGAAAATTATCAAATTTATTATAGTCAAATGATTGAGTCTCTTGAAGCTTGTGTAAATGGAAAACCTGTTAGAAGAATCGATGAATAATCATGGTCAATTCTAAGTCAAAATTTTTAGAATTATCAAAAAAATTTAAAATTTTAAAAAGATTATATTTTTTTTACAATATTTATATTCGAAATTTTAAATTTCTAAAAAATGGGACACAATTTGGTGAGGATAAATATATCATAGAACTGTTTGATAAAAATTTTGTAGGTAAATTTCTTGACGTTGGATGCTACCATCCAACAAGACATAATAATACTTATTTGATGTACAAAAGCGGCTGGTCCGGTATGAATATAGACTTAAATCCTTTAACAATTGAATTATTTGATTTTATGAGGCCTAGAGATATCAATATTAATTCTGGTGTTTCAGACACAGAAATAGAAAAAAAATTATATTTCATTGATGAATTAAATACTCAAAATACTCTCGATCATAACCAATTAAATTTTCTTAAAAATCATCATAACATTAAAGAGAGTGAAATTTTAGAGAAAAAAATACAAACAAGAAATTTAAATAATATTTTAGATGATCATAAATTTTATAATATTGATTTTATGAACTTAGATATTGAAGGTCATGAATTAAAGGTTTTGGAGACACTTGATTTTAATAAAATCAATATAAAATATTTATGTATAGAAATGATTGAGCATAATGAAGTGTCAGTTTTGAATAATGAAAAGATAAAAGATTTACTCTCTCAAAATAATTTTAAATTAATAAAAAATTTTGATTTTAATTACATTTACAAAAAAGAAAATCAATAAACTATGGAATTACCAGTCGTTAATCATAAAGATTATTTTGCAAAAATTGGAGATGATCATAAATTTCCAATAAACAAATTTGGTGATCTTGCAGATTATTTAATAAGCAATAAAATTGTAAAAAAATTTCATGAACCCTACCCCTGTTCATTAGAAACTTTAAAGAGAGCACATTCGGAGGAATATATTAATCATATTAAAAACAAAACTTTGGATGAAATTGGTGTAAAAAAAATAGGATTTCCATTAGTGGATAGTGTAGTTCAAAGGTCTTTTATAGCAACTGGTGGCACAGTATTGGCCTCTAAGTTAGCAATAAATTATGGTGTAGCTTGCAATACTGCAGGCGGCAGTCACCATGCAAATTACCAAGGCGGTGCTGGTTACTGTGTTTTTAATGATGTGGCGGTGGCATCACAATATTTGTTAGATAGAGGGTTAGCTGGGAAAATCTTGATTGTAGATTTAGATGTTCATCAAGGCAATGGTAATTCAGATATATTTAAAGATAATAGAAATGTTTTTACTTTTAGTATGCATTCTAAATCAAATTATCCTGCAAAAAAATCTATTAGTGATTGTGATGTGGAGCTTGAAAACGATTTAGAGGATAAAGAATATTTAAAGATACTAAAATTTTATTTAAATCAATTAAATGAGGAAAATTTTGATTTTGTTTTTTATATCGCAGGTGTCGATATTCATTTTAACGATAGACTTGGAAAACTAAAAATTTCTGATGAGGGGGTTAAAAACAGAGATGAAATTGTTACCGAAAACTTTTTTTCTAAAGGAATACCTCTTTGTGGTGTTTTAGGTGGTGGGTATAATAAAGATGCAAAAAAGCTTGTTGAATTGCATTCTTATTTACACCAATCATGTGCTAAATTAGTTTAATAGTATGAGCAAAAAAAACTCAAATTTAACTGCAGAACAAAAATTAGTTATGTTTGAAGATGGCACTGAGCGACCAGGTTCAAGCGAATTAAATAATGAAAAACGAGAAGGAAGTTATCATTGTGCTAATTGTGATGTAAAATTATTTGATTCAAAAACTAAGTACGAAAGTGGATCAGGTTGGCCATCATTTTTCCAATCACTGCCAGATGTATTTGAAACTAAAACTGACCATTTAATAGGTTATGCAAGAACAGAGTATCATTGTAAAAATTGTAATGCCCATCACGGACACATTTTTGATGATGGACCGCAACCTACAGGAAAAAGATATTGTAATAATGGTATATGTTTAGTTTTTAAAGAAACCAAATGATTTTAAATTAAGATGAGTAAAATAAAGTTTATCTTTTATTTAATTTTAGCTTTTATTGCATACAAAGGTTTTGTTGCTTTTAAAAATTTTGAAATCGGTGTTGAAAATCGAGTAGTAGAAATAGAGGAGAAAGCAGGTTTAGAAAGAGAAGATGAGGTAATCGGCCTTATGATGTATTTGGGTAATCCTCCAGAATTAACAGAACATTTATTTACAGAGAACAGATCAAAATGTTTGGAGATGAAACAAATAGCAGAAGAAAGTTCGTTTGCTTATTATGAGTGTGCAAGAGTTAATGCAGTAATTAGTGGCAAAAAGATTGTAAGTATAATTGAGGAGCTTGAAGTAATCCAATAATTAGTAATTTAAATGTTCAATTATTTAAAGAAAATATTTGTATTATTTTTAATCTTTAATCTAACTTTTGTTAGTAAAGCTCAAGCAGAGGCAACTTTCAATGACATAAATGGGAATGGAACAGGTTTTGACGTTAGTGCTCAAGATACTCAACCTAGAGGTATTGCTTTTAATAATGATGGAACCAAGATGTTTATAGTAGGTGATGCAGGAAATGATATAAATTCATATACCTTATCTACAGGTTTTGATTTATCAACACGAACTTTTTATGACATAAATGGATATGGATCAGGTTTTGACGTTAGTGGTCAAGATCTTACTCCTCAATATATTAAATTTAATAATGATGGAACCAAGATGTTTGTATCAGGTAATACTGGTAAAGATATAAATTCATATACCTTATCTACAGGTTTTGATTTATCAACAGCAACTTTTGATGACATAAATGGAAATGGAACAGGTTTTGATATTAGTGATCAAGATGTGCAAACTAGAGGTATTGCTTTCAACAATGACGGAACGATAATGTTTTACATAGGTAATACTGATGATGATATAAATGTATATACACTATCTACAGGTTTTGATTTATCAACTGCAACTTTCAATGACATAAATGGAGATGGAACAGGTTTTGATATTACCGCTGAAGATGGTGTTCCTAGGGGTCTTACTTTTAATAATGATGGAACAAAGATGTTTGTGGTAGGTGATAATGGTAATGAGATAAATTCATATACATTATCAGTAGGCTTTGATTTAACATCAACTGTAACTCATGTAGGTAGTTTTGATATTAGTAGTCAAGCTACCAATCCTCAAGGTATAGCTTTTAATATTACTGGTACCAAAATGTTTGTGGTAAGTAATGATGGTGATGATATAAATGAATATACTTTAAGCTGTGCTTTTAAAGTTACTAGCTCAGGAAAATGTGAAGACCCACCAAAAATTAAAGATGTAAGAGGTATAAATGATTCACAAATTAATACTGCTAAAAAGTTTGCTGAAGATACAAGAGTGGCTACTTTTAAAAGACTAGATATATTAAGAGCAAATAAATACCAAACGAGCGCTCAAAGAATAGAGCTGCTCTTTCAAAATGAATTATTTAAAAAAGTATCGAATAATGTTGCAAGTTCTGCTCAAGCTAAATTCAATCCAATTCAAAAGTTAGATCAAATTTTACCTAATGACTGGGAAGCATGGACTGAAGGTAGTATTAGTTTTGGAAAAATTGGTGAGACTTCCTTAAGCTCTGCACAAGATATAGATGGATTTGGTATAACTGTAGGTGCCGATAAAAAAATGGATGAAGACCAAATATCAGGAGTAGCTGTAAGAGTGGGTAACACTGATGTTGATGTTGGAACCTTTGGTTCTGCAGTTGACACTAATGCTTTAAGTTTATCTGTTTATGGGATTAATAGTTACGAAGACAAGAATTTTTTAAAACATGTTTTTGGAGTTAGTTATTTAGATAGTGATATCGTAAGGAAAGACGAAGGAAACACTAACACTCATACTGGTGACCGCCAAGGTAAGCAAGTTTTTGGTTCACTTGATATTGGTAGAGAATATGAAGACGGTGACTTAACTATTAGTTCAATAGGTAGTATTGATGGAAGTTATACAGCGCTTCATAGCTATACCGAAAGTGGCACTAATCCTATTAGCTATAATGATCAAGCTATTAAATCTTTAATGGCTTCTTTAGGTGTACTAATTGATAGAGATATTAAATTAGAAAACTCAAATGTAAAATCTAGAGTTAATCTTGAATATGGTAAAGAGTTTACCTCTAACTCTAACGTGGTAACAAGTTATGTATCAGATGGCGAAAGTTTTGAATATCAAGCTGATAACGAAAATAGAGATATATACACAGCAGGACTCGGTTTTGATTTTAAGCATGACCAAGGGTTAACAATTAGTGCAGATTACGAGAGACAGCAAATCAAAGGACACGGCTATATTAATAAATTTACATTATCAACTGGCTTTTTATATAGAAAAGAAACAGAGTTAGCACTTAATCTTAGTGAAGATATGACTTCAAATTTTAAAATTTCTAAAAAGTTAGATGGTTTTGACATGGGATTAAATTTAGAAAATGATTTTTCTAATCAAGAAAATCATAATGCCAATTTATTTCTATTCAGTAAGTTTTAACATAAAACTAAACTTACTAATAATAACGGATAAGAAGTGGTAAAAAGATTGTGAGTATAATTGAGGAGCTTGAGATAATTGAATAATTAAGAATTTAACAGATAAAACCTACAAAGTTGAATGCATTCAATTAAACTTAAGAGATGAAAATCAAAGCTAAATTTACTATAAATCGCTATTATGTGTAAAAATTTAAAGCATTTATCAAATATTTTTATTTTATTAATTTTTGTTTTTTTAATAAAAAATGCAAATAGTGCTGATGTAAATATAGCAGAGGATACTAATACACAACAAACCTTACAAGCTAGCTCAACTTTAACTATCAAATCTGGATTTGCTCTCCAAAACGCTGCACTAGATAGAATTGTAAAAGGTTATAATCCTGAAATTGATAATGCTACAGTTGTTATTGAAGAAAATGCAACCATTGAAGGTAAAGGTAATACAATATTTGTCAGAGAGACATCAGGCTTTACTCTTACGAATTCTGGATCTGTTATAGGAAATGGTTCAAAAGCTATTAATTTAAGAGATACGCAAAATCCAACGATTACAAATAATGAAGGAGCTACAATAAGTGGTACATATAATGTAATTGTTCAACAATCTACAGCCACAGAGGATGCAACAGGACTAACAATTACAAATAATGGAACAATTAAAGCAGTGGGAAGTACTTCTGAAAGAGCAATTTATATCTATCAGTCTGGTGGTGAACTTGCAGAAGATGCAACTATCACAAACTCTAGCACAGGAAATATTTATAATACTCAAAATGCTCCAACTATAGCAATCGATACTAGCTCTACATTAACCAACTCAGGGACAATCGAAAATAGATTTAGCCCATCATCTAGATCTATTCATGTTATTGGTAATAATAATACTGTTACTTTAAAAGATGGTGGTAAAGTAATCGGTTTAATCGACTCTGATGGAACAGGAAATAAATTAAGAATTCAACATGGTGCTGGACAATCTTATTTATACGAAACTCAGGGTACATTTGATTTAGAAGATCTTGATGGGAATATTATAGTTAAAGGTTCTGCTGGTTCAGTGGGACAAGGAGGAAATGAAATTTTAGATGAGCAACTTGGACATAAATCAATTAAGCTAAGAAATTCAATTACCAAATTTAAAAGAAGTGAACAATATTTAAATCAAGAAGATGCATGGACAGAGATGTTTACATCTTTTGAAAAAAGACAAGGAGAAAAAGAGTCTTTAAGGTTGGAACATACTAATTTGAGAGCTGGAGCAAACATAATTCAGCCTGGGGAAAACTCAAATCAGATATTTTCAATTGAAACAGGAAGACAAGAATTTTCTAAAGATCATAACATTGATCGTATAAGTTTCTCAGGTGGTTTTCTTTCAGATGAAAAACAAACTAAATTTAATTCTAATGTTGAAACCTTCTTTCTATTGGGCGTAACATTAAATAAAAGTACAAGAAGAATTCTTACAAACACAACAACTAGTGGATTTTTAGATATAGAGGATGAGTATTTTAATTACGATGCTCTTTTAGGAGCAAAGGTTTTAAATGATATGATACCTGACTTTAGCTATTCTTTCGGTTATAGCCTTACTCCTAATCATGAAGAGAGCAAATATTACAAATGGGAAAAAAAAGATCTTTTAAACGCATCAGTGGCATTAAGTGATGAATATTTGTTTTTAAGCGGTGATAAATCGAAATTATATTTCAGTTGGCTTGCTGATTGTAGACAAGTAGTTGCAGAAAATGTTCAAGAGTTTCAAGTTAATAATGTATTAGCTGAATATAATCCTGATGAAGATTTATCAAGAGAAATTACTCTTACTGCAGGTATTGATTATGAATTTCAACCTCTAGAAAATAGTTTATTTTCTATTAATTTAGATGGTCTTTACTCAAGTCAAGAAACCTATGGTGCTCAAGCTAAATTATATTACAAGTCAATATTTTAATTGAGTTGTTAAGGCAATAAATTATTTTTTTATAAATCAAAATTTACGCTTTAAATTAAAGGATATTTTGTCGTATTGTTTTGGACGCCATAAATCATTTGTCAATTTTAAATCAATATTATAATCATTAATATTTTTACTTAGCACGTAGTTTGATTTTAAATTATCAGTTCCATCTATTGAAAATGCAAAATTTGTTTCTTTATTAGGCAAATAACCCAATGCAATATGTAATTTATCTGTATGTCCTGAGCCTAATGCTTGATTACGCTCATAGATTAAAAAAATACTAAATCTATCAGGTAAAACAATATCAATACCAATTTCACCACTAATGTTATGTAAAGCTCCTGAGTGCAAAGTGTCATTAAAATTTACACTGTTATCACCGACGTAGGTATATTTAAAATCAGAAGACCGATCGATATCTGCAATGTATTCGATTTTACCATGTCTTTTTATATCGTATTTATCATTGGATAGATCCTCAACAGCTGCAAGACTAGCTCGAATTTTTTTAGAAGTAATATTTTGTCCTTCAACATCAATACCACCTAATCCACTTTCTTTGTAAAACTTTAAGTAAGTATGACCGATATCAAATCTACCTGAAGGGATTAAAGTAAGTTTATCTTTTTTAATCTCATCCTTTATTCTAATCGTTCCATATATCTGACGACCATCTCTTTCAGCTGTTAATTTTTTTCCATCAAGCACAGTTAATAAATCAAAATTTAATTTACCAAGACCAATTACACTATCTAAGAACTTAGTATCATTTTCAATTGGTGAAGTTGAATAAAAGGTAATGTTATAAGTATCGGTATCTAAATTACTTCCAGCAGTTCCAACATCAACATTATTTCTACCAATTCTAAATGCCCATCCTTTAATTCCATTTCCATCAGTAAATTTATCTGCTCCAATTGTAATCGCGTCCGTATCAATTTTTTTGGTAGAAGAAGTACTGGTATCACCAATTCTGCCAATTGCTACACTGCCCTCGCTCCAATAAAATACATCTTCTTTTTTATCTTTCTTTTTCTTTTTTGCTGCAGAAGTTTTAACAGCTTCGGTTAAAGAGGCTAATCTTTGATCAGTAAATTTAAAATTAATATTTAAATTAGTTAAATTTTGTTTATCTTTATTTCTTCTAATCCACTTTAATCGGTTCAATGCAGTATCAGTTGAATGATCGATAGTTCTTTTAGCAATTTCTATTTGAGCTAATGCAATACTATGTCTGTCATTATTCTCAGTAATTGAAGGACATTTACCAGCTATAATATTAAAAGGACAAACTAAATCATATTCAATAACTTGATCAAGACCAGCATCAGGATTTGTGCTTCTATCCTTAGTTACATACATTTTTAATCCATTTGAGCTAAATGCAATCCCTCTTGGTTGTGAGTTTCCATAGGCTGATAAATTATCAATATCGAAACTACCATCTATTACAAATGATGATGTATCAAAGGCATTTGTCAAAGAAATTTGGAGTACTCTTGAAGTTCCACCATGAGCATGATTAACAATAAATAATCTTTTTCCATCAGGTCTAAATCTTAAAGAAGTTGGTCCATGTGCACCAGTTGAGACATTTTCACTTAATTGAATTCCAGCTGTAGTAACAAGAGATAAAGACGACTCTGATAAATCATATGGAGTTGAGAGATTATATTCTAATAATCTACCCCCAACACCATCAGATCCATTATTATCTCTATACATTAAAAATAATTTAGTACCATCATTATTTATTTCGATACCTTCAACCAAATTATTTGATCTACCGGTGTTATTATCAGTTCTATTTCCAGCTAAACTACCGTTTTGAAAATCATTATGATCAAGATCATTAGTTGCTGATGCACGAGTACAAGAAGATATATCGTAAGGTGAAGTTAAATTCAGCACATACGCTTTGTCGAAATCTCTATTTGCAACATTACGTCTAGAAACTACTAAAATTTTCATTCCATCGCTAGTTATTTCTAAGTCATATAATTGTTGGCCTTGATCTCCTGTATCTAAGTTAAATACACATCTCTCACTGTCACCTGCAAAAGTTTTTGTGGATATGTCGTATGGTGTGGATAAATTAAATGTAACTATATGTCTTGGAACTGTTTCCATAGCATCTACCTGAGCATAACTTACAAACATTTTTGTTCCATCTTTATTAAACTCTATACCCGCAGCTAGTCCATAGTCATCATCATCTGAACCAGTTCCCGAACCACCAGTGCCTTTAGTGTTGACAGTTGTTCTTTGATTAAAAGTTACCATTGCTGCAAATGTACTAGAAGCGTAAAACAACAGAAAAAAAATAATGAGTATTTTTTTTAAATAAGCCATCCGAGTTTTTTACATAAATTTTTCTAAATTTTCATCATGCTTATCACCTAAAATTTGTTGAAAATTCTCAGTTTTTTTAACCATATTGAGCAATTAAGTTCTTTGGTAAACCATAAAAAAGTATAATCTTGTCTTTAAATAAATTTCTAGATAAAAATATTAATATGTTTGATAAATTAGAAGAATTAGCAAAAAATAATAAAAAAATTTCAGATTTTCATATCAGATCAGGATCACCATTAGCATATAGACAAACTGGAGAAATCGTAATGGTAAAGGATGTTGTGGTTAAACCACAGGATCTCATCGATATGATGACTACGAATTGCAATGAGCATGAAACCAAAAAATTTCAAGACACTCATGAATTAGACTCTGCTGTAACTATAAGTGGATTAAGATTTAGGGCTAATTTTTATAAAACTTTAAATGGTCCAGCAGCGGTATTAAGACGTGTAGAAAGTAAAATACCAGAGATGGGCCAATTCGATTTGCCGGATGTTCTTTATGATATAATTGATATGCATAAAGGATTAGTATTAGTTACTGGACCAACTGGATCGGGAAAATCAACTACACTGGCTGCAATTGTAAATGAAATCAATAAAACAAGAACTGCCAATATTATAACTGTAGAAGATCCAGTAGAATTTATTCATACTGACCAAAAAAGTATAGTCTCGCATAGAGAAGTTGGAAAACAAACACAAACATTTGCAAGTGCATTAAAAGCTGCTCTTAGAGAAGACCCTGATGTTATATTAGTAGGTGAGATGAGAGATTTAGAAACCGTAAGCTTAGCTTTAACTGCAGCAGAAACAGGACATTTAGTATTTGGAACACTTCATACTAGTGGAGCACCCAATACAATTAACAGAATTATTGACGTATTTCCTCCAGAGCAACAAGCTCAGATACGTGCACAATTATCAACATCACTTAAAATGGTAGTGACCCAAAGATTACTTAAAACAAAGGACGGACTAGGTCGAGTAGGTGCTTTTGAAGTCATGAAATGTAATGCTCCAATTCAAAACTTAATTCGAGAGGCAAAGATACACCAAATACCAAGCATCATGCAGACTGCAGTCAAAGATGGAATGATAACGATGTCTAAGTCATTAGAAAATCTAGCACAAGCAGGAAAAATAGATGCAAATTCAGCAAAAGAAAATTAAAGGCTTTTCATTATTAGAATTACTTGTTGTTGTAATGATAATAGGATTAGTGAGTTCATTAGCATTTTTACCTTTTCAAAAATGGAGAAGTGATAGAATGGTAAAAGCTGTAGCTGTAGAATCAGGATCAGTGATCCAAAGTATTTTTTCGCAAGTTCAAAGAGGGCATTACTCTTTTGTGCTTTTTAGAGTTCATAAAGGTATAGGGGAAGATTCACAAAAATGGTTTTTATCTTCATATGGCATGGAAACTGAAAATTTTACAACACTTTTAAGAAATAAATATACAGGTGATGTAAAAAGACCATTTCATGTTTTTGAAACAAGGTGTCAATCCAACTTAACATTCGATGGACAATTAATGTGGAATGATCAGGGATATCCAATTAATTCTTCAGATGAAGAAAGTAAGAAATTAACAGTAACTAGTATTGAAATTGACGATAAAATTTCATTAGGAGTTCCAGGTGTTACTACTTTGTCAGAGGGCACAGTCTGTTTCTCAAACGATGGGTCATACTATGCTGTTGGTGGGATGTTTTTAAATCCATCAAAAGATGAGGAAAGCGAACTTATGGGGTGTGAGGCTGAAAGTGGCAGTCCTTGCCCATCAAATGATGATGTAACAATTGTTGAAGAATTATTTGTGTGCCAAAATGATGGTACTGATACACCATGTAGTGTTGAGGCAGGTCAGAAAAATTTTTATTCAGTTAAATGGGGTAGATTTGGTAATGTTGAAATGCAGAAATTAAATTAATTTTATAATTAGGATATAAGGTGAAAAATATAAATAAAACAAATAGAGTAATTAAAAACTACAAAGAAAAAGGCCTTACTTTATTAGAGGCATTAATTTCTACTGCAATCGTTGGCATAGGATTTATAGCTGTTTTTCAATTGGTTAATTTTTCTGTTAATTCTATTAATGTTTCGGCTGAAAGAACCAAAATTAATTATATCACAACTATGATTGCTGAAGATATTTTAGGTTCTAGAGACTCACTGATGAATACAAATCCAGATAGAAATACAATTGCAATAAATGAATATGGTGAGCCAGTGAACCCTGATGGCTCAAGATCAAGTAAAGTAAAATTTCCTGAGTGGTTAGAGAGCACAGGATGGACTGCAGGACAAGCAAATGCAGTTTGTAGTGCAAACAAAGGCAAGTTTTTAAAAAAAGCTGATATTGAAAGTGTTTATTTAAATTCAAATGAGAATTTAGGTTCACCAGAGAATAAAGTATCACGATGGAATCAAATCATCGGAGAAGATAGATATTTAAAATGCCAAAATAATAAAGATATTAAATCTGTCAAAGTATATAAAATATGTGATTCCGGCAGAGGTTGTTTGGCGCCTCCGAATGCTACAGTTAATGATGAATTATACATTGGTAGAGTTCAAATAAATACTAGTGGAGGAAAAAAGAGGAAATTTTTATATTTTCAAGCAGATTATATCTTTAAAAGATGATGAATAAAAAAAATATAAAAGGTTTAACATTAATAGAAATTTTAATCGGTGTAGCAATAACAGCATTGATGATGGGTGCTATGTTTGCAAGTTACTCAGTTGTAAACAATAGTTACAATCAGGTAACTGATAAAGCTAAAGTAAGTAGATCATCTAGAGATATAGTTGGTATGATTATTAAAGACATTAGATTAGCAGGTTTTAAATATTATTACGGTGCAAATGATGAAGGTATAGAGCAGTTTCATGATCTAGAACATATATCAGGTTCTGAAAGTGACAGAACAGTCAATGATAGTCATGATCCCATAATAGTTTTTAAAGATACATTAGGTTATTCTACAGCAGATAACACTGACAACACATCTGAACCCCCCACAAGACACCAAAATCATCCTGATCAGTGTTGTGACCAAATCCGAATTGTATATGGAGATTTTGTTAAAGCAGATGATCAGAAATATAAAAAATACAGATTAACATATTATGCATTGGCAATGTCAAAAAATGAAAATGATAAATATTACGGAATATATAAAGCAAAAGAAAGTTGGGTAAAAAATGATGAATATGAGAGAGGCGCATGGATCAGTACTTGCGCAGAGTGTTACAAAGATCAATTAGTCAGATCACATTTAGTTGATATGGAATTTCTGTTATTTGATGAAAATGGCAAGCATCTTTTCAATACTGAAACGGGAACATATCCTCGTCCAGATAATATTAGTAGTGTTGATCTTTATAGGATTGCTCGAATTGACTTAAGACTAAG
>CACGAC010000004.1 GCA_902571015.1 uncultured Pelagibacteraceae bacterium | reverse complement strand
TTATATTTGTTGTTGGAATAACATTAGCTTACATTGGAACTTTTTTATTCAAAGATACTTTCAATTATTTATTTGAAATTCCACATAACAAAGGAATATCAACTGCTGATTTTTGGAACAAAGGAGTAGACTGGATTTTTGAGACTTTCTTTGTTTATATTAAAGCGTTCAATACGTGGTTGATACAAGATGTACTTCAGCCAATGAGAGCATTGTATTTAAGAATGCCTGCAATCGCTACGATAGTTTTAGTTGTTGGTGCAGGATATTTAATTGGTGGCTTACGTTCAGCATTGGTAGTTTGTGCTTTGACACTTTTTATTGCATTCAGCCCTTGGTGGGATAGAGCTTTAGTTACAGCATATATGGCAACTTTTGGAGTTGTTGTTTCTTGTATCATTGGATTTACAGTAGGAACTTTGTGTTTCCAAAACAAACATTCAGCAAACTTTATGCTGGGCGTTTGTGATATTTTTCAAACATTCCCATCTTTTGTATATTTAATTCCAGTAATGATGTTATTTGGTATAACAGATACTTCAGTACTTATCGCAGTTATAGTTTATGCAACGATACCTGCTACAAGATATACAATCGAAGGTTTAAGAAGTGTTCCAGCTGGTCTACATGATGCTGCAACGATGTCGGGTGTAAATAAATTTCAAAGATTGACTAAAATTGAATTTCCTTTGGCGTTCCCACATATGATGCTTGGTATAAATCAAACAATTGTTTTTGCTTTATTCATGGTAATTATCGGGGCATTTATTGGAACAGAAGATTTAGGTCAATATATATTAAAAGCATTATCAGATAAAAAAGGTGCTGGAATTGGATTAACACTTGGTATCTGTGTAGCTTTCATAGCTTTAATATTTGATAATTTGATTAGAGCCTATGTCCAAAAAAGAAAAAAACATTTAGGTATTGATTAATCTTATATTATTTGTCTAAAAAAGTTTTTGAAGAGTCGTCCATAGCAGTTGCCCATGGCGTATGATGAATAGGAGCAATTGAGCCAGTTACAGGAGATGAAAAAGATTTATTTCTATATGTTGAAATATCTTCTACTTTATGATGTTCCCATTCTTTAAAGTGTTTTCTTATTAACTCAAAATCAATTTTTGGATAATCAGACATTTCATGAAGCTCTTTTGTATACTCAGTTTGAAAATCAATCATTTGATCTGGGTTTTCTAGTTTTTCTTCCATTGCAACCCATTTATTAATATCTTTTTCAACATCATCATTACATGGTATTTTGATTTTATTCATAATCACATCTCTTGCGTACCAAGCTTGGCAATCAAACATATTAAATGTATGGAATTGATCTTGCATGCCAAGATATAAAAGTTTGTGATTATCTTGCCAAACCACCCCTTTATATAATTTTGGTGGATAAAGTCTGTTTCTAGTTTTTAATTGTAAATTTTCCTCTAGAAATGGAAAATGATGAAGATAACCAGTGCAAAGAATTATAACATCAGCCTCTTGTTCAGTGCCATCTTTAAAGATTGCTTTTTTTCCTACTAATTTGTCAAGATAATGAACCTCTTTCATTCCATTAGGCCATTTGAATCCCATTGGGTTATGTCTATAACCAATGGTAACACTTTTAGCTCCATATTTATTACACTGAAGTGCGATATCTTCTGCTGAATAACTACTACCTAGTACTATTACATTTTTATTTCTAAACTCTTCTGCATCTCTAAAATCATGAGAATGCATTATTCTTCCAGGAAAAGTATCCATTCCTTTGTATTCTGGAATAAATGGAACAGAAAAATGACCAGTTGAAACAACAACAAAATCAAAATTATCTTTTAATACTTTATTGTTAACTTTATCTTGATAACTAAGTTCAAATTTGTCGTTTTTAAAAATAGTATTTATAACTCTCGTATTAAACTTAATCTTTTTTTTTAAATTTCCTTTACTTACTCTTCCAACAATATAGTTATATAAAACTTCTCTAGGTGGAAAGGATGGTATTGGCTTTCCAAAATGTTCATCAAAAGAATAATCAGCAAATTCTAAACATTCTTTTGGTCCATTTGACCAAAGATATCTATACATACTGTTAGGTACAGGGTCCCCGTATTGATCAGATCCTGTTCGCCAACTATAATTCCATAAGCCACCCCAATCTTCTTGCTTTTCAAAACAAACAACTTCAGGGATTTTTTCACCATTTTTTTCCGCTAGTTCAAAAGACCTTAACATTGATAGTCCACAAGGTCCTGCACCAATAATTGCTACTTTTTTCATTAATCTACTAAATTAAATAATTAATTCTGTATTTTACTAACAAAATGATGACAATTACAATAAAATAATTATTTGTTATGAAAAATATCTTAGTTATTGGTGGAGGTGCAATGGGCTCTGCATTTACAATCCCAAGTTTAGAAAATAAAAATAATGTTACAATTACTGAGCCCTATAGCAAAAGATTTATTAAAGATTTATCTTCAAAAAAAAAATTTCATTCTGCTCTTAAGATAAAATTACCAAAACAATTAAAATTTAGAAAATTTTCTAAAAATTTATTAAAGGAAAATTTTGATCTAATAGTAATAGCCTTAAGTCTTCCAGGTATTGATTTTATTGGCAAAGAAATAAAAGATTTAAGAGTTAAATCACCAATTTTGGTTCTTACTAAAGGGTTAAAATTTGAAAAAAAAAAGAATAAGATATTAACAATTTCAGAACTGCTTCAGAAAAACTACAATCTAAAAAATATTTCAGTACTTAAAGGACCTTGTTTGGCAAAAGAATTAGCCAGAAAAAATCAAACTAGTGTGATTATAGCAAATAAAAATATTAACATTGCAAAATCTATAGGGAGAAAAATTTCTACTAAATATTATTTAACAGAATACTCCCGGGATGTAGTAGGAGTTGAGGTCTGTTCAGCAATTAAAAATATATATTCAATGATCATTGGAGCTGGTCAAAGTCTTAACTCTTCATCTAATTTATTTCAAAAAGCAGTTCTTGAAATGAGATATTTAAATAGATATTTTAAAGGTAAAGATGAAACAATCCTTGGGCTCGCTGGAGTGGGTGACCTTTACGTTAGTGCTGCTGGTGGAAGAAATAGTAAAATGGGTAGTTATTTAGGTAAAGGATTTACATTTAAAACTGCAAAAAAAAGATTTATGCCTAAAGAAACTGTTGAAGGTGAAGAACTCGCAAGAGAGATCACACCATTTATTTTAAAAAAAATTGATAAGAACAAAATTCCACTAATGATTAATTTACTTAAGACAATTAAAGAAAATAAAAAACTTAAGATAAAAGTTTAAAATAGACCTTCTATATCACCTTTTTTATTTAGCTTAATAGAGTCAGCTGCTGGCACTCTAGGAAGTCCAGGCATTGTCATAATTGCTCCACAAACAACAACAATGAACTCTGCGCCAGAAGATAACCTAATCTCTCTAATTGGTAGCGAATGACCAGTCGGAGCACCTTTTAGATTTGGATCTGTTGAGAAACTATATTGGGTTTTTGCAACACATATAGGTAATTCACTATAACCAGCTTCTTCAAAGTTTTTTAGTTGATCTCTGATTTTAGTATCTGCAATAACTTCATCAGCTCTATAAATCTCTCTTGCTATGGTTTCTATTTTTTTGAAAAGAGGAGTTTTACTTTCATATAAAAATTTAAATTTATCTTCGTTCTTTTCACATAAATCTGTTACATGTTTAGCTAAATCCTTTGTTCCTTCACCACCATGAGCCCAATGCTTACAAATACTAGCTTTAACACCTAGCTTTTTACAAAATTCTACTAAAGAATTTACCTCTTTATCAGTGTCTTTTATAAAATGATTTACGGCTACTGCTACAGGTAAACCAAACTTTTTTACATTTTCAATATGTCTTTCAAGATTTATTAATCCTTTTTTTAATGCATCTACATTCTCATTCTTTAAATCGTCTTTTGCAACACCACCATGCATCTTCAAGGCTCTAACAGTTGCAACAATAACAACGCAACTTGGTTTTAAATTTGATTTCCTACACTTGATATCTAAAAATTTTTCAGCTCCTAAATCTGCACCAAAACCTGCTTCAGTTACAACATAATCAGCAAGTTTTAATCCAGCTTTAGTTGCAATTACAGAATTACATCCATGCGCAATGTTTGCAAATGGTCCACCATGAATTATCGCAGGATTATTTTCCAGTGTTTGTGTAATATTAGGTCTGATTGCCTCTTTAAGTAAAACAGTCATTGGTCCATGAGCATTTAAATCTTTAGCGTAAATTGGTTTTTTTTCTCGAGTGTATGCTACTGTAATATTTCCAATCCTTTTTTCTAAATCTTCAAGATTATTAGCAAGACAAAAGATAGCCATTATCTCAGAAGCAACTGTGATATCAAAACCATCTTCTCTTGGAAAACCATTAGCAACACCGCCAAGATTAATATTAATTGATCTTAAAGCTCTGTCGTTCATATCCATAACCCTTTTCCAAACAATTCTTCTGACATCTATGTTTAATTTATTTCCCCAGTAGATATGATTATCAATTAAAGCAGATAAAAGATTATGTGCTGATGTTATTGCGTGAAAATCTCCAGTAAAGTGAAGATTAATTTGTTCCATTGGAACTACTTGAGCATACCCTCCTCCTGCAGCACCACCTTTCATACCAAAGGATGGACCTAGACTTGGTTCCCTTAAGCATACAATAGATTTTTTTCCAATTTTATTTAGTCCATCGTTTAACCCAACAGAAGTGGTTGTTTTACCTTCTCCAGCAGGAGTTGGAGTTATTGCCGTAACTAAAATTAATTTACCGTCTGGCTTATCTTTTAATGTATCTAAGTATTCCAAGTTTATTTTTGCAATATGTCTGCCCATCGGGCTAAAAGCTGAACTTTCGTCTGGAACATTTACTTTCGCTAAGATTTCCTTTATTGGAAGCATTTTTGCTTCACGAGCAATTTGAATATCTGATTTTATGTCGCTCATTGAATTTTATAAAAAATAATAAAAAACTGGTCGATTAGTATCTCTTTTTAAAGCCTTTGGAAATATCTAAAAATTATATATAAAAAAAATATGAACTATTTATATTCATTATTATAAAATTTATCCATGCAAAAATATTCAGTTTTTAGTCTTGTTAAAAATGCCCTTTCAAATCACGAAAATTGGGACTTAGCTTGGAAAGATCCAACTCCTAAGAAAGAGTATGATGTTGTTATTATTGGTGGCGGTGGACATGGTTTAGCAACAGCATATTATCTAGCTAAAGAACACAATATCACCAATGTTGCTATAATCGAAAAAGGTTGGATTGGTGGAGGTAATGTTGGTCGAAACACTACAATAATTAGATCAAATTATATGCATGATGACAATGCATTATTCAGCGAATTTGGAATGGATCTTTGGAGAAGAATGAGTCAAGATTTGAATTACAATGTTATGTTTTCTCCAAGAGGAATAATAAATCTTGCTCACTCGGACGCACAAATGAATACTTATGCTCGAAGAGGAAATTCAATGAGATTAAACGGTATCGATGCAGTTCTCTTAAATAGGGAAGAAGTGAGAGAAATTATTCCTATGGCTGATTTTTCTGAGAATGTACGATTTCCAATCTTTGGTGGATTAATGCAGCCTAGTGCGGGAACAGCTAGACATGATGCTGTAGCTTGGGGTTATGCACGTCAAGCAGACGATATGGGTGTAGACATAATTCAAAATTGTGAAGTAATTGGATTTGATGTGTCTGCAGGGAAAATTAATGGAGTGAGAACTTCTCGTGGAGACATTAAAGCAAAAAAAATTGGATTATGTGTTGCGGGTAGTACAAATATTTTAGCTGAAAAATTAAATATGACATTGCCAATTGAGACTCATCTACTACAAGCATGTGTATCTGAGCCAGTAAAACCAGTTTTAGATAAAGTAGTTACTTTTGGTGCTGGACATTTTTATATAAGCCAGTCTGACAAAGGTGAAATGGTTATGGGTGGTGATCTTGATGGCTACAATAGTTATGCACAAAGAGGTAATCTTCCAACTCTTCAACATGTTCTAACTGAAGGGATTGCAATGATGCCTTTCCTAAGTAAATTAAAAATGCTTAGAACTTGGGGTGGGATAATGGATATGTCTATGGATGGCTCGCCAATAATAGACAAAACCCATATTGAAGGTTTGTATTTAAATTGTGGTTGGTGTTATGGTGGATTTAAAGCAACACCTGCATCTGGTTGGACATTTGCACATACTATCGCGCAAGATAGAGTTCATGAATTAAATGCTGGCTATAGTTTAAATAGATTTAATACTGGTCACTTACTTGACGAAAAGGGACTTGGTACCAAAACCTGGATTTCGTAAATGCTCCATATAAAATGTCCACATTGTGGAATCAGATCACAGAATGAATTTTCATATGGTGGCGATGCAACTGTCAAACGGCCAGAATTAGGAAAAGAAATATCCGATCAAGATTGGGATAATTTTGTTTATAATAGGAAAAGCTTAAGGGGAAAACATTGGGAGTTATGGCAACATTTATCAGGTTGCAGACAATGGATAAAAGTTCAGAGAGATACAGCTACTCATGAAATTTTTAAAACTCTTAAAGCAAACGAAGAAATTTCATAATGACACAAAGTTTTAGATTAGAAAGTGGCGGATTCATAAATAGAGATAAAAAAATTTCTTTTAAATTCAACGGTAAAAATTATTATGGTTATGAGGGAGATACCCTTGCTTCTGCATTAATTGCTAATGGAGTTCATCTTATAGGAAGAAGCTTTAAATATCATAGACCCAGAGGTTTCTTTGGTGCCGGAGTTGATGAGCCGTATGCGATAGTTCAATTATACAGAAATGGTGAAACAGAACCAAATATAAAAGCTACTGAACAGGAACTTTTTGAGGGTTTAGAAGCGAAAAGTGTAAATTGTTGGCCGAGTGTGAATTTTGATGTGGGAGCTATAAATAATTTTTTAAAGATATTTCTTCCAGCTGGTTTTTATTACAAGACTTTTATGTGGCCAAAAAGTTTTTGGTATAAAATTTATGAGCCATTTATAAGAAGAGCTGCTGGTTTGGGTACAGCATCTATAAAACATGACAAAGAGAGATATGAGCATAAATATGAATATTGTGATGTGCTAATAACAGGATCAGGTCCTTCGGGATTAGCAAGCGCTTATTCAGCTGCAAAAAATGGTGCAAAAGTTATTTTGGCTGAGGACAAATCCCGATTTGGAGGAACTTTATTAACTAGTGAAGTAAATATTGGTAATCAATCAGGAAAAGAGTGGGCAGATAGTATCATTTCTGAGCTTAAAGAAATGCCTAATGTTACTGTAAAAAACAGATCTCAAGTTTTTGGTTATTATGATCATAACATGCTAGTGATGTCTGAAAGAATAAGTGACCATTTACCGAAAACAAAAAAATTTCATCCAAAGCAGAGACTTTGGTATATTAGAGCAAAAGAAGTATTAATCTCATCTGGATCCATAGAGAGACCTATTGTATTTGGTAATAATGACACTCCTGGCGTAATGTTGTCTTCAGCTGCTAAGGAATACATGAAAGTGTACGGAGTATTAGTTGGAAAAAAACCGCTTGTTTTTACAAATAATGACAGTGGTTATGAAACAGCAATTGAATTTAAAAAGAATGGTATCGATCCAATAATTTTAGATACAAGAAAAGAGCCTCAATCAGAGATTATCGAAGAAGCAAAAAATATGAATATCAATATTAAAAATTCATATGTAGTTGTAGCTGCTCAAGGATATAAAAAAGTAAAATCAGCTGACGTAGCTAAAATTTCAGATAATAAAGAAGAACTCGGATCAATTGAAAATATTGCGTGTGATTGTATTTGTGTTTCTGGGTTTTGGACACCCACAATTCATTTGGCATCACAATCTGGAAATAAAACAAAATTCAATGAAGATATTGATGCATTTGTTCCCGGCATATCTAAACAAAATGAAAAAACCTTAGGGGCTGCAAACGGAATTTACACTTTAGAGGAGACATTAAAAGACTCATTTGAAAAAGGAAACCTATTATCAAAAAAAATAACAAATAATGAGAACAAGATTTCTTTTCCTAATGTTGTTGAAAAGAAATCTACAGTACATGATAAATTTTGGTGCGTACCCTTACCAAAGGGAAAAAACTACAAAAGATTTTTAGATTTCCAAAATGATGTTGCAGTTTCTGATATAGAGATAGCTCTTAAAGAAGGGTATAGGTCTATTGAACATGTGAAAAGATACACTACACTTGGTATGGCTACAGACCAAGGTAAGACAAGTAATCTTAATGGTTTACAACTAGTATCGAAAATTGAAAATAAAGTTGTACCAGCAGTTGGGCACACAACCTTTAGACCACCTTACTCACCAGTTTCTATTGGAGCAATTGTTGGAAGGGAAGTAGGAAAACATTCAAAACCAACAAGAAAATCTCCAATGCATTCATGGCATAAAAAAAATAATGCAGTCTTTGTTGATGCGGGTGTATGGTTAAGACCAAGGTATTACAAACGTGGTGAGGAGAATTTATTTGAGGCGTCAAAGAGAGAGGCTAGAAATGTTAGAACTAATGTTGGTGTTTGTGATGTAACCACTTTAGGTAAAATTGATATTAAAGGACCAGATGCAGCAGAACTTCTAAATAGAGTTTACACAAATGCATGGTTAAAATTACCAGTTGGCAAAGCAAGATATGGTGTGATGTTGAGAGAAGATGGAATTGTTATGGATGATGGAACAACAACAAGAATATCAGAAAATCATTATCATATGACCACAACAACTGCTCAAGCTGCTAATGTTCTATCGCATCTAGAATATTATCTACAACTTGTTTGGCCAGAATTAAATGTAAATGTAGTTTCAACGACAGAACAGTGGGCGGGAGCAGCGATTGCTGGACCAAAATCAAGAGAAGTATTAAAAAAACTTTTTCCAAAGTCTGATGTTTCGAATGAGGGTCTTCCTTTTATGGGTTACATGGAAGCTGATTTATTTGGAGTAAAAGCCAAAATTTATAGAATTTCATTTTCTGGTGAACTTGCATACGAAGTAAATGTTGAGTCAGACAATGGATATTTTATGTGGGAAAAAATAATAGAAGCTGGAGAAGAGTTTGGAATTCAACCATATGGAACAGAGGCACTATCAACCTTAAGAATTGAGATGGGGCATGTTGCAGGTTCAGAGCTTGATGGTAGAACTATTCCTTATGACAATTCACTTGAGGGACTATTGAGCAAAAAGAAAGATTTTATTGGAAAAAGATCTTTATCAAGAAAAGCTTTTGCAGCTGAAGATAGACAAAAAATTGTTGGTGTTGTCCCATTAGATAAAAAAACAAGCATCCCAGAGGGATCTCATTTAGTTAAAGATTCAAACGCACCACTTCCAAACCCAAAATTAGGTTATATTTCAGCTTCATGCTGGAGTGTTGAACATGATAATCCATTTTCTTTAGCAATTTTAAAGGATGGTAAGAATATGATAGGTGAAAAGTTATTTGTTATGTCTCCTCTAAAAAATAAAGTAATCCCAGTCGAGATAGTGTCTTCACATTATGTTGACCCAAAAGGTGAGCGAGTTAGATCATGAGTTTAATTTCTGCACTAGCTAATGTTCACCATCGAGGACTATTTGGAGACTTTGAGGACAAAAAAGGGGATGACCTTTTAAAAATCTCAGAGAAAAAAAATTTGTTAATTGTGCAAATTGTACAATTCAAAAATTCTAATATTCCGATTGAAAGTATAGATATTGACGGTTTAAAACTGAAAGATACTCCTTTAAATATGAGTTTTAATGATGACACAAGAATTTTATGGAATGGTCCGAAAAATTGGTTATTGGTCTCTTCCAAAAAAGATTTAATCAATGATATTTCTTCAACATGTAAAGAAATAGATTTTGCAATTACTGATTTATCCCACTCAAGAGCTGTAATTGATATAGAGGGCAATTATGTAATAGAAGTTTTAAAGAAAGGATCACCATTTAATTTTGATGAATTAAAGAAAAATAATTCAATAAATTCTCTTTATAATAATATTGCGTTAACAGTAGACTTACTAAATGACAAACCATTTAAAGTAAGGTTATTCACGTTAAGAAGTTTTGGAGAGTCGTTATACCATTCTATTACTGATGCAGCATTAGAGTTTGGTTACGAAAATAAATAGCTATATTAATCTCTAGTAGCTATATAAACCCCTATTGATGTTATCAAAAAACCTAAAAGATCAATTGCTGTTAAAGTTTCTTTTAAAAAGAACCAAGCCATTAAAGCAGATGTTGCGGGAATAAGAAAAAAAATTGAAACAGTCTTACTTGCAGAATTTTTTTTAATTAAAAACATTAAAATTGTAAAAGCACCAAAAGACACAAGAAATATTTGATGACCCATTGAAAGTAGAAATGTTTTTGTGAAGGCTATATATGGTTTTGCAAAAAATATGACAACAAGAATATGAAAAAAACATCCTCCTATAGCCTGATAAAAATTACTAACTGACAGAGGTAAATTATTACTTAATTTTTTTTGCCAGATTGTTGATACTGTTATTGAAATTAGCGCTATTAAGGTGGCAACTAATCCCAGCAATGGGATCTTCGATCCTAAATCTAAACCCAAAACTAGTGTTGCTCCAAGAAATCCAAGCAAAACACCAATCCATTGTTTTAAAGTCACCTTTTCATTTAAGATTGGCCCACTAAGGATATTTGTCAAAATTGGTTGAAGAGTTACAATTAATGCTGCAATACTTGTGGGCATGCCAATAGAAATTGAATAAAAAACTCCCCCTAGATACAGACCGTGGAATAGAATACCACTAAGGACTGACTCAATTAAGTTTTTTCTTTTTATAATAATTGAATATTTAGAATAAAGTGAGAACAATAAGAACCCAACTGCTACGAAAAAAAAACGAAAAGCCAAGGCAGCAAATGGATCACTATTATCGATGATCGGTTTAGTAGTAATAAATGCAGATGACCAAAGGATAATAAAAACAAAAGGGAAAATTTTTATCATATTAAAAAATGACGTAAAACATGATGAATTACCACAATATTTTATCTATATTAAAGCTTATTTTGGACAAACTATTAATTGTAGCCTCTGATTAAATCGAATAAATTTATTTGATGAATTTAAGATTTTTTAAACTTTGTTTTTTTCTTACTTCGTTTTTATTTTTGACGGGTTTCGTCCCTCTACCAGCAGTGCTGGGTCCTGCAATAACAGTAGCGACTTCAGGAAATTTGGTTAAAGCAACTGCTCAATTAGTGTTTGATAATGAATTAAAAAAAAAAACAGGCAAAAGTTCTCTTAACTATATAACTGAGGAAGTATCTAAAAATAATAAAGAAAATCGCTTCAATAAAGATTTAAGAGACTTAATAGAAAAAAGAGTAAAAATAGTTCACCAAAAATTAGTTGATCAAAATAACGAGACAAAAGTAATAAAAGATTTTAAACTATTAGTTGAAAAAAGAGTAAAATTGACTCACAATAAGTTAATACAACAAAAAATTAATCAGTAAGATTTAAAACAATCAATTTTTTTTGGTTAGTTTCTTTACACCATAATTCGTAACTTTCACACATTCTCCATAAGTGATCAAACGCACGTTGAGAAATTTCTAGAG
Organism: uncultured Pelagibacteraceae bacterium; assembly: GCA_902571015.1. Lineage (GTDB taxonomy): Bacteria > Pseudomonadota > Alphaproteobacteria > Pelagibacterales > Pelagibacteraceae > Pelagibacter. Next base: position 69,312 of record CACGAC010000004.1, on the reverse strand, counting down.
GAAAATGACTTTTAGTGTAATAAAGTTCCGGGTATTGGATTAATTGTTTAATCATCATTTCTCTCTGTATCTTTAGTAATCTCATTGTCTCCTCTGGAATTTTTTTATTTTTTTTCTTTAATTCTTCGAACCAATTGTCATGAAATTTTCCGCTACTTACTTCTTTATAAGTTTCAGATCCAATAAAACCATCTATGGCATCTATATTAGAAAAACCATTATTTTTTTTTTTAATTTCAGAAACCTCTAAATATATTTTTTCTGCTACATATAAAATATATGGTTTATCTTTCGATTTCATTATTTACGATATTTTTTCATTGCTGCATTAGCTAATATCAAATTTGGATCCAAAAAGATTTTTGAGGTTTTTACTTTTGTAAAAGATTTAAATGCGAATATGGCTATCGGTAATTCTGTACACCCTAAAATTATCTTTTTACATTTTTTTTTAATCAAATAATTTATGGCTGGCTTAATAACTTTGCTGGCAGCTTTTACATTTCCCATTTTGACAAATTTTATTGCTTTATTTACAGAATTTTTTTGTAAAGAAATATTTGGAAAAACAAGATTATAATTTTTATCAAAAAATTTATTGTAAACACCAGTGTTTAAAGTACCCTCAGTTGCTAATAGTCCAATTGATGAATTTTTTTTACATGTTTTTTTAGTATGAATAAATACCTCTTTTGGCATGTTTATAATTGGTAATTTTATTCTTTTTCTTAAATCATCATACCAATAGTGTGCTGTATTGCATGGAATAACAATAAAGTTACATTTACTTTTTTTCAGTATTTTACATCCGTTTAATAAACTTTTTAATACCAATGAGTATTTTTTTTCAAATTTTTTATTTTTTTTCCGATTGTATAAATTCTTAGTTTGAACACCTATTGACTCTGGTCTTCCAGGAATATTTGATTTGTTGAAAAGGAGAAATAAAGGATATTCTTGATCAATTTTTCCTCGATAAAGAATTGCAAGTTTATTACAAAAGTCCAGGCCAGCTTGTGTGCCCATACCACCTAAAATTCCAATCATTCTATTTTATTTAATTGATTTAAAATATTCTTATTGGCTACAAATATACAAATATAATTAAATTGTAAATCTTATAGCCAATAATCTATATAATGAAAATTATGCAGTTTTTAAGTTAACTGCTGAAGGACCTTTAGGACCATCTTCAACATCGAAAGTCAAAGCTTGACCCTCATCTAAACCGTTCATACCAGCATCTCTCACAGCTGAAACATGTACAAACACATCTTTTTCTTTGTCGTCACGTTCAATAAAACCAAAACCTTTAGTTGGATTGAACCATTTTACTTTACCTTGTAGACTCATATTTTTCTTCTTACTTATTATTATGTTAATTTATTACTTATAATTAAGTAACTATAGCTTTGTTTATAAATAATAGGGTTTTGTCAACAAATTTAGTGTGCAATAAGACTTTTTTTTTATCATTCTTGGTCAATTAGCTTAGTTAAATAGATAGAATTGACGTCTTCTTTATAATGGGCAAAGGGTTTGCAAGGCATAAAATCACATTTTTTAAATAATTTTCTCGCTGGATCAAAAAATTTTCCAGCACCAGTCTCTAAGCTTATTCTTTTAATTTTTAATTTCTTAGCTTCATCAATTAAATGTTTGATGACTTTAATACCATTACCTTTATTTCTAAAATCATCATGTATTCTAATTGATTTAAATTCACCATGGTCTTTGTCCAAGAACTTTAATGCTCCACAACCGAATATTTTATCATTTTCCCAAAGGCTCCAGAATTTAATTGATGAAACTTTTAAACCCGGAATATCTAGAACATGAGCACTACCTTCTGGAGATGCTGCTCTAAGTTCAATAAAATGCTTTGTAAGGAGTTTATTGACTTCTGGGTTATCAAAATTTCCCTCAATAGATTTCAGCATTTATATTAAAGTTGTTATGTGGCCCATTTTTCTTTTATCTTTTATCTCTTTTTTTTGATAATCAAAAAAAAATTCATTTTCATTTAATTTAAAGTTTTCTCTATAAGGTTTGATTTGATTTCCTATCAGGTTCAACATTTTTGCATTTGATATTTTTTTGAGTGGAATTTTTTCTAACGAACAGACTGCTCTCACATGATTTTCAAATTGGCTAATATTAAAAGCATTGATTGTAAGATGACCAGAGTTATGAACTCGAGGAGCTATTTCATTGACATATAGATTTTCATTTTCATCAATAAAAAATTCAACACAAAGCGTTCCTATATATTTTAATTCCTCTGCAATCCGGATTGACCAATCTTTAGATTCATCAAATATTTTTTTACTGATTTTAGCTGGTATGACTGAATGCTTCAATATTTGATCTTCATGAGTATTTTCTATCGGCTCGTATATTTCATAACTATTGTTCCCAAACCTTGTAATAATGACAGATATCTCCTTTTTAAGTTTTACTAATTTTTCCAGTATGTATTCTTTTGAAAAATTAATATTCAGGTTATTGATTTCTTCAATTTTTTTAATTGGGTATTGGCCCTTACCATCATAACCCATTGTAGTAGTTTTTAAAATCCCAGGTAAAAAATCTCCTAATGGCTCTATATCCGATTTACTTTTTATTGATGCGTATCTAGTAGTTCTAATATTGAGTTTGTTTACAAAATCTTTTTCTGCAATTCGGTGTTGAATTAATCTATTCACAGATGGCTTTGGTAAAACTGGTTTTACTTTATTCATTTCATTTAGAGTTTCATAAGGTATATTTTCAAACTCATAAGTAATTACATCAATTTCTTTTATGAACTTTTGTATTTTTGCTTTGTCATCGTATTTGCCGTAAATAAACTTGTTGCAAAAATTTTGTGCTGGAGCATCTACATCATCACAATAGATTGTTGTATTGATATTCATCTTCTTAGCCGCAACAGCTAGTAAGCTTCCTAATTGACCACCACCAATTATACCCAAATTTTTCACTACCATCTTTTATTTTGGATTTTTTTTTACTGATCTAGTTTGTAATGACCGCCAATTATTTAATTTCTTTTTTATAGCAGGATTGCTGTTTGCAATTATAGCTGTAGCCAATAAAGCAGCATTTATGGCACCATCCTCTCCTATTGCAAGAGTTCCAACGGGTATTCCTTTTGGCATTTGTGCTATTGATAATAAACTATCAAGTCCTTTAAGCTTTTTACTTTCAACCGGAACACCTAAGACTGGAATTGACGTTATAGCTGAAATCATACCAGGTAAATGTGCTGATCCACCGGCACCAGCAATTATCACTCCAATATTATTTCTTGATGCACTCTCTGCAAATTCATACATTCTTTTTGGAGTTCGGTGAGCAGATATAATTTTAGTTTCAAATTTAACACCCATTTTTTTTAGTATATTTGCGGATAATTTCATAGTTTTGAAGTCTGATTGGCTTCCCATGACGATTGCAACTTTGAGATTTTTATTCTTTTTCATGATTTATTCGCAGAATATTTATTTCAAAATTAGATTAAAATTTCAATAAAATAAATAGTATTTAAAAAACAACTTGGTATGGTTAACTAAAATTAACCAAAATGAAATTTAAAATCGATAACCTTCAATATTGTAAATGGTCACGAAAAGTTTTTGAGATTAATCGTGAGGCTGGCCTAGATGCAGTTCATGTTACAATAGTTTATCATGAAGACTTTGATGAACTTCAAAACGAAATAAAAAAATGGCAAACTTTATTAAAAGAAAATTCAGATTTAATTTTTTTAGGTCAAAGTTTCACTGATATTGAAAAAGCAAATAAAGAGAATAAAACTGCAATTTTTTTTGGTTTTCAAAATTGTTCTCCAATAGAAGATGATATTAATTTAGTTGAAAAAGTTCATAGTCTTGGATGTAGATTTATGCAACTCACTTACAACAATCAATCATTGTTAGCGACAGGTTGTTATGAAAAAAATGATAGTGGAGTAACTAATTTTGGACGGGAAGTTATCCGAGAAATGAATAGAGTGGGTATTGTAGTGGATATGTCTCATTCAGCAGAAAAAAGTACTTTTGATGCAATTGAGTTTAGTGAAAAACCAATTGCAATCACTCATGCAAACCCCTCTTTTTGGCACGCAGCAAAAAGAAATAAGTCTTCTCAGTTATTAAAAACTTTAAGTGAAAGCGGAGGAATATTAGGTTTATCTTTATATCCGCATCATCTTAAGGACAATACAAATTGTTCTCTAGAAAGCTTTTGTGAAATGGTGGCTAAAACAGCAGAAATAATGGATATCAATAATATTGGTATAGGATCAGATCTTTGTTTGAATCAACCAGATGAGGTTGTTGAATGGATGAGAAATGGAACCTGGTCTAAAAATAAAAATTATGGAGAAGGCTCTAAAAATAAACCAGGATTTCCTAAACAACCTAATTGGTTTGAGGATGCAAGAGGTTTTAAAAACTTGGAAACAGGTTTAAAAAAGGTTGGTTTTTCAGAGACTGAGACCAATGGAATACTAGGTAACAATTGGTATAACTTTTATAAGACTATCTAGATATGAATATAGAACTAAGAGATCCAAATATTATAATGAAGTTATCAAGACTTGGTTCCTTTCATCAATCAAGGTTATCTTTTTTGCGAAGTTTTTTAAGTGAATTTAAAGATTGGCAATATAATAGAGACTTGTTTGATTTAGACAAAGGAGGTTATGGTACAGCAGTATACTCATTTAAAAAAAAAGACAGGGTTTATTCTTTAATTTGTTATGCAAACAAAATTAGTGATGATGAAAGATCAGATAGGGTAATAGCAACTAAGTGGGATGCAGCTTTTACATTACATGATGGAGTACCTTTAAAAGAAGACATTGACAGATTAAGAAATGAAGTTCCAAAACAGGAAGTTGGTAGGTTGTCTTACAAAGAGTTAACATTATCTAGAGCAAATAAATCTGTTAGGGTATTTGATCATGTTGTTGAAAGTTTAAGTAATGGAAACCAACCTGATTTAGAGTTACTTGAAAAAGTTGGATATTTATATAGAACGACTGCAGTTTATGGATCAGGAAAGTTTGGTTTAGCAGATCGATTTAGAATTAAAAATAGAGAAGAAATTAACGGACCTTTCAGATTAGAGATGATGTTAGTTTATCTAGTTAGACAATTTACATTTGATCAAGTTAATCATGTTGCAAAAAATAAAAATCCTAATTCAGCTGTTAGATTAGATCCTAAAATTTGTAGAAATTTGGGCATAGGAAATTCTACCGGATTAGGAATGGCACCATTTATTGTTAATCATCCAACTTTATTAAATAATTGGATACTTAGTAGAGAAATTGCACTTAAAAAAATAAGAGAAATTAAAATTGTTAAAAAAAAAGATAGAGATTTATTTATAGATTGTGTGAAAAGTTCTCTTAAAAATATTATTAGCTGGAATACAGAGAGTGAATATCAACTCAAAAAAATTAAACTTTTACTAAAAGATATCAAAAAATTCATAAGTTTTTTAGAGAACAAATTTGATTTTCAAAAAGATTACCCTTTCAATGAAATTTATTTTTGGCTAGAGAAAGAGACTTGTGAGGAGTGTATAGAATACGTTGTCTCATTAATGATGGAGCCATTTGGCAATATAGTTCAGCCATTGGTTGGACAAATGACCTCTGAGGAAGAAAAATACTTTAATATTCCAACTGAACGTAATGTCGGAGATTTGAAAAGGATTTTAGAAAATAAATATTCGGATATTTTAAAAATTAATTTTAATATAGAGGAGAGTAATCAGAAATTTTGGTTTATTTCAAAAAATAAAGAAGAGCCAAGATTAGCTAATCGTTTTGAGGAGAGTGGTGCAGATTTAGAGCAACCTTTGGCAATAGCTAGAGATATTAAAAAATTGTATCAGAGACTGTTACCTTTAAAAAATAATTTAAAAATTAATCAATTTTTAATTGATAATTCTGATTTAAGACATGTTGTTAGAAGAGCCTTTATTATTGAAAAATTTCCATATTCAGAAATACAAGATAATACTATCGGAGAAAATTTAGTTCCAATTGATATGCTGAGATTAAAATTATCTTTTTTTGGAGCTTTAAAATTTGACCCAAGATCTGATAAGTGGTTGAGAATATGTATGTTTCAAGGTGCGCCACTCCCTAACGAATTAAAAGATTATGATGAGCAATGGGTTTATAAAACTCATTCTTAAACTATGAAGTCTTTGAGTGAGATAGAAACTATAGCTAAGAGGGCAAGTCGAGCTGCTGGTTATTCATGGGGTATAGCAGAGGAAGTTGGGAAATCTATAAGATTATCCGAATTATTTGGTTTTCCAGGGATCAAACATCTTAATCAATATTACCGAAATAAAAAAAAAGAAAATTTTGAAGAGATAAAATTAATCAATAAGATTAACAAATCAGATAGATCATCTTTTTGTCCAATAATGTTAGGTGTGAATTTTATTGACCAAGTAAAAAATACTGAGACTTTTAAAAAGTGCTCAATTGAAAATCTTGCTTACCCATTGTTGCTTTTACCTTTTTTAAGCAGAGCTTCAGAAATTATTGGAAAAAAATTATTAATTTCATTTGATGATTGTAAATTTTTATTGAACTTTAATGTAAATATCTCGTCTAATATTTGGGATAAAGAAATGCCAATGTTAACAAAAAAAGTAGAAATCAGTTTTTTAAACAATGAGGATAATTTTTCCGATCAAGATTGGAAAAATCTCTACAAACTTGCAGAGAATACATTTGTAGAGGAAACAGATAGTTTAAAAGAGGGTGCAGCAGGAGCGGGTTTGACCGATAATGATTGAAGATGATTATATTAAAGATCAGCATAACACGAACGCTGATGAGTTAAATGATATCTGTGATGAATGTAAAAAAACTGATGAAAGTGTTACCCAAAATTTAATTTTGACTGGATTTAAAATTTGTAAATCATGCAGGTTATCGAAAACAATTTTTCCAATTTAGATACTATTTATCGGTAAGGCATTCATTCTACTCATTACAAAGGATATTGACAAAAAAGCAATGATTAAAAAAGATAAAAATATTATTCCAAATGCTTTAAAATTAGATTTTAAATTTAAAATTTGCTTTATTGAAATAATTAAACTTGCAAAAATCCAGAATTGAGTAAGAAAAATGATTGGTATCATTAATTCGGGGGTTAATGCAAAAAATCTTAGTAAACCTGGCGCATGAGCAAAACCAACTGCTACCAAAACTTTTTTAAAAGGTACTTTTGTTTGCTTATCTGGAAATAATTTTACACCAATCACATAAATAAAAATTGCCCATACGAACCAAGTTAAAATTGCTGTTAGACCAGACATTCCTATAGCTGTTTTTACAACAGTATTTGCAGCCACTGCTCCAGCTACACCGTCTAATATCATTATCAAACCTGCAAAATATATTGCAGCTTCACCAAAATTTTTGTTGTCACTGTAAAGAGTTTTATCTAATTTTATAGATTTAAAAACTATATTTAAAAATTCCGCAAACATTTATTTTTTTTTATTTTTTTGTTCCTTGTAAGATATGATCAATGGAAATAGTAATAATGCAATAGCGATGATAATGCAAACTGCAATAATGAAACTTTTTGTCATTTATGATTTAAAGGGGAGCGCAAACTCCCCTAAAAAATAATTAACCTGATACCACTTCTCTAGTGTTAGCGTTATATGATTCCTTAAATGGAATATCAACTATGACAGCATCAACAGGTGTTCCTGGTTTATTTGAATATTTCTCTGGTAAATGAACTTTAAATTTAGTTCCAACTTTACCTTTAGGAAAGCCATTTGCATTTAAAGTTCCATCAAATGGAACATAGCCCATAGCAATATTAGTTTTCTTTTCAGGATGCCACCACGGTGATGTTACAAAACCAACTGGATCACCACCATCTGCATTAGATATCAACCAAAAATCTGGTGCATAATCATCAATTGGTTTTCCTCCTAACTCAAGACCAACTAACTGTAACTTATATGGTTTTTTTCCAGCTTTGATTTCAGCACCCATTTTTTCAAGAGCTTTTTTTCCTACGTAATCAGAAGTTTTTTTCCATTCACCTTTACCTGATAAAGAAACTTGATAACCTAAATTACACTGAAAAGGGTTATGTTGTTGATCCATGTCTTGACCCCAAGAAAGAATCCCAGCTTGAATCCTTCTGTGATGAGCGGGAGCAATTACCATTAGTTGATGTTTTTTTCCAGCTTCAAGAACAGCATTCCACATCTCATCGGCATATAAAGTTGCATTCCTTAAATATATTTCATATCCAGCTTCACCTGAAAAACCTGATTGAGAGATAACACAACTTCTTCCGGCAACCTTAACTTCAGCTAAACCATAGAAAGGCATATTTTCTAAATCAACTTGATCACCTAATAAATCCTTCATAAGTGCTTTTGATTTTGGCCCTTGAATTTGAACAGGACATGCATCAATTTCTTCAATAGTGCAATTAAATTTACCGTCTGCATTAACACCTTGTAAATACATTCCAATGTCCGAGTCTGACAAAGAAAACCAAAATTCATCTTTTGCAATTCTTAAAAGTATTGGATCATTTAAAACTCCTCCGTAAGCGTTACATAAAATTACATATCTTGCTCGCATCGGAGAGATTTTTGTTGCATCTCGAGTTATCACGTAATCAACAAACTTTTCTGCATCAGGACCCTTTACTTGGATCTGTCTTTCAACAGCAACATTCCACATAGTTACATGATTTACAATTGCATCATACTCAACCATTGCACCACCATCCTCAGGTTTCACATATCCCCTTGGATGATAAATTCTGTTATAAACAGTTGCTCTCCAACAACCTGCCTGCATTGATAGATGCCAATATGGTGACTTTCTTACCCTTGTTGAAATTAACATTTCAACTTTTGTAGGCCCACTTTGTCTTAAATTGTATGGTACTTTTCGATCTGATTGATCAACAGAAGTAACATGCTTTAGTTTAGTATAGTCAAATTCTTTAGACATAACCATTCTCCTTCAACCACTTGTTTGTTTCCTTCAAGCCGCCGAATGTATAAATGTGGAAGAAATCAGTATGCGATTTAACTTTCCCAATTAGATCATTAGGGTCTTTAGGTTTTAATAAATCTAACGCCTTAGTAAAATTAGATTTAAGAAAATTTAAGGAATTTTTTGCTCCAACAATATTAGCAAATTTAATTAAGCTTGATATTTTTAGTGGCCCAGTAATTCCAACATGCACTGGTACGCTTTGTTTAGAAACAAAATCTATAATAGGCTGGGGATCTAATAACCACTGTGTTACTATATAATCAGCATAAGGCTTTTTATCTATCATAGCTTTTTCTAAATCTGAGTCGGATATATCAGGACTCCCCTCTGGGTGTCCAGCAATTCCTATTGTCATCTTCTCAAAATAACCAGTCTCTAAAAGTTGAAACGAGCTATCAAATTTTCCCATCGGTTCTCTTCCGCCACCAATTACTAAAACTTGTTTAACTCCACCGTCTTTACACCTAGAAATATAATCTTTTAGTTGCTTTTCATCTTGCATTGATCTTGCTGGAAAGTGAGGTACTGGATTGAAACCTTTTTTAACTAACTCAACTGCTTGTTGTGCTGTTTCTCGATAATCCCCTCCAGGTAACATTGTTATGTAAATATCATTTACAGGTGGAACAGTGTCGAGATCTGTTGTTGGGCTTATTTCTAGAGAAAAATTCATTTTATAGATCATTATCTTTTTTGAAAAAGCTGTCAAAGAATTTTATCAAATGACGCAATGATATTTGTTGCTTAAAATTGAGTGGATTGTTAACTATCTTAAGTCATGAAGATTATATTAATTATGGGTTTGCCAGGCTCAGGTAAAACGACTTTAGCCTCTGAATTAGTTCCATTATTAAAAGCAAAGTGGCTCAATGCTGATGAAGTGAGAAAAGAAGCAAATGATTGGGATTTTTCAGCAGAGGGAAGAACTAGGCAGGCGAAAAGAATGTGGGCAAAAGCAAAAGAGTTTAGAGATCAAGGTAATCATGTTGTTGCAGATTTTGTTTGTCCAACCCCTGCTGCAAGAGCGCTGTTTCCAGCAGATTTTATTATATGGGTCGATACTATTAAAGAAGGTAGGTTTGATGATACTAATAAAATGTTCGTAAAACCAGAGAAGTATAACTATCATGTTACCACTCAAGATGCTAAAAATTGGGCACCAAAAATATTAAAGGAAATAGTATAATGTCTTATAAATGGGACAATAAAAAACCAACTGCACAGATGTTAGGAAGATGGCAGCCCTTTCATGATGGTCACTATACATTATTTAAAGAAATAATTAAAAAAACTGAACAAGTTTGCATACAAATTAGAGATGTACAAGGTGTTGATGATAATCCATTTGACTTTGAAACAGTAAAAAAAAATATTGAAGATAAACTTAATCCAGAATTCGAGGGACGTTTTAAAATTATGTTAGTACCCAATATTACAAACATTTGTTACGGAAGAGGTGTTGGTTATAAAATAGAAGAAATTGTTTTACCTGAGGAAATACAAAAAATTTCAGCCACCAAGATAAGAGCAAAGATGAGAGAAGACGGTAAACTTAAATAGTTTTTAATGAATATCAAAATCATTAATCAGAATAAAGATATAGCGAGAGTTATTATTAATGAGCCAAAAACATATAACTCTTTATCTTACAAAAATTTGAAAGATTTAATTAATGTTTTAAAAAAATTAGACAAAGATAAAAAGGTAAAAGTTATTATCCTTGAGGGTGCTGGAAAAGGTTTTAGCGCAGGTCATAATTTAAAAGAAGTAAAAGACTTAAAGAAAAAAGAAAGATATAAAAAATTATTTAATCTTTGTTCAAAGCTAATGCTTCAAATAGTTGAGGGTAAAAAACCTGTTATTGCAAAAGTTCATGGCGCAGCTTATGCAGCAGGATGTCAATTAGTTGCTAGTTGTGATTTAGCTTACAGTACCAAAGATGCACTTTTTGCAACACCAGGAGTAAATATTGGATTATTTTGTAGTACTCCTATGGTTGCAGTTAGCAGAAAGATTAATAGAAAACCTATGATGAAAATGCTTCTTACCGGCGAGCCAATCAAAGCAAATTACGCGAAGGAAATTGGTTTAATTAATGATTATTTTTCAAAATCAAAATTAAATAGTGAGACGATGAAAATTGCAAAAAAAATTGCATCAAAATCAAATTTAACAATCAAAATTGGAAAACAAGCTTTTTATAAGCAGTTAGAAATGCCACTGAGAAAAGCATACTCGTATACCAGTCAAATGATGACATACAATATGATGGCGATGGATGCAAAAGAAGGTATCTCAGCTTTTTTAGAAAAAAGAAAACCAAAGTGGAGAAATAAGTGAAAGTAAAAAATATTCTAACAATTATCTTAATCATCATTGGTATATATTTTATTTTTACCTTTAGAGACCATAATTTTAAAAGATCTATCGATGCTTGTATTGCAGGTAGTCAAAAGTTGGATCAACCAATGACTATTGAAGAAGCTAAGAAGTTTTGTGAAGAAAAGATAATGGGTAAAAAGTAAATAGAATGGAAAATATAAAAGAAATTTTAAAAAGATATAAAAATATTGCTTTAGTAGGCGCAAGTAAAGATTTAACAAAAACATCATCTATTGTCATGAAATATCTTCAAGACAATGGTTTTAATGTTTATCCTGTCAACCCATCCATGAAAGGAGAAAAAATATTAGGAGAAAAAGTTTTTGGAAATATTTCAGAGATTGATAATCCAGTAGAAATAGTAGATGTGTTTAGGCCATCGAATGAAGTTGTCACAATTGCAGAAGAAACTGTCAAAATAAATGCAAGAGTATTATGGTTACAATTAGACATTAGCAACGAGGAAGCAAAAAAAATTGTTGAGACAAATGACATCATTTACATTGATAATAAATGTACGAAGATAGAGCACGAGAAATACTTTAATTAAATTTTAAAAAAAAAGATGTTAAAAAAATTCGAGATAATATTTAGAGTCTTTATTATTCTTCTCTTTTCAATTTCAATAACTAAAGCTGAATTGCTGAAACCTAATAGTGATATAAAACCTTCCAAAGTTGTCGAAATTCAATTAAGTGGTCTCCAGAAAAACGACTTAAATTATAAAGATAGTGGTATTGAGCAAACCTGGAATTTTGCGCATCCCAGCAACAAAAAAAATACTGGCCCTTTACCAAATTTCAAAATGATGATTAAAGGCAACTCATATCAAATGCTATTAAATCACTTAAGCCATACAATTACACAGGTTGGAGGTGGTGACAAATGGGCACAATTTGAGGTGATAATTTTAGATAAAGATAAGACTTATCATAAGTTCAACTGGCAAGTGGAAAAATATACTGCTGAAGGACCCCTTAAGGATTGTTGGTTGACCACAATGGTTTCTAACCCAATAGCACTAGGAAGTTCAATTTGATTATCCATAATACAATTTTGTTTCGTTATGAATAAAAATTTAGTAGGAATCATTTAATGAAATCTAAAGCAAAAGTCGTCGTAGTCGGTGGAGGAGTTGTTGGAGTAAGCGCTCTTTATCATTTAGCAAAAAAAGGTTGGTCAGATGTTGTTTTAGTTGAAAGAAAAGAATTAACCTCAGGTTCAACTTGGCACGCAGCAGGCTTGCTACCTCTTTTTAATATGAGTTATTCTGTTGGTCAACTTCACAAATATGCAGTAAATCTTTACAAAAAATTAGAAGAAGAGACTGGCAAGAATGTTGGTTTCAGTGTGGTTTCAAATATCCGTTTAGCTAGTACCAAAGATAGAATGGATGAGTACCATCAATATGCTGGTGTAGCTAAAACAATTGGTGTTGATGTAAAATTTTTGACACCTCAACAAGTAAAAGAAATTTGGCCGCTTTGTCATACTGATGATTTAGTTGGAGCGATTCAACACCCAGAAGATGGATACATCCAACCTGCAGACTTAACTCAGGCACTTGCCACAGGTGCTAGGAACAGAGGAGCTGAGATTTATAGAAACACAACAGTGTTATCAATGAGACAAACTAAAGAGGGATGGATTGTTGAAACAGACAAAGGATCAATTGAATGTGAACATGTCATTTCATGTTCAGGAAATTTTGCAAGACAAACTGGCGAAATGGTTGGATTAGATATTCCAGTCATACCTGTTGAACATCAATATATTGTAACTGAACCGCATCCAGAAATACAAAAAAGAAAAAAAGAGGGTCTACCAGAGATGGGAGTATTAAGAGATAGTGATAGTAGATGGTATATGAGGGAGGAGGCTGGTGGATTAATATTAGGACCATATGAAGATGGTGCACCAGCATGTTATGTCGAAGGTCCTTCAAAAGACTCTGAATATGAATTGTTTCAAGAGGATTTAGATAGACTTGCTCCGCATATCGAAGGAGCAATACATAGAGTTCCAGCATTTGGAGAAGTTGGAGTGAAAAAAGTTTATAATGGTGCAATATGTTACACACCAGATGGTAATCCTATAGTTGGTCCAGCATGGGGACTTAAAAATTTTTGGATTAATGAGGGACATAGTTTTGGAATAACTGCAGCAGGTGGAGCGGGCTGGCAATTAGCAGAATGGATTATTGATGGTGAACCGACGATTGATATGCTTGGTGTTGAACCAAGACGTTACGGAAATTATGCAACAAAATCTTATCTCAAAGCAAAAAATGAGGAGGCTTATAGTCATGTTTTTATTGTTCATTATCCTGATGAAGAAAGACCAGCTGCTAGACCTTTAAGAACATCTCCTTGTTATGAAAGAATGAAAAATCTTGGTGCTGTCTTTGGACAAAAATTTGGATGGGAAAGACCAAACTTTTTTGCAACAGATGGCATGGAACAAAAAGATCATTGGTCATTTAGAAGATCAAAATGGTTTGATGCAATTAAGAAAGAATGTGAAAACGTTAAAAAGAATGTTGGACTTTTAGATATGACAGCCTTTGCAAAATGTAGAATAAAAGGTCCAAAGGCTGAAGAATTTTTAGACTACTTAGTTGCTAACAAACTTCCAAAAAAAATCGGAAGAATTAATTTGTGTCATGCGCTTAATACTAAAGGTGGTGTTCACTCTGAGTTTACAATTATGAAAGAAGCTGAAAATAGTTATTATTTAGTTTCAGCTGGAGCAAATTTGAGATTAGACCATGATTGGATTCAAAAATGGATGCCAACTGATGGTTCAGTTATATTTGAGGACTTAACAAATAGTACAGGTGTACTTGTTGTGGCAGGTCCAAAAGCAAGAGAACTTATGCAAAAAGTTTCTACTGATGATTTTTCAAATGAAAACTTTAAATGGTTAACTGCAAAAAATGTTAATGTTGGATATGCTCCAGTAAATGCTATGAGGGTAAATTTTGTTGGTGAACTTGGTTGGGAATTACATCACCCAATTGAATATCAAAACCATATTTTTGATAAATTAATGGAAGCAGGTAAGGATCTCGGTCTTAAACCTTTTGGCATCAGAGCGATGAATAGTTTAAGAGTAGAAAAATCTTATAAACTTGTGGGAACTGAACTATCAATTGAGTATTCACCTTATGAGTCTGGCCTAGACAGATTTATTCATCCAAATAAGGGTAATTTCATAGGACTTGATGCACTAAACAAATGGAGAGAAAAGGGTTTTGATAATAAATTAGTAACACTAGAGGTTCATGACACAACAGACTCAGATGTTTTAGGTAACAATCCAATTTATAAAGATGACAAAGTCGTTGGGCGAGCAACAGGAGGGGAATATGGATTTAGATTAGATAAATCTATTGCCTTAGCCATGGTGAAACCTGATTTAGCAAATATTGGAGAAAAACTTAAAGTTGATATTCTTGGAAAAATGTATGAGGCTACAATAGTAGAAGAAAGTCCATACGATGCTGAAAACAAACTATTGAGAGCCTAATGAAAATTTTGGTCGCAGTAAAAAGAGTAATTGATTACAATGTTCAAGTCAGAGTTAAAGAGGATAACACTGGTGTAGTAACTGAAAATGTTAAGATGTCTACCAATCCACCAGATGATAATGCGATTGAGGAGGCGGTAAAAATTAAAGAGTCAGGAAAAGCGACCGAGGTAGTTGCAGTAAGTGTTGGAGAAGAGAAAGCTCAAGAAACTGTTCGTAAAGCATTAGCGGTTGGAGCTGATAGAGGCATTCTTATTAAAGCTGATGGAATTTTAGAACCTTTAGCCGTTTCCAAATTATTACAAAAAATTGTTGAAAAGGAAAAACCAGATTTAGTTTTTATGGGAAAACAAGCAATTGATGATGATTGTAATCAAACAGGTCAAATGTTAAGTGCTTTATTAAATTGGCCTCAAGCAACATTTGCCTCCAAGATTGAGATTAAAGATAAAAAACTTGAAGTTACGAGAGAGATTGACGAAGGATTAGAGACAATAGAGATCAATATTCCTGCAATTGTAACTTGTGATTTAAGACTTAATGAACCTAGATATGCATCTTTACCAAACATTATGAAAGCTAAAAAAAAACCTATTGAGCAGATAAATGCGTCAGATTTAGGAGTAGATACATCACCAAGAATCGAGCAAATTAAGGTTGAAGAGCCACCAAAAAGAAAAGCAGGAATAAAAGTAAAAAGTGTGGCTGAGCTAGTGCAAAAATTAAAAAATGAGGCTAAAGTAATATAATGTCAGTTTTATTAATTGCAGAACATAATAACAAAGAACTAAAACCATTTACACTTAATGCTGTAACAGCAGCTTCTCAAATGGATACAGATCTTCATGCTGTAATTATTGGTAGTAATTGTGGAGATGCAGCAAAAAAATTATCAGAGTTACCATTAGTCAAAAAAGTGATTCAAGTAGAGGCTGCTCATTACGAAAACTTTGTAGCAGAAAATTTTGCTCCAGTAATTGTGAAATTGGCAGAAAGTTACTCTCATGTTGTCTGTTCAGCGAATACTTTTGGTAAAAATTTGATGCCAAGAATCGCAGCTTCTTTAGATACTTCTCAAGTCAGTGATATTATTAAAGTTATTTCTGCAGATACGTTTTTAAGACCTATTTATGCTGGGAATGCGTTTGCAACTGTAAAAAGCAAAGATCCAAAAAAATGCATTACTATTAGACCAACCTCATTTGATCCATGTGAGAGTTCAGGTGGATCTGCGCAGATTGAAAAAGTTGAACCAAGTGAAGAATTTAATAATACAAAATTTGTAAAAAGAGAGGAAATTAAGTCAGATAGACCAGAACTTGGAACTGCAAGGGTAGTTGTTTCTGGAGGAAGAGGAATGCAGAGTGGAGATAATTTTAAATTAATTACTTCTGTTGCTGATAAATTAAATGCTGCTATTGGAGCATCAAGAGCAGCTGTTGATGCTGGATATATAAGTAATGATCATCAAGTGGGTCAAACTGGAAAAGTTGTAGTCCCAGATTTATATATTGCCATTGGGATTTCTGGTGCAATACAACATTTAGCTGGAATGAAAGAAAGCAAGGTGATTGTCGCAATCAATAAAGATGGTGAGGCTCCAATTTTTAGTGTTGCAGACTATGGTCTAGAGGCTGATCTTTTTGAAGCGGTACCTCAATTTATTGAGGAACTGAACAAATTAAACACTATACAAAAATAATATAATCTGTAAGAAATTAATATGTCCAGAGAGTCAATGGAATATGATGTTGTAATTGTTGGTGGAGGACCATCAGGATTAACAACTGCTATTAAACTAAAACAATTAAATTCAAATTTAAATATTTGCGTTTTGGAGAAAGCATCAGAGATCGGTGCGCATATTTTAAGTGGAAATGTTTTTGAAACTAGAGCACTAGACGAGTTAATTCCAAATTGGAAGGATTTAAATCCACCAATAAAAACAAAAGTTTCTAAGGAAAAATTTTTATTCTTAGGAAAAACAAAATCTTTAAATTGGCCTACTTGGTTGTTACCTGCTGTTCAAAAAAATCATAAAAATTATATTATAAGCCTTGCAAATTTATGTAGATGGCTAGCTGAGCAAGCAGAAGCACTTGGAGTAGAGATATTTCCAGGATTTCCTGCAAGTGAGATTTTATTCAATGACGATGGTTCTGTTAAAGGTGTAGCCACTCAGGACATGGGAATAGATAAACAAGGAAACAAAAAAGATAGTTTTGAACCAGGTATTGAGCTAATAGGTAAGGTTACAGTTTTTGCTGAGGGTTGTCGGGGTCATTTAGGAAAACAATTGATTAAAAAATTTAATCTTAATAAAGATAAAGATCCTCAACAATACGGTATCGGATTTAAAGAAATTTGGGAAATTAATGAAAAAAATCATGAAGAGGGATTAGTAATGCATACAGCTGGATGGCCTTTAGATAATAAAACTTATGGTGGGAGTTTTATTTATCATGCTGAAAATAAACAAGTTTTTTTAGGATATGTCATAGGTTTAGACTATCAAAATCCTCATCTTTCTCCTTTTGATGAGTTTCAAAGATTTAAAACACATCCGTCAATAAAAAAGATAATAGAGGGCGGAAAAAGAATTTCATACGGGGCTAGAGCTTTAATTGAAGGTGGTATTCAAAGTTTACCTAAAATGTTTATGCCAGGTGCATTACTTATTGGATGTGATGCGGGAACATTAAACATGCCAAAAATAAAAGGTTCTCATACTGCTATGAAAAGCGGAATTATAGCAGCAGAGGCTATTAACGAACACATCCAGTCTAAAAAAGATTTATCATTATTCGAGGAAATGTTTAAAAAAAGCTGGTTATATAAAGAACTGTATCAAGCAAGAAATGTAAAACCAAGTTTTAGCTGGGGATTAATTTTAGGAATAATTTTTACAGGAATTGATCAAATTTTATTTAGAGGAAAACTTCCATTCACATTAAGGCATAAGCATTCTGACCATGAAACCTTAAAACCTGCAGATAAAATGCCAAAAATTGATTATCCTAAACCAGACAATGTTATTACTTTTGATAAAACAAGCTCAGTTTATTTGACCGGAACTAACCACGAGGATAATCAGCCAGTGCACTTAAAACTAAAAGATAAAGATTTACCAATAAAATATACTCTTGAGAAATATGATGAACCAGCACAAAGATATTGCCCAGCAGGAGTTTACGAGGTTCAAAAAGAGAATGATATAAACAAATTTGTTATTAACGCTCAAAACTGTATTCATTGTAAAACTTGCGATATTAAAGAACCTTCTCAAAATATAATTTGGGTTACCCCTGAAGGAGGTGGTGGACCAAAGTATGGAAATATGTAATTAGCTATTTTAGAAAATTAGCAAAAATTATTACTATTCCAATAATACCTAGCCAAATAATAAGATTTTTTAAAAAAATTTTTTTATTTTTATTTGCATAATAAAAACCTGGAAAGACAAGCGCAATTACTAATAAAAGATATATAACTGATAAAATATCTTCACCCATAAGTCAAATTCATTTTACTAAAGATCTTAATATGGAATATTTAATTTATTTAAATCTAAATAAAAAATTATTTTTAAATCTTTCGATAAAATTTCTGTTATCGCCAAATTTTGGCTCTTCAATTCCTGGCCTTCTTTTCCATCTCGCGTAATAATATTTTGTTCTTTTAAATAAAGAATTATCATGAATATAATAGTATAAAGCTAACGATTTTCTGCTTTTGTCTCTAGGACAATTAATCGGATCTGGAAACCCATGATTAGACTCAGTATCTGTTCTAAAAATAAGAGCATGATTTATTTTTGGATAAATCTTTAAAAAATTATTTTTCATCTTTTGGTCCCATAATTCGATTGCTCCACCCCAATTCTCATTCCAGCCATCATTCAAATAAACTAATAAATTCAACATTCTTTTAAGTTTTCTATTTCTAATATAAACGAAATCTGAGTGTATCTTTAAATATCCTCCATTTCTGCTTTCGTGCATACCACCACCAAATAGAGAGGAGTCAGGAACGAGATTTTTAATATCAAATTTTTCCTCAAGAATATTAATAAAACTTTGAGAATTGAGATAATCAATTGTTTTTTTAATTTCAATTGGAAATAAGTTATAATTACTAAGTGAACGTTTTGTTTTTTGAAACAAAGGATCAGAAGTTGAACTGACAGTTTCTGGAAATTTAAAAGACGATGCAATGTTATTTATTATATTATCTGGAAAAAAATTATTTGTTGAACAATGACCATAAGGAGCATTTTTGACAGTTAAATTTTTTTTATGATGACTTGCTAATGATTTAAAATTAAAACTATTCATTAAGACAAATCTATTGCATATTTTTTTAAAATATCAATTGGAATCAAATCTAAAGTTTTTTCATGTGTTTTTTTTAAATAAATTGGGCAACCTTTTCCAGCCTCTACTGCTTTTGCATACCAAGTTGCACAAACACACCAACCATCTCCATCTTTTAAGCCAGGAAATCCAAATTCTGGGTGCGGTGTAATCAAATCATTTCCTGCCTCTTTGCACCACTCTAGAAATTCTGTTGTAACTCTAGCACAAACAGTATGTAATCCATGATCATTTTCGTCAGTATTACAACAACCATCTCTATACCAACCAGTTAAAGGATCTAAAGAACATTCCTCTAATTTTTCTCCAAGTACATTTTTTTGAATTTTATCCATTGAAAACGTCAAATGTTTTTTTATCAATATCTAAATTAAATGAAAAAGATCTTCTTTCTCCATCTCTTTTAAAAGGGTAAGCAGTATGCATTAAGTAATTCGGAAATATAATCATATCCCCAACTTTTGGATTATGGTTATACAAACTATTACTTAAGAAAGATTTTGATCCATGTATAAAATCTATTGTTCCATTCGTTTTAAGTCTTTTTGTACCTTTGGTAATATTTTTGGGAATTTTTAAATAACCAACACCTGAAATGTTACCGCTATGAAAATGAACTGGATTATACTCATTTTTATATTGTCTGACTATCCAAAAACTTTTTAAGTTTATTTTTTTTAAATTTTTATTGGTACTTTTTTTTATATATTTTTTTACATTCATTTTTATAAATTTAAAAAGATATTTGTTTACAAATGAGTTTGATAATCTTATTTCTTGTTTAACTTGACCTACAAGCTTTTTTGAGTAGTCACTTCTTTTCAATCTTGATCTGTTATTTACAATGAGATCAACTTCTTTATTAACTAAATTTATAATTTTTAAAGGAATTTTAGTTACAGCAATTCTTGGGCCAAAAGGTTTTAAGACTCTCATAATAATATTAAATTTTAGTTGGATTGGGCTGACCTTTATAAACTTTTTCTGGGTCAAATTTTTTTTCTTTTTCAGTGAATTTCATCTGAACTTCTCTACCATTTTCAATTGGTCCAAGTGGTATAGATCTATAAAAACAAGATCTATAACCGACGTGACAACTAGCTCCGTCTCCAATATCAACAGAAAGCCAAACCGAGTCTTGATCATCATCAATTTTGATTTCAGTTACTTTTTGAATGAAACCACTAGTTTTGCCTTTGTGCCAGATAGCTTTTCTTGATCTGCTATAATAGTGAGCTTCTTTTGTTTCAATTGTTTTTTTTAATGCCTCAACGTTCATATAACCATGCATTAAAATTTCTTTTGTTTGAGAGCACATTGTAATGACAGGTATTAAACCATCATTATCAAATTTAGGTGAAAGAAGATTTCCTTCTTCAATTTCAACCACATTTTCTCTTTTTTTGAACATATTCGGTGATTATGTAGCACATATAAAGATATATTAAATATTTTAAAAATGCGCATTTATATGTATAAACCCCCCCATGAAGTTAGTTAAAAACATTGATAATAATCAAAATTCTAAGAAGATCTCTGACAAAGAAGCAGAAGAGGCTTTTAAAACTATTTTGTCTTGGATGGGTGAAGATCCTAATCGAGAGGGATTATTAGAAACTCCAAAAAGAGTTGTTAAAGCATTTAAGGAGTATTTTAAAGGTTATAAGGAAGATCCTATTCAAGTTTTAGATAAAACCTTTGGTGATGTGGATGGGTATGATGACATGGTTATTCAAAAAAATATCTCAGTTCAAAGTCATTGCGAACATCATATGGCACCAATAATTGGTAAAGCTCATGTAGCTTACATACCTAACGAAAGAGTTGTTGGATTAAGTAAATTAGCAAGAGTTGTTGAGGTTTTTTCTAAAAGATTACAAACCCAGGAAAGATTAACTATGCAGATTGCGAATACACTAATGCAATCTTTAGATGCAAAAGGTGTAGCTGTTACAATAGACTCAACTCATCAATGTATGACTATGAGAGGGATTAAAAAGGAACAAGCTACAACAGTCACAAATTATTATTTAGGTCAATTCAAAGAAGATTTAAGTTATCAAAATAGATATTTAAGGTTAATAAGTAATTCAAAAGATTAAAAGTGTCAGACCAATTTAAAGCATTAGTTTTAAATCAAGAGGGTGACAACTTTACAAGAGAAGTAAAATCATTAGACAAAAGTTTTTTAAAACATGGTAATGTAACAATCAAAGTTGATTATTCAGATCTTAATTTTAAAGATGGAATGATTTTAAAAAATGGTGGTAGGTTAGTAAAAGAGTTCCCCCATATCCCAGGCATAGATTTTTCAGGAACTGTTTTAGAAAGTGATAATTCAAAATTTAAATCAGGTGATGAGGTAATTTTAACTGGGTTTAGAGTCGGCGAAATCTTTTATGGTGGATATTCTCAAATAGCAAAAGTTAACGGAGAATTCTTAGTAAAAAAACCAGTTGATTTAACAACTAAACAAGCAATGATTTTAGGGACTGCGGGTTTTACATCTTTAATGGCAGCATTTGCAATAAAAGCCCGAGAAGAAATATTACTTGGTGCAAAAGTAAATGATGTTTTAGTTACAGGTGCAACTGGTGGAGTAGGAAGCATTGCAGTTATGATACTCAATAAAATGGGATACAACGTTACTGCAGTAACAGGAAAAGATTCTAAAGCGCATTATTTAAAATCATTAGGTGCTAAAAGCGTTATAAATCGTGCTGAATTTGATAAAGATCCAAAACTTATAGACAAAGGTTTATGGGATGGGGTAGTCGACACCGTCGGTGGTAAAATTTTAGCTAATGCAATTGTTCAAACTAATTCAAATGGGATTGTTGCAGTATGTGGTAATGCAAGTACAAATGAATTAAATACTAATGTAATTCCTTTCATGTTACGAGGAATAAAACTTTGGGGAATGGACTCAGCTAATTGTAGCATCAAAAGAAGAGAATTTATTTGGGGAGAGGCTGCAAAATTAATCGATTTCAACTTAATAGAAAAATCTATTCAAACTGTTAGCTTGGAGGAGTTAATTGAAACTTATCCTAAAATATTAAACGGTGAAATTTCTGGAAGAGTTTTAGTTGATTTAAATAAATAATGGACTGGGATAAACTTAAAATTTTTCATGCAGTTGCAGAAGCAGGAAGTTTTACTAATGCCACTGTTAATTTAAATCTTAGTCAATCAGCAATAAGTAGACAAATTCAATCTTTGGAACAAGATTTAAAAGTTCAATTATTTGAAAGACACGCAAGAGGTCTTACGCTAACCGAAAATGGAGAGTATGTATTTAAAACTGCACACGAAGTTATAAGCAAACTTAAAGAAGTGGAAACTTCACTAGGAGATCAAAAAAATAAACCCACTGGCAAATTAACAATTACAACAGTTAGAAGTTTTGGTACACATTGGTTAACACCAAGAATTGAAGAATTTATGCGTCTAAACCCTGAAGTAGAAATAGAACTTATTTTTGAGGACAAAGAGCTAGATTTAAGCACCAGACAAGCTGATATTGGCATTTTTATGAGAAGACCAAAACAACTAAATTATATTCAAAAAAAATTAATTGATCTTAAATACTTTATATACGGTTCTAATAAGTATTTAGAGAAATACGGTATGCCAAAGACACTGGGTGATTTAAATAAACATAAATTTATATCTTTTGGAAAAGGGGCTCCATCACCAGTTTATAATCCAGATTGGGCGTTAAAATTAGGAATGCATGATGGTAAAAAGCGAAAGCCGATTATGAAGGTAAATAGCGTAATGGGACTCCTTTTAGCAGTAGAGGCTGGCGTTGGTTTAGCTGCATTACCAGAATATCTTGTAAGTAATTCAAGAAATATAATCAAAGTCCTTCCAAAATCAGAGGGACCGATTACGGAAGCTCACTTTGTTTATCCGCAATCTTTAAAAAACACAGCCAGAGTTCAGGCTTTTAGGAACTTTTTATTCAGCAAAATAGGCGACTGGAAGTCTTAGATAGCCTGCGACATCTTTGCGATTGATAATCATTCTCAATGAGAATAGTTCTCATTCTCAATTAAATCATGCGGAAGAATGGAGAAATAATGAGAAAAATATCAATTTTTGCATTGATAGCATCTTTATTTACATCATCAGTTGTGATGGCAAATGAAGTAAATGTTTTTAACGCAAGACATTATAAGGCTGACGCTGAACTTTATAACAAGTTTACAAATAAAACAGGAATTAAGGTTAACTTGATAAATGGTAAGGCAGGCGCACTTGAAAAAAGAATGATAGAAGAGGGTGTCGACTCTTCCGCAGACCTTTACATTACTGCTGACGCAGGAAGATGTGGAGTATTTAAATCAAAGGGAATGACTCAATCTGGTTTAACATCTGCAGCTATTAAAGCAGTAGTGCCAGCAAATTTTAGAACAAGCCATTGGACCGGAATCGCAAAAAGAGCAAGAATAGTTTATTATTCACCTGAAAGAGTTTCTGGAGCTGAGCTATCTGGTTTAACTTACGAAAGTCTAGCTGATCCAAAATGGAAAGGTAGACTAGTTATAAGAGCATCCAACAATATCTATAATAAATCACTTGTAGCTTCATTAGTTAAAAATAATGGAAAAAAAGCAACAGCTGAATGGGCGAAAGGAGTTGTGTCTAATATGGCTAGGATGCCTAAAGGAAATGATAGAGCACAAATAATGGCAGTTGCAGCTGGCGAAGCTGACATTGCCGTAGCTAACACTTACTATCTTGCATTAATGTTGTCTGGTAAAAAGGGTCCCGAACAACAAGAAGCTGCAAAAAAAGTTAAAGCTTTTTTTCCTAATCAAGGTGATAGAGGAACTCATATGAATATTAGTTGTGCAGCATTAGTAAAAAATGCTCCTAATAAAACTAATGCCATTAAACTTGTAGAGTTTTTATTAACACCAGAGTCTCAAGAACATTTTGTAAATAATACCTTTGAGTTTCCAATGATTGATAATGTCTCAGCAAATCCATTAGTGGTAAACAATATTGGTTTAGATTTTAAACAAGATCTTAAAACAAAAGTTTCTAGTTATGGAGCTAAACAAGCAGATGCGTTAGAAGTAATGACAGCTGCCGGCTGGAAATAAAATGGTGAAAAATAAAAAGAAATTTATTTCGGATATTGATTTTAATAAATCCTCTAAGGGATGCACTCCATGTTATTTTGAATGTAAAAAAATCGATAAAAGAATAAATGATAGAAAAATTTCAGAAATTAAAACTAGGGAGGTTCCGCATATCCTAAAAGTATTTGATTTTTGATTTTTTTCTGGGTGTCCACGCTTTTTTAAAGTGTGGACACAAATACTTTCCATATTTATAAGGCGGAATATAAATTATGAGAATAAATTTTTGGTATATATCCTCTCTTTTAATTTCTATTTTTGTTATTATTCCAATTCTAACTGTATTTTTAAGTTTTTTTGAATCCACATCAAATTACTATGAAATTTTAAAAGATACTTTTTTATTTGAGTATATTTCTAACTCCATAATTTTATTGATAAGTGTTCTATTATTAACTTTTTTGATTGGAACTGGAACTGCATACTTGGTATCTTTTTATGAATTTCCATTAAGTAATTTTTTTAAATGGGCATTGATACTATCATTTGCAGTTCCTCCATATATTTATGCTTATTCATTAACAGCCTTTTTTGAAAATTACGGTACAGCATATTCTATCTTAAAAAACTTTTTTGGAGATAAAAATTATAATTTATATATTCCAAAATTTGATGGAATGATTGGAGTCATACTATCTCTTTCTTTTTCATTATTTGCATACGTATATATTTTAGCTAGAGCTTCGTTTTTATATCAATCACAAAACTTCATTGACCTAGGTAAAAACTTGGGTTTTACAAATTTTAAAACATTATATTCAATTATTCTTCCTGCAGCACGACCGGCAATAGTTGCAGGCTTATCTTTGGTCGCAATGGAAACACTAGCAGAATTTGGGGCAGTAGATTTTTTTTCAATAAATACACTCACTACAGGAATATATAATTCATGGATAACATTTGATGACCTTGCTTTTGCAAACCAGTTATCATTCTTCTTATTATTGTTCATATTTGCCTTGTTTATATTAGAAAATTTATCAAGAAATAAGGCGAAATATCACTTTAATTCAAAAGGAGGTTTTAAACAAAAACAGAAGTTACAACTTAAGGGAACCAAATCAATAGCTGCTTTCCTTTTTTGTTTTCTTGTTTTCTTTTTAAGTTTTTTATTTCCTTTAAGTCAAATGTTTTATTGGACAATTAAATTTCCAGAAAATTTATTTGATCTACAAATTATTAATCTTTTGGGTAATACACTTTATTTAGTTATTTTATCAAGCTTTGTATTGATAATGTTTTCTTTAATCTCAAACTATGGAAATAGAGTTACAAAAAATAAAACTTTAAATATTTTATCAACTTTATCAATTTCGGGATATGCAATACCTGGTGTAATTTTAGCAGTTGCATTTATAACTTTTATAGCTTGGTTCGACGAGAGTGTTGTTAAAAATCTAGGATTATTTTCTATCAAGAAAATATTTATTGGCTCTATTTTAGGATTAGTTCTCGTGTATTTTGTGAGATTTTATTCTTTGGCCTTTAATGGAATTAAATCTGGATATGAAAAAATTAATATATCAGTCGATGAAAGTTCTTATTTACTAGGTTATTCAAAACGAAAAACATTTATGAATATTCATATACCCTTCTTGAGAAACTCTTTATTATTTGTTTGTATATTGATTTCTTTAGAGATTATAAGGGAATTACCTATTACTTTAATCTTGAGACCTTTTAATTTTGAGACTTTTGCAACTACAGCTTATATATCCGCATCCGAAGATTTATTAGAGGCTGCTGCAGTCCCATCATTATTTTTAATTTTAATTGCAACTTCTTTCATTATAATTACATCTAAATATATATTAAGAGATAATAATGAGTAAAAATTTTTTTGAAATAAAAAATGTTGATTTTAATATTGATGGAAAAACTAAAGTTAAAAATGTTTCTTTTTCAATTGAGAATGAAGGTGATGTAATTTGCCTTTTGGGCCCATCTGGTATTGGAAAAACTACCATACTTAGAACGATCGCTGGCTTAGAAAGAATAAAAAAAGGTTTAATAGAATTAAATGGAAAAGTTCTTTCATCAGAAAAAATTAATATTGAACCTGAAAATAGAAATGTATCTCTCGCTTTTCAAGATAATAGTTTATTTCCACATTATGACGTTCAAAAAAATATTTTATTAGGTTCAGAGAAAAATAAAGAAAAAATTGAAAAAAAAATTGATGTAAAAGAGATTATCGATTTATTAGATATATCTCATATTCTCAACAAATACCCACATGAGATAAGTGCTGGCGAAGCACAACGAGCTTCATTAGCAAGATCTTTAATGACTCAACCAGATTTATTATTGTTAGATGAGCCTTTATCAAATGTAGATCAAAGTTTTAAAGAAGAAATTCAAGTTAGACTAAAAAAAATTCTTAATAAATTAAAAATTTCAACAATAATTGTAACTCATGACTCTTATGAAGCATTTTATTTAGGATCAAAATGTGGAATTATTTTAAATCAGGAACTCAAACAATTTGACGATCCATATAATGTTTATCATTTACCCAACTCAATAGAGGTAGTTAATTTTTTAAATAGAGGCATTCTTATTCCTGCAGAGGTTACGAGTCCTAAGAGCTTAGAAAATAAAGATCTTGGAACAATTACTGGTAATTTTAATAAACCTTTTCCAATTGGATCAAAAGTAAAACTTTTGGTTCAACCAGAAGACTTACATCATGATGATCAAAGTAATTTAAAGTTTGAAGTTATAGATAGAAAGTTTAGGGGTACAAATTTTATTTATACCCTCAAAACACCAAGTAATTTATTAATCCCGGTTTTTGTTCACTCTCATCATATTCACCAACATGAGGAGAATGAAAAATTTGGTATTAAAAGACCAATTCATATTGATCATATTGTTTGCTTCTAATAAAAACTCTCTAAAATGAAAAATAAATTTAGAGTTTTTTTAAAAGGGGTTTTTGATGTTAGCCCCCTGATGATACCAGTTGTCCCATTTGGTTTAATATTTGGGGTTCTTTCAATTGATATTGGATTTAGTCCAATAGAAACAATGGGGATGTCCCTAATAATTTTTGGTGGAGCATCACAAATTATTTTACTTCAATTATTTTCTGGAGGTGCTTCGTCTTTAGTCATAATCAGTTCAGTTGGAGCAGTAAACTCAAGACATCTTTTGTATGGAGCTGTAGTTTCAGAGCATTTATCAGATTTAAAACTTATTTGGAAAATTGTAATTTCTTATTTTTTAATTGACCAGGCTTTTGCAAGATCAAATGAATACTTTAAAAAAAATAACGATAAAGATAAATATTTTCATTTATTTGGTGGTGGTATTACTTGTTGGGTAATTTGGCAGACAACTACTTTTTTAGGAATTGTTTTGGGAGCTTTTATTCCTGAAAAACTAGGCTTAAGTTTTGCAGTACCGTTAACTTTTTTAGCATTACTGGTTAATGATTTTAGAAAATTGATAAATGTGATTGTGATAATTATTTCAGGATTAGTGGCAACGTTTGGATTTAATTATGTTCCTTATAAAGCATATGTAATTGTCGCTGGAGTAACTGCTTTACTGACAGCAGCAATTTTAACTAAGTTGAATAAAAAAAATGAGTAACTGGCTATTAATTATATACTGTGGTTTGATAACTTTTTTGACAAGGTTTTCAATGATAGCATTATTAAAGAAAGAAATGTTCAATGATAGAATAAGAGAAATTCTCTCTTTTGTGCCTTCAGCAATTTTTCCTGCAATTATATTTCCTGCTATTTTTTTGGATAACTCTGGAGATTTCCAATTAGAAAACAATCCAAAGATAATGGCAGCAATAATTGCAATGTTAATTGGAATAATAAGTCAAAATATTATTGCGACAATTATCTCAGGGCTAGCTTCTTATTGGTTTTTAATTTTTATGGTATAAAAAAAATATGAAAAAAATATTAATATCAATTTTCTTTTTATTTTCATTAAGTGCAAATGCAATGGAAAAAGAAACAACTTTTAAGAAAGAGTTGTTTGATAAAGCTCAATCAGATGGAAAAATTGTAGTAATCAGTTCTTGGATAAAATATTGCCCATCATGTGCTGGTCAAATGAAAATTCTTCAGAATGCAAAAAATAAAGGTGAATTATTAGACATTAAATTTGATAATATTGAATATTTTTCATTCGATGTGACTAAAAAGGAAATCTCTGATTTTTTTGATGTACAATATCAAACAACATTAATAATCTTTAAAGGTAATCAAGAAGTTTATAGAAGTATTGGTGAAACAACCGAAGATTTAATTTACGAAGCATTAAAAGCCTCAATTTAAATTAAGCACCTAAATTAATATTTTTTGCAACATTAAAATCAATTTCAGCGGGTTTGTTTAGTTTTAGATTGTTCATTAACTCAACATATTCATCTACACTACTAACCTGTAATCTTGGATTTTGTTTTTTTTCTTTACCAATAGTGCTCACTTTCTCTCCTTTATAATCGTGAGCAGGATATAAAAAAGTTTCATCAGGAAGTTTTAATAGTTTATTAAAAATTGAGTTATATGCATCTTTCGAATCTCCATTTTGAAAATCAGTTCGACCTGTTCCATTTATCAGCAATGTGTCACCAGAAAAAAGATAATTATCCATCAAAAAACTATAACTATCTGAAGTATGACCTGGAGTATACATAGCTTTAATTTTTAAATTTTCTAAATTTATATATTCATCATCTTTTACTTTAATCTCAACAGCATCTGCTGGTGTATGATCGCCCATTATTGTTGAGCATTTCGTAATATCTTTTAATTTTGAAGCACCTGTTACATGATCAGCGTGTATATGTGTGTCAATTACTTTTACTAATCTTAAATCTAACTCATTTAATAAAATTATGTAATTACTTACGTTTTCTAAAACTGGATCGATTATCAAAGCTTCTCTTCCTTTAGATGAGGCAATTAAGTATGTGTATGTGCTAGATTTTTGATCAAATAGTTGTTTAAAAATCATAACTAAACATTATCATATGAGAATGGAATCCACCACATTTGATTGGTCTTGTTCACACACATGGAAACAAAGTGCTAAAAATACTGCGTGGTGTTTACTTGGGTGTTCGATTGGAGATTTTGGAACAATTTTATTTTTTCAATTAACTAAAATACCGTTCCCGGTCTTAGCCATTATGATATTAGCAATTATCAATGGGTTGATTACAAGTATAATTTTAGAAACAATTATTTTAATCCGTCAAAATTTGGAATTTAACAAAGCTTTAAAAACAGCATTAGGGATGAGTTTTATTTCAATGATAAGCATGGAAACCACAATGAATTTAACTGATTACTTTTTAACTGGTGGAGCAATATTAACCTGGTGGGTTGTACCTTTGATGCTTATTGTGGGTTTTTTAACACCATGGCCATATAATTATTGGAGATTAAAAAAATATGGCATCAGTTGTCATTAAAAATTGGGACAATAAAACTTGGTTATCTTCACAAAATTATATTAATTCTTTTAATAATTTTTTAATCAAAAATACTAAAATTAACTCAAATTTTAAAATTTTAGATATTGGTTGTGGAAGAGGGAAAATTTTAGGTTCTTTAAAATCAAGATTAAAACTTAAATATAAACCTTTAGGCATAGATATTGTTAATCACAAAGATAGAGATAAAAGAATTAAATTTAAAAAAGCAAATATTTTAAATCTATCTTTGAGAAAAAGTCAAAAGTTTGATTTAATTTTGATTAAACAAACAATTCATTTAATAAAATTAAGTAAGGTAAAAAAATTATTAAAATCATTAGAAAAAATATTAAATACAAAAGGTAAAATTATAATTTTTTCTTTAGATACAGAAAACAACGAAATTCCAACTTTTAAATTAATGAAACTAAAACTTAATAGATCTCTTATAAAAGATAAAAAAATATTTAAGATTATTACAGATTTATATCCTCAAAGAATTAAAAAAAAATTTATTTTTAATGTAAGAATAAGTAAAAAGAAATAT
Source organism: uncultured Pelagibacteraceae bacterium (assembly GCA_902571015.1). Lineage (GTDB taxonomy): Bacteria > Pseudomonadota > Alphaproteobacteria > Pelagibacterales > Pelagibacteraceae > Pelagibacter. Next base: position 38,801 of record CACGAC010000004.1, on the reverse strand, counting down.
CTTGATATGATTAAAAATAGATATATTTCTACGTTAATACCTTTATCAAAAAAACAACTTATACAAGGTATTCAAGAAATCGAATTAAATTATAAAAATAAGTTAAAATTTAAAGACAAATTAACTTGTATTATTTTATAAAATTCTTTTAAGCAAATTTTCCTTAAACAATATTTTATGAATTAAAACAGCAAAAATGTGTAAAGATATTAATGCGATAAGTGTATAATTGCCCAGAATATGAATTTCATAAAATATTTCCGCTAATTCAAAATTATCTTGAATTTCAAGATTGAAAAAAAACATATTAAGCTCTTCACCGTTATATAATTTTTTTAGAGCACCCGAGATTGTTATCATTAAAATTGAAATATATAAAAACACATGATTTAATTTTGCAATTATTTTTTGCCCAGGAAAAATATTATTATTTAAGTTTGGGGTTGGATTAAAAGTTTTATATATAAGCCTTAGTATAGTTAAATAAAATATACTTATACCGACTGCAACATGAATATTTTCTATGGTTAATCTTTTTTCACTGAAATCCATGTCTACTAGATACATACCTAGAGGAATTTGAATTATTAATACTGCGGCACTTAACCAATGAAATATTTTTGAAATAGCTCCATATTCTGTTAGAGTGTTTTTTAATCGCATATGTTAATTAATCATATCATAAATGTATTTAAATATTTTTTCTGCATTTTAATTTTCGTAATATTGTCGCTTCCAGCTAATTCTGAAATGTCCGTTGAGGAAATAATAAAAGGAAGAAAAGCCTTGTTTAGCAAAAATTATAGTACTGCAAAAAGAGTACAAGCTTTGGCTAGTAAAGGAGAATTTGATAAGGCTAAATCTTTAATGATAGAAATGAGTGAAAATTATAAAACTTTGTTAGAATATTTTCCGGATAATTCAAAAGAGGGTTTTAAAACTGAAGCTCTACCTTTAATTTGGGAAAATAAAAAAGAGTTTAATGATTTAATGAAAAAAGCGTCAAACGATATGGTTAAATTATCTTCATTATTTGAGGATGCTGATGATGTAAGAGCTACTTTAACTCAAATGATGTGGAGCAATTGCAAAGCTTGTCATAGTAAATTTAGAGCACCACATTAAATTTTAAGATTAAACGAAGGGGTTCGCTCTTTCGTTCTCCAACCAAAAGAGCTCCCCTTAGTCGCCTTTTTGGCATTTAAGTCCTAATGGACTTTTATTTTTTTCGTTTATGTTTTTATGAAATATAAAGCTACCCAGCTAAGTGTCAGGTGGCATTTGATTCATTAAAACTACCTCCTTGTATGAAAATGATAAATTTTAGATAGGTTGTATTCAAGATATTAATTTTCAATTTAGTCAAATATATTTCTTGAATACAACCTGGGTCTTTTGTAGTCTTCCACCATCAAAAAAAATCTTCCCCTATAAATAGAAATTTGATTTGCATTCAATTAAATTGTAGTTAAGATTAATCATGAACTACTTAAGCGGACTTATAAATCTTGTAACCAGTTTAGTTATTTCAACTATAATAATTTATGCAATAAATTTTATAGCGGGATTTGCCGGAGCTGATTATTCATTTACAAATGGCGAGGTATTTGTGATGTGGATTTTAATGGCAATTTTAGTGAATAATTGTTTTAGAAAATAGAAATTAAATTTCTAAACATTATTCTTCTTTTTTTTTAATAATATTAAAGTATTATGTTTAAAGGGGTGTCTTTTTAGACTGAGATTAAACCCTAAGAACCTGTCCGGTAATTCAGAAAGGGAAATAAATGAATAATTCTTTTTTTTTAGAACAATCCACTTCATTAATCTTAATAATTGCAATCAGTTTGTTATTTGCTTTTTTGGGAATTAATCACACTAAAAAATTCAAAGGGTTAAATAATTATTTAACTGCTAATAGGAATATTGGTGTCTTCTCATTAACCACCAGTTTAACAGCATCAGCATTAGGAGCTTGGATTTTATTTGGACCTGCATCTGCTGCTACTTGGGGAGGGATAGGTGCAGTTATTGGCTATTCTTTAGGTACAGCTTTTCCACTATTTTTTTTAATTTACTTAGGAAAAAAAATTAGAAATGAATTCCCCAAAGGATCTTCTTTAATAGAATTTATGAGAAGAAAATTTGGTAAAAGTTTATTTAAGCTAATTTTATTGATGACCATATTTTATATGTTCATTTTTTTGTGCGCTGAGGTAACCGCTATTTCAGTTTTGATCAATTATATATCTGGCACTGAATTTTGGATTACAGCTTTAGTAGTTCTTTCGTCTACTCTAATTTATACGTTATATGGTGGATTAAAGGCTTCAATTTTTACTGATAATATTCAAATGATTGTTATAGGAGTTTTGTTATTTATCTCGTTTATTTATATTACTTCGTTTACAGGTTCTAAATTTTCTTTTGATTTCGTGTTAAAAAAAAATCCTCAACTTCTGAGTAGTCATTACATTCCAAATTATACTGCAGGCTTAACTTTTTTTATTGCAGTAGCCGCAACTAATTTATTCCATCAAGGAAATTGGCAACGTGTGTATGCAGCTAAAAATTACCAAACTTTAAAAAAAAGTTTAATCATTTCTTTTTTAATAATAATTCCTATTGTTTTCTTTATGGGTTTTTCAGGAATGGTAGCTTTCTCAATTGACCCTAGCAATAGACCAGATCTGGGTTTTTTTTCATTATTACTTAAAGAACAAACAATTTTTTTATCTTTGTTTATAATAATACTTGGTATGGCATTAACAATTTCAACTGTGGACACATTAATTAATGCAATTTCAAGTTTGGTAATTTTAGATGGAAAAGCAGTGTTTAATTTGAGTAAAAAAACTAATTATTTAAACTTTTCTAAATATATAATTTTATTTTTATCGTTGATCTCTTTTATTATTGCATCAAAAGGATTTGATATTTTGTATCTTTTTTTATTAGCAGACTTATTTTGTTGTGCTTTTGTATTAACTGTTTTTCTGAGTTTTTATGATAAATCAATTAATGAAAATTTAGCTTATATTTCTGTTTTGATTGGATTGATAGGTGGATTTTTACTGTTCCCTTCACCCGATTTCTCTAAAAGTTTATTAGTAGGAATTTTCATACCAAAAGATTTATTTCCATCTTTAGTTTCACAATCTTTGCTTTTTTTGTCTTTTATTGTAGCGACCTTTCTACCTTTGCTTATTATTAAAGCTAAAAAGCTTCATATAAGTTGATTGTATTAAATCAATTAATAACTATATAAATGCCTCATGTCAGATAATCAGATTTTAATAAACAATTTATCAAAAGTTTATGATAATGGCTTTAATGCCTTAAAAAATATAAATTTAAAAATTAGAAAAGGTGAAATTTTCGCAATGCTTGGTCCTAATGGAGCAGGTAAAACTACTTTGATAAGTATTATTTGTGGAATAGTTAATCCGACCTCAGGGAATGTTAGCGTAGATGATTATGATATCATAAAAGATTACAGAGAAACTCGTTCAAGAATAGGTTTAGTCCCCCAGGAATTAACTTTAGAGCAATTTGAGACAGTTTTTAACAATGTCTCTTACTCAAGGGGTCTTTATGGGAAAAAAGCAAATCCAAATCATATCGAGAAAGTCCTAAAACAACTAAGTTTATGGGATAAAAAAGATCTTAAACTTCGACAATTGTCTGGTGGAATGAAAAGAAGAGTTTTGATAGCTAAAGCCTTATCTCATGAACCGACAATTTTATTTTTAGACGAACCTACGGCTGGTGTTGATGTAGAGCTTAGAAAAGAAATGTGGCAGGTTGTTGAAAATTTGAGAAAAACAGGCGTTACAATTATTTTAACTACTCATTATATAGAGGAAGCAGAAGCTATAGCTGATCGAGTTGGAGTTATAAATCAGGGAGAAATCGTAGTAGTCGATGAAACTAAGGAACTATTAAAAAAAATGGGTCATAAAAAACTTACAATAGATTTACAAGAAAAAATAAATCAAATACCAACAACACTTCAAAAATATCACTTATCTTTTACACCGGACTTGATGAGTTTGAATTATACTTATAATGTTCAGGCAAAACAGACAGGAATTACAAATTTACTTCAAGATTTAAAAGATGCAGGCCTAAAATTAAAAGATTTAAAAACTGAACAAAGTACTTTGGAAAAAATTTTTGTAAATTTAGTTAGGGAAAAAAATGAAAATTAATCTTTATGCGTTGAGGGCAATTTATCTTCATGAAATGGATCGTTTTAGAAGAACTTTAACTCAATCTGTATTATCCCCAGTATTAACGACTTCGCTATATTTTATAGTTTTTGGTTCAGTAATTGGAGGGTATGTGGAAAAAATTGATGGAATAAGCTACGGATCTTACATCGTGCCTGGCTTGTTGATGTTAACATTATTAACCCAATCAATTAGTAATACCTCTTTCGGAATTTTCTTTCCAAAATTTAATGGAACAATTTATGAAATTTTAGCTGCTCCAATTTCAACATTAGAGGTCGTACTTGCTTTTGTAGGAGCAGGTGCAACAAAAACACTTATAGTAAGTATAATTATATTTATCACCTCGTTATTTTTCGTTGATGTTCAAGTCAAATATCCATTGCTTATGATATTTTTATTAATTTTAGTGGCATTTACTTTCGCTTTATTTGGTTTTTTAATAGGTTTAATTAGTTCAGATTTTGAGCAAATGTCTATAATTCCAACTTTGTTTGTGACACCGATGGTATTTTTAGGTGGGAGTTTATATTCATTAGATATGCTGCCATCATTTTGGCAAACTGTGACTTATTTTAATCCAGTTGTTTATTTAATAAATGGTTTAAGATTTTCTTTTTATGGAGTCTCTGATTTTAATATATGGATAAGTATTGGAACTATGTTTTTATTTTTATCCATTTGTATAACAGTAGTTACAGTTCTTCTTAAAAAAGGTTATAAAATCAAATCTTAACTGACCCATTTCTGGGCCAGTTAATAACTCTAATTAAGAAGGATAGTTTTATTAGAATTGTTCAGACTCTGTTGAACCTGCCATTGCCGTGGTAGAACTTTTTCCACTACTTATTGTATTGGATACAGCATCAAAATAAGATGTACCAACTTCACGTTGATGTTTAACACTAGTATATCCATCTTTTTCACGAGCAAATTCTTGTTGTTGAATTCTTGAGTATGCTGTCATACCTTCTTTTTTATATTTTTCAGCTAACTCAAAAATTGCAATATTTTGTGTATGAAATCCTGCTAAAGTAATAAATTGAAATTTATAACCCATTTGACTAATTTTTTGTTGAAATGATGCTATCTCATCATCTGATAAATGTTTTTTCCAATTAAATGATGGAGAACAATTATATGCTAAAAGTTTTCCGGGAAATTTTTCATGAATTGCATCTGCGAATTTTTTTGCTTCCTCAAGATTTGGCGTAGCTGTTTCACACCAAATTAAATCTGAGTAGGGTGCATAAGCAAGGCCTCTTGATATTGCTTGTTCAATTCCAGCTTTTACATAATAGAAACCTTCTGGAGACCTTTCACCTGTTAAGAAAGGTTTATCATTTTCATCGTAATCATTTGTAATTAATTTTGCAGCGTTTGCGTCTGTTCTAGCTAGAATAATTAAAGGCACATCTGCGATATCGGCTGCCAATCTAGCAGCTTTTAAATTTTTTATCATGGTACCAGTTGGAACCAAAACTTTTCCTCCCATATGTCCACATTTTTTTTCACTTGCTAATTGATCTTCAAAATGAACACCAGCAGCACCTGCTTTAATAAATTTTTTTGCAAGTTCAAATACATTTAAAGGTCCACCAAAACCCGCTTCTCCATCAGCAATGATTGGTAACATGTAATCAATTCTCTTCTCTTTTTTCATATCACCATCTTTTAATTCCATATGTTGAATCTGATCAGCTCTAATTAATGCGTTATTCATTGATTCAACTAATTTAGGAGCACTATCATAAGGATACAAAGATTGGTCAGGATACATTTCTCCAGCACTATTAGCATCAGCTGCTACTTGCCAACCACTTAAATAAATTGCCTTCAAACCAGCTTTTGCATGTTGAACTGCATGATTACCTGACAAGGATCCTAAAGTATTAACATAATTTTCAGTGTTTAATAATTTCCAAAGCTTTGTTGATTGTTGTTTACAAATTGAGTATTCGATTTTAATTGATCCTCTTAGTCTTTCAACTTCTTCAGGAGTATAGTCTCTTTTAATTCCTGCAAATCTTTTTAAATCATAAGAAATCTTTTCTGCACTCATTATTGGCCCCTGTAATGTTCAAGTAATTGAAAATGAATGTTAAGAGTTTGAAAATTAGTTTGAGTCGTTAAGTGTCTCAACTAGATCTTTCATTCCACTTGAACCCCAATCACAATGATCATCTCTCATGTAGATACCCCTGCTATTATGTCTAGCAAGGTCTTCATGTCTTATAATTTGAGCTTCATTTTCGTTATTTTTTAATTTTTCATCCATGTAAATTTTATAATTTACAAAATTTACAAAATCTATTAAAAAGTATGAAACTGTTGTAAACTGAAGAAAAATATTGTAAAAATAAATTTACAAAATTTACTAATAGAAAATATGAGTCAATCTAATCTAAAAATAGGACCAAAAATCAAGGCTTTTAGGAGACAGTTAGGTCTTCAAGCTAATAAATTGGCTGAAGATTTAAATATATCTCCTAGTTATCTTAATCTTATTGAGGGTGGAAAAAGGAAAATAGATGGAGATTTACTCTTAAAAATTTGTGAAAAATTGAATATTGAACTTTCTCAATTAACCTCAAAATCAGATATCAATTTAGAAAATACTTTATCAGAAATACTCGATGATAAATTGTTTGAAGATCTAGATATTCTAGGTCCGGAAGTAAAAGATCTAGTTGGTACTAATCCAAAAATTGGCAGAGCAATAGTAAGACTAGGAGATATATTAAAAAAAAAGGATCATGAAATGATCAACAAAATTGAAACAATATCTGGTAAAATTGTTGATAATAGAAAGAATTCATTTCCTGGAGAAGTTATTTCAGATTTTTTACAAGAAAATAAAAACTATTTTCCAAAATTGGAAGATTTCGCAAATAATGTTTTTGAAAAAGTTCAAAAAAATAATAGGACTAGATATATAGCTCTTTGTGATTATTTAGAATCAGAATATGATATAACAGTAAAAGATGTTATTCCTGAAGAAAATAAACCTTTCTCAAAGCTTTATAAAAAAAATAAAAAAGAACTACTATTAAGCGATTACAGCTCTTTAGAAACAAAAAAACTTCATGCAGCTGCTCAAATAGCCCAAGAGGGTGCTGATAAAGAAATCGAAGAATATTTGTCAAAATTTACTTTTCCATCTGAAGAGTCTAAAAAATTAACAAAAATTGCTTTATTAAATTACTGCGGTGCAGCAATTTTAATGCCTTATAAACTTTTTCATACAGAATGTAAAAAACTCAAGTATGATTTAGAGTTATTACAAAATACTTTTGCCACATCTTTTGAACAGGTAGCTCATAGAGTGACGTGTTTACAAGATCCAAAATTACCAGGGATACCATTTCATTTTTTAAGAGTGGATATGGCTGGGAATATATCAAAAAGATTTTCATTATCAGGAATAGAGATTCCAAGATACGGTGGCGCTTGCCCACGTTGGAACGTTTATTCAGCTTTGACAAGACCTGGTATTATTCAAGCTGCTGTCAGCAAAATGTCTAATGGTGAAAAGTATGTATGTATAGCTAGAACAGTTGAAAAAGGGATTGGAAGATTTGGACAATCAAAAAGTATTTTGTCTATTGGATTGGGATGTGAAGCAAAATATGCAAAAGAATTTATTTATTCAGAAAATTTAAACATTAATGATAAATCTACAGAAATACCAATAGGTGTGTCATGTAGAACGTGTGATAGATTAGACTGTTCACAAAGAGCTTTCCCTCCATTACACAAAAAATTCGATGTTGATATTAACTCTAGAGGTGTTTCAGTGTATGTTGGAGACAAAAACACATAGTCGATGATTAAATTTATCATACCTGCTATCGCTATATTTTTGTTAGTTCTATTCTGGGATAAGATAAATGAAACAATTTATAAAAAATTTAATATTAAGATAAATTACATTGTTGCTACGATTACAGTAATAATTTTAGGGGTAATTTTTGCTTTATTATACTTTTAGTTAAAATAAATAAAAATTAAAAAATGAAAGAGATTTTTAAAAACGTAAGAAATAAACTAGCAGAGAAATATCTAGATAATAATAGTTTAAAAAACTCAAAAAAATTTAAACCAAGAATTAAAGCTAGAATTCGAAAAAATAAACAAATAATTAATAAAAACATTGATGACTTTTTTGGCTGGGTTAAAGGTGCTGAATTAGTTGAACTTAAAGAATGTAATGTTTCTGAAGATCCAGTTAGACCAGAATTAAGTGTGACTTTCAGAAGAAGTCACGGTAGAAAAATATACGGTGTAAAATACAAAAAAGAAATTCACGCTGTAATGTGCTTTGCTTTTACAAATAAAGTACCAATAAATGTAGAGGAGCTGGATAAATTTAGCCAAGATGCTTATCTACAAAGCACTCATAGAGGTCAAAATGTTGGTCAGATTGCTATTGCTTATACAGTTTGGTCTAAAAAAAAAGGTGGTGGAAAATTGATTGTTAAGGAAGTTTACAAAAAGATTAAAAAATCTAACCATTTAAATAGATTAGTCACGCTCTCTCCTCTAACTGAAATGGCTACAAAATTTCATAGCAAAAATGGTGCGAAACTTTTACAAGTCAATGAAACTACTCAAAATTTTGAGTATGAAATAATAAAAGAATAAAAAATTTTAAATTCATATAAAATAAAAAGATATATGATAAATTTTTTATATTTTCTAATTTTAGTTTTAAGTTTAAACAATTTGACATTTGCTATGGAAAAAAAACCTCCTCATCATCTTTCTGACGGTACTTTTAGGAATCCTGAAGGCTCACCAAAAAGAGATCCAAATGTAAAATGGTCTTACAAAATTTTTAATCAAGAGAAAAAGAAACTTGATATGACAATTTCTGAAGGTCACGTTTTAGAAAAAAATGAAGTATTGAGAAACTTAGAAAAATATAAAGATAATGATTATATTGCTTGGATTGGTCATGCTACGTTTATTATTAAATTAGGAGATACTACTATTATTACTGATCCAGTTTTTTCGAAGAATGCAGGTCCACTAATATTTGGACCAAAAAGATTTACTGAACCAGCATTGAAATTAAGCGAGATACCTAACATTGATTTATTTTTACTCACCCACAATCATTATGATCATCAAGATATGATGACAATAAGGAGATTTCCTTTTAAGGATACTAAAGTTTTGGTTCCATTAAAACTTAGCAAATATTTTAAAACGAATGGATATCGAGATATCAATGAGATGGATTGGTATGATGAAATTAATATTAATAAAAATTTAAAAGTTACTTTTCTTCCAGCTGTTCATTGGTCAAAAAGAAGTTTAACAGACACCAACAAAACTTTGTGGGGAAGTTTTTTAATTGAATATAATGGAAAAAAAATATTATTTGCCTGCGATACAGGATATGGAAATATATATAAAGATCTAGGAAATAAATATGGACCAATTGATTTAACCATAATCAACATTGGCGCATATAATTTTTATCCAATTATGCCTTACAAAGATAAATCTATTTATCATACCAATCCAGAAGAGGCTCTCAAAATTGGAAGAGATTTGAAAAGTAAAAAGGTACTAGGTATGCACTGGGGAACATTTGTATTATCTTTAGAACCAATTATGGAACCACCAATAAGATTTAAAGATAATGCTGAAAAATATGGATTTAATAAAGAGGATGCACTTATTTTTAAGATTGGTCAAATTTCAAAAATATCAGATATTATCAACTAAAAATTTATGAAAAAGTTTAATTGGAATTATCCTACTTCAATGTGGGTGGGTGAAAATAGAATTAAAGATTTAAGTATAGCTTGTAAAAATTTAAATATAAAAAAACCTCTATTGGTGACTGACAAAGGACTTGGACAATCAACTATTGTTAAAGATGCTTTGTCACATTTAAAAAGTAATAATTTATCAGTCGAATTATTTCATGATGTGATTGGTAATCCAACAGGTAAAAATGTAAGTGATGGTGTAAAACATTATAAAGAAAAAAATTGTGATGGTGTGATTGCTTTTGGTGGTGGAAGTGGTCTTGATGTGGGAAAAGCAATTGCATTTATGATAGGTCAAACTTTATCATTGTGGGAATTTGAGGATGTTGGTGATAATTGGACTAAAGCTGACTCAAATAAGGTTGCTCCTATTATAGCAGTACCCACTACAGCTGGAACAGGTTCTGAAACGGGGAGAGCATCTGTTATTTTAAATGAAGATCTAGGAGTTAAAAAAATTATATTTCATCCAAAATTTTTACCGTCCATAGTCATTTTAGATCCAGTTTTAACAAAAGATTTACCAAAAAAAATGACAGCCGCAACAGGCATGGATGCATTAGCTCATAATCTAGAGGCATTTTGTGCCCCAGGTTATCATCCAATGGCTGATGGAATAGCTTTAGAAGGTATGAAATTAATTTTTAAATGGTTACCAGAGGCATATAAAAATGGATCTAACCTTGAGGCCAGAATGAACATGCTTACTGCTGCAAGTATGGGTTCAACCGCATTCCAAAAAGGCCTAGGTGCAATTCATTCTTTGAGCCATCCAGTAAATGCTCTAAATAACCTTCATCATGGTCTTTCAAACGCAATTTTCATGCCGTATGTTTTAACTTTCAACAGAGATGTGATTGAAAGTAAAGTTGCAAAGATCTCAGAATATCTTGAATTAAAAGATAAATCTTTTGACGGTTTTTTAAAATGGATTTTGGATTTAAGAGAAAAATTTGAAATACCTCATAAATTATCAAGTGTCATAAATGAAAAAGATTTACAAATTGATCGTTTATCAAAAATGGCTTTAGAGGATCCATCAACGAATGGTAATCCAAAGAAATTGAGCATTGAAGACATGAAAATAATGTATCAATACAGCATGTCTGGTAATTTGTTTTAAATGAAAAATCTTAATATTTTAATAGTTGAGGGAAATTTAAAAGAGGAAAATCAAAATTTTTTAAAAGTAGGTATTCAAACACATACTGAGAGTTTAAAAGATAGTCTTAATGTATTTAATAATAATTATCATTTTGATGTTATTAATCCATCCTCGGATCAAAATTTAGATGAGGTTAAAAATAAACTTCCAAAATATGATGGGTTAATTTGGGGTGGAAGTAGTTTGAACATTTATAACAATACACCAGAGATAAAAAGACAAATTGAATTTATGAGAGAATGCCAAAAACAAGTTAAAAATATTTTAGCGATTTGTTGGGGAATGCAAGTTGCAGTAACTGCTGCCGGAGGAGAGGTAAAAAAAGCAGAAAAATCTCATATAGGAATAGCAAATGAGATTATAATTAATAATGAAGGATTAAATAATTCTATTTATAAGAATAAGAATAATAATTTTAATTCTCCAGCGTTTAATTTTGACGAGGTAGTAAAATTACCAACAAACGGAATTTGTTTAGCATCAAATAAAATTAATAAAGTACAAAGTTCATATTTCACAGTTGGAAAATCGAAAATTTATGGGTTACAGTATCATCCTGAAATTACTTATGAGAAAATGATAAGTTTAATTGAGTTTAGGAAGGACAGATTAATTCAAACAAGAAAAGTATTTAGAGATGAGGAAGAAATTAAAAATCACATATTATTTATAAAAAAAGAAATTGCTGTGTCAAATAAGTCTCAAAGAATGATTGAGTTAAAGAATTGGATGGATAGTATAAATTGAATTAAAAATGCTAAGTTATATTTTACCTTTTATTATACTAATTTTAATTGTCGTCTTTATTCATGAATATGGTCATTATTACTTTGCTAAAAAATTTGGGGTGGGTGTCACTGATTTTTCTATAGGATTTGGTAAGGAAATTTTTGGTTGGAATGATAAATCTGGGACAAGGTGGAAAATATGCTGGATACCTCTAGGAGGATACGTAAAATTTTTTGGAGATAGAAATGTATATTCTCAAGCGGATCATAAAGAAATTTTAGAAAAATATAGTGAAGAGGACCAAAAAAAATTATTTACTCTTAAACCTCTATATCAAAGAAGTTTAATTGTTTTTGGTGGCCCTTTAGCAAACTTTTTATTAGCTCTAGTAATTTTCTTCTCAATTTATACTATTGTTGGTAAAGATTTTACACCAGCCGTCATCAATGAAGTTCAGAAAGAAAGCCCTGCTATGGCTGGAGGATTAAAACAAAATGACGTAATTTTAGAAATAGATGGCAACAAAGTTGAAAGTATTATGGATGTTTCTAAATTCATTACTATGTCCACTGATGAAATTATAGATTTTAAAGTGAAACGTTCATATGATGAGTTAATTTTAAAAGTAAAACCTAATATTGTTCCAGGTGAAGATAATTTAGGAAACAAACTTAACAAAAGAATAGTTGGTATAAAATTAGGTGCTTACAATAATGAGATTAATCACGTTAAATTAGGACCTGCACAAGCTATATACCATGCTGCTCATGAAGTTTATTTTGTAGGAATTTCTTCCTTAAAATATATCGGTGCAATGATTTTTGGTAAAGCTGATACCTCTCAGCTTGGAGGACCTATCAGAATAGCAAAAATTTCAGGCCAGGTTGCAGAATTTGGTGTTTTGGCATTTATCAGCATGATGGCATATATTTCAATAAGTCTTGGTTTAGTTAATTTGTTTCCAATCCCAATGCTTGATGGAGGACATTTAATGTTTTATGCATTTGAAAAAGTTTTAGGTCGTCCGTTATCTCAAAAAACGCAAGAAGGTTTTTTTCGAATCGGGATATTTTTATTAATATCTTTGATGTTTTTCACAACTTTTAACGACCTTAAAGACTTAGGATTGTTCAATTAATAATATTTTAAAAAGTTTAAAAAACTCAATAAAATCAACAATTTTTTAATTTACACAACATATTGTGTATAACTTTTCTTAATATACTAAAAAAAGTCTTGATTTATCAATACTTTTGACAACAATGAAAATAACCTAATAAAACCGGAGCTAAAATGAACAAAAAACAACTAGTAGTCAAAATTTCTGGGGCACTAAATCTAAGCAAAGCAGATGCTGAGAGAACTTTTGATACAATTACCAACACAATTTTAGATGCTTTAAAAGCTGACGATTCAGTAAAAATTGCTGGTTTTGGTACTTATAAAGTAGCTAAGAGAAAAGCTAGAGTTGGAAGAAACCCAAGAACAGGAGAACAGATTCAAATTGCTGCGTCTCAAAAAGTTAAGTTTTTACCAGCAAAAGCTTTAAAAGAAGTATTCAATAAATAACGTCTTTTTACAGCCTTAACGAAACTCTCGTTAAGGCTGTTTCTATATGCAAATACTGCATACCCAATTTTCGTAATCAGCGTTAGTTATTAGCATTTAATAAAATAAAAGAACTCTCTTTAACAGGGAGGTCGTATGACTAAATTAATAAAAGTAATAAGTGCGCCACTTATTAGTTTAATTTTTTTATTAAACATGAGTAGTGCTGGTATGGCAGATACAACTGTTTCTGCCGAAGTAGGGTTTATATTTAACACTCTATTATTCTTAATTTGTGGATTCCTAGTAATGTTTATGGCTGCAGGATTCGCAATGTTAGAATCAGGTATGGTTACATCAAAAAGTGTATCCGTAATCTGTGCAAAAAATATAGGTTTATTCTCAATTGCAGGTATAATGTTCTGGCTTGTAGGTTATAACTTAGCTTATGGTATTGATCCAGGTGGGTACATTGGTAAATTTATTCCATGGGCAGATGGTAGTAAAATAGATACAGGTTATTCAGATGGTTCAGATTGGTATTTCCAGATGGTATTCTGTGCAACTACCGTTTCAATCGTATCAGGAACAATGGCTGAAAGAATTAAGTTATGGCCATTCTTTACATTTGCTGCAATTTTATCAGGTATTATATATCCAATCGTAATGGGTTGGCAGTGGGGTGGAGGCTGGTTAGCAGAAGCAGGTTTTTCTGATTTCGCTGGTTCGACTTTAGTACACTCAACTGGTGGTGCAGCTGCTTTGGCTGGTGCAATGATAATTGGTCCAAGACTAGGAAGATTTACTAAGTCTGGAGCCCCAGCGCCGATCAAACCTTTTGCAGCATCATCAATACCATTAGTTACAATTGGAGTATTTATTTTATGGCTAGGTTGGTTTGGATTTAACGGTGGTTCACAATTAGCATTGGGAACGGCTACGGATGCAATAGCTGTATCAAAAATATTTATTAACACATTCCTTGCTGGTGCAGGTGGTGTTATGGGTGCAGCAGTTATAACAAGATTGCATTTTGGTAAAACTGACGTAGTTCAAATGTTAAATGGATGTATTGGTGGTTTGGTTGCTGTAACTGCAGAACCATTATTACCATCGCCATTTGCTGCAATTTTAATTGGTGCAGTGGGTGGACTAATCGTAGTGTATGGTACTAAACTATTATTCTCTTTAAAAATTGATGATGTAGTTGGTGCTATTCCTGCTCACCTATTTGCTGGAATTTGGGGTACATTAATTGTACCTGCAACAAATTCTGGTGCAAATTTTAGCACTCAGTTAATTGGTGTATTATCAGTAAACATATTTGTTTTTGTGGTTGCATATATTGCATTTAGCCTCATCAAAGCAACTATTGGTTTAAGATTAAGTAAAGAAGCTGAAACCAAAGGTACTGATGTCACTGAAACTGGTGTAATTGCATACGCAATTCGTGACTAGTTGTTAACAACATGGGGATCCTTCGCTCTCTGTATATTCTCAGCGAATACTCATAGAAGGATCCTCAAACTTTCTCTTAGTTAGTTAAGTAATAAGCCCCTCCCTCAAGGGGCTTATTTATTTTGATCCCACAAATTTTTATAATTAATAAAAGGTGACAAACCATAACTTGAATTAACATTTGTCAAATGGACGGATAAACTTTTTAAAGGAGATATACAAAACTCTTTTTTATAGATCTCATTTATATATTTCTCAAAAGGATCATGACGATCTTCACAATTTTTTGTAAAATTTTCCCAATATAGATTTAATAATTTTTTGCTTGTTAAAAAGGTACATAAAGTTTTAGTAATTGTTCTCCAGTGCCTTTTGTTTCCTATTAGGATGTTCGTTTTTTCGTTATTCATATATAGATATGGATAATCTGCAGGACACATGAAAATATCTTTGTCTACTTGAGACGAAACTCTTTCATATGTAGCAATCATCTCTTCCAACATGGTTTCAAAATGAAGATAATCATCTTCAACAAAAAAAATTAGATCTTCCCCAATCTCTTTTCCAATCTCAAAACACTGAAATAAACTTGCTAAATTAGAAAAAGTTTGTTGTGTTTTTTGTTTTTTAATCTTGGCTTCAAATTTTTTTGTGTCCAGAGAAATAATTTCTCCATTTACATTTTTTATTATTTCTTTGATTTTATCTAAATTTTCAATTTTTGAAGAGTCATCTAAAATTATTGTTTTTATCCTTAAATCTGGATATTTGCTTTGACAATAATTGATAGAGTTTATCAATGATTTTATTGATCGAATTGAATATTCGATTTTTGGTTGTTCGAATAATCTTCTTTTATTTTGATCCCAAACTTCGATTTCTGTATTAACTCTAACAATTATTAAGATTGATTTTACTTTTCTGGTAATTTTAACTTCTCCTAATGGTAATACTATTGATTTTTTATTTAAAATTGAAAGATCCTCATTCAATTCTTTATTTAATGTAGGAGAAGTAAATTCATTTTGATCTATAATTTCAAAGCCAAAAAATTTACAAATTTTAATGAAAAACTTTCTCATATGTTTTTATTTATGATATAAATATCTACAATATAATGACAATTAAATCATCCCAAACTCTTGTTACAGAAGCCTTAAAAGAGATTAAAACTATATCAACCGAAGAAGCTTTTGATAAATTTAATAAAAACGAGTGTAACCTAATTGATATTAGAGATGTAAGAGAATTAGAAAGAGAGGGAAGAATCGAAAATTCAAATCATATTCCAAGAGGTATGTTAGAGTTTTGGCTTGATCCAGAGAGCACTTATTTTAAACAAGGTAAACTAGATTTAAACAAAGAAATGGTTTTATTTTGTGCTGGTGGAATGAGGTCAGCTCTTGCGGCAAAATCTTTAAAAGATATGGGATTTAAAAAGGTCTCGCATATTGATGGTGGTTTTGGGGCGTTAAAACAAAGTAAATTTAAAATCACTTAATTATTTAATTCATCTAAAGCAAATTCAAGTCTATCTTGTCCCCAAAATAGATTATTATTTACAACAAAAGTTGGAGCACCGAAGACATCATTTTGGAAAGCAATATTTGTCAAATTTTTTAATTCATCTTTAATTTTTTGATCTTCAATGCCTTTTTTAAAATCATTAGGCTTTATCTCACATTTTGATAGTATATTTTTTACATTTTCTTCTTTTGAAATATCTTCATTATTTTTCCAATAAGCATCAAAACATAGATCAAAATATTTGTCTTTTTTATCACTATTAACAAAAAGATATCCTCTCATGAGGTACAAAGAATTAATAGGGAATTTATTATTCCACACAAAGTCAATTTTACTTTTCTTAGCAATTAAATTGCAATCATTTTTCATATTTTTCATTTTTCTCTCATTAAACGCAGGGGCAGTAATCCCTCCTAAATTATGAAGTCCACCCAATAGAATTGCTTTATAATTAAATTTATTCCTATTATTAGAACTGATAATTTTTTTATGAGCTAAAAATGAATAAGGACTAATGAAATCAAAATAAAAATCGATTTTTTTAGTCATATAAACTTATGTTTTTGGCATAAAAAATTCTTATTACCCAATAAATTAATAAACCGAGGGGTCCAATTAAATATAAAATGATAAGCGGTATCGATAATAAGAATTTACTTATCATAAATTTTTGTGAGTCTTTTACAATCCAACCTCCAGTGAATAAATTAATGGATATAAAATGTATCCAGAACATCATAAGAAAATTTTTGTTAGAAAATAAATCTTTTGTGTCATCGATCCCCAAATAAAGGCTAAAGTTACCTTCAAAATCGTATGAACTTAGATAAGATTTGTACAATAAAAAAATATATGCACCACCTAATATAATGAATGGAAATATTGAAGTTACGAAATACCTACAGAGGCTGGATGTTGGAAAAAAAATTAAAATCAACCAAAATGGAAGAACACCTAAATTCACCCAATAGTAGAGCATATCTATTGTAAAATAAGTATAAATTTGTTCGATCATTTTAAAATATATTATATTAAATCTTTCTATGATTCCTATAAGAAATAAAAAAAAAACTCTAAAAGTAACTGTCGAGGAGATGAGAAATTTTGCATTTTCTTATGTGGAAAAATATGCTCCATCAAAACAACAGCTTAAAACTTACCTACTAAAAAAATACTTAAAAACTTCAGTGCCAAATGTAAAAAAACAAGATGTTAATAATTTGATTGATATTGTTCTTTCAGACTTAGAAAAAAATAAGTTTATTAACGATAAATTTTATTCAGAGAGCAAAGCTAAAAGTATGATTCAAAGAGGTAATTCAATTAATAAAATTAGAAATTACTTAATAGGCAAAGGTATTAATAGTGAATATATTAAAGAAACTGTAAATAAAATTCACGATGATAATTCAGATCAAGATTTTTTTTCTGCAATTAAATTATGTAAAAAAAAAAGAATTGGTCCTGCAAGGATAGAGGATAATAGATCTCTATTTTATAAAAAAGATATATCTCTATTAGCAAGAAATGGCTTTGATTTTGAAACTTCAAAAAAAGTAATGGAAATTGCAAAAGATGATTTTATAAAAATAGTAAAACTACTTTAACTTATTTTTTTTACTTTCTTTAACTAAAAAATCAATTTTGTTTTTGATATAATTTTTTACAAATACAAAAACAACTAAACCAAAAATTGAAACTGAAATAATTATAATCAAAATAATTCTAAGTTGTTCATCCATTATTGAATATTTTTGCTTTTTAAAATTAAACTTGGATTTTTAAAATCTTTTTTTCCATAAAAAATTTCTTGTCCATTGAAATCAGTTACACTTCCACCAGAGTGTTTTAAAATTGCATGGCCTGCAGCTATATCCCATTCTGATGCCCTCGGTTCTGCAACATAACCATCATACTCTCCAGCTGCAATAACACAAAATTTTAAAGAACTTTTCATTCTTACATATTTTTTAACATTAAGTTTTTTGTATATTTCATTTATTTCTGGTTTGATTTTATTGGAGTAGGATACAAATTTAATCTCATTTTTATCAAAATTTTTTGAGTTATCTAATTTAATTGGTTCTCCATCAATCAATTCAAAAGAAAAATCATCTCCATAAGAATAAAACATTCTATTTTTTGCTGGGGCATAGATTAATCCAGCAACAGGTTTTTTTTGAATTATTAATCCTGCATTAATTGTAAACTCATCCAGATCATTAATATAATCATAAGTCCCATCGATTGGATCAATTAACCAAAAATTTTCCAGGTTATCTTTTAATTTATTTTCTGATGTTTCTTCAGATACTATTGGGATATTTGGTGTTAAGCTATATATTTTTTTAATTAAAATTTTGTTAACCTCTAAGTCACCATTACTTACGGGTGTATTATCAGATTTTATTTCTTTAGTAAGACCTTTTTCTCTTAGGTCTAAAGAAATTTTCCCTGCATCTAAAAAAGTTTGAATTAGATCCTCAACAATTTTTTTAATATCACTTTGAGTCATTTATTTTTTTTAATTCTATATTTTCTGAGTTTATCACTTTTTTACCAACATTTTGAAAATTGACAGTAATTTTACCTTTGATTATTGATTGAACTTGTCCTATTCCCCAATCTTTATTAGCTGGATTGAAAACTTTGTCGCCTGGTTCAAAATCAAAAATCATTTAATTTAATTTATATTAGAAATAAGTATAAATACCATCAAATGAATAATTATTTAAACTCTATTGGTTTAAAAAAAAATCCATCAGAAACAACAGTTGTTGTTGCAATGTCAGGTGGAGTGGACTCATCTACAGTTGCTGGAATGATGAAAAAAGATGGTTATAAAGTTATTGGTATAACTTTAAAACTCTACGATGATGGTAAAGAGGTCGCTGCATCAAAACAATGCTGCTCGGGTCAGGATATAATGGATGCAAAAAGAGTCGCCCAAAAATTGGATATTGAACACAAAATTCTCTATTATCAAAACAAGTTCAAACAAGGAGTAATTGATAACTTTATTGATAGTTATTTAAAAGGCGAAACTCCTATTCCTTGTGTGCAATGTAATCAAACTGTAAAATTCAAAGATTTATTTGAAGTTGCGAAAGATCTTAAGGCAGATGCATTAATAACTGGTCACTATGTAAAAAGTGTTACTGTTGATAATCAAACAAATATGTATCGAGCTATCGATGAAAATAGAGACCAAAGTTATTTTTTATTTAATACTTCTAGAGAACAATTAAATTACTTAAGATTTCCATTAGGAGGCATGCTTAAAGATGAAACAAGATCTATAGCAAAAAAACTAAATCTTAACGTAGCGGATAAGCCAGATAGTCAAGATATTTGTTTCGTACCTAATGGAGACTATGCATCGGTAATTCAAAAATTTAGACCAGACTCCCTTAAAAAAGGAAATATAAAAAATTTAGAGGGAAAAGTGATTGGGGTACATGATGGTATTATTAATTTTACTATAGGTCAAAGAAAAGGAATTAAAGTCTCAGACAAAGATGCATTATATGTATTAAAGATAGATGCAGAAAAAAATGAAATTATTGTTGGCTCAAGAGAAAAACTTGGAAAGAAAGTTATTAAACTTAATAGTTTAAATTTATTAGTCGGTAAAGAAGAATTTAAAGATGATATTTTAGTGAAAGTAAGATCAACAGGCAAACTTCTTAAGGCAAAAGTAAATTTTAAAAATGATGAAACTGCTTCAGTTGAATTAGAAGAGTTTGAAGATGGCATCTCTCCTGGCCAGGCATGTGTATTTTACAAAAGTGACATTCATGGAGAAAAGCTTTTAGGAGGTGGTTGGATTAGTCTTTAATTTTTTCCACATTAAAAAAGATAGATAATAGAAAAAAAGTAATACTAAAAAATAGTTCCATTCTAAGATATAATCCATTCTAGAGCTTAAATCATACATCATTAAAATTATTAAAATCAAAAAAGTAGCCAGACATATTGAAATAACAAATAAAAGTTTTAAGTAAATTATAATAAAGCGTAAATAATTTTTCATCCTATCTTTAATAAAAAAAATTTTCTTAATTAAAAAGGCTTGAGCTAAAACTTCAAAAAAAATAAAAAATACAACAAAAGTTCTTCTAAGCTTTGTTAAAAATTCGCTTTCAAAAGTCCATCCTAAAAAAAATACATGAAGCAATAAAAAAATTGCAGAAAGTATACCAAAATTAAAAAAATAAAAATTCTTTGATGAGTTAATTAAAGTTTTAAATACTTTATTGTAATAAATCCAATACGAAATCATAAATACAACACTTATATACAAAAGAGGTTTGAAAAAAAATTTTACCGGAAATCTTTTGACAATATTACTAATTGATGTTTCTCCATAAATAAATGGATTTACTACACTACTTGTACCAAGATGAGTTTTCTTATCTGTTTTTATTTTATAAATTGTTTCATAAAAGATTGGAAAAAATTCATAGTAAGTTTTGCTTTTTGAGTTAAGAATACAAGACTCACTTAGTTTATTAGTTATTTCAAATTTCAAAAAAAATTCCTTATCAAAACTCTCAATATCTTTGAAATTTACAAATTTTAAATTGTCCCCATCTTTACGATAATATTCAGTAGATATTTTATAGATATTACATTGATCCAACTTGTTAAATGGTGCTATTTCTTTAAACTCAGTTACTACAGTTTCACTACAATAATTATTTTCTTTACTACAAAAATAACTTACCGAGTTTCCAGGAAGATTTTCTTTAAAATTATAATTATAATCCTGGGAAAAATTAAATGATATTAAGTAGTTATGTGTTAACAAAGATCCTACGAGTGCTAATGCAGGTGTAATAAACAAAAGCAGCGCAATTATTCGAAGTCGTCGAATATTATTTTCCATTTAATTATGATGGTTTATTTTTTTTTATTCTTTTTTCTAGCTCTTCTTTTTTTAGAACCCATTTTTCTTCGGCCCCTATGTTTTTTTGGATATCCCATTATTTCCTTCTGTTATAATTTAATTGAAATTATGTGAGGGATATAGCATTGTCCTTTAAAGTTATCAATTTTTTTATGGTAAAATCATTTAAGACATTTTTAAAACATACTGCAAAAGATTTTCATAATCAGTCAGTAAATCCACCAGTAGTTAGAGCTTCAACGATAATATTTAAATCAATGAAGCATATAAGAAAGACTCAAAAAAAAGCCCAAAAAAATCCAGTTGGTGGTCATTACGATTATGGAAGACAAGGAACTTCAACAACTTATATTTTACAAAAGATTTTAACTAAGCTCGAAGATAGTTATCATGTATTTACCACTCCTACTGGATTTGGATCAGTATTTTTAGCTATATTTAGTGTTGTTAGACCTGGTGATGAAATAATTGCTGCGGACCCAGTTTATAGTCCTACGAGAGTTTTAACTCAAGATTTTTTAAAAGAATTTAATATTAAAACAATTTTTTATAATCCACACGATTTAAAAACTTTAGAAAGAAGCATAACAAAAAAAACAAAATTAATTTTTGTTGAAAATCCAGGTAGCAATACTTTTGATTTTCAAGATCTTGGAAAAATTGTTTCAATTGCCAAAAAATACAAAATTTTAACAGCTATAGATAATACCTGGGGTACACCTTACTATCTTAAACCAATAAAACTTGGTTTTGATATGTCTATTGTATCTGCCACTAAATATTACTCTGGTCATTCTGATGTTATGGGTGGAAGTCTAGCAGTTAATAAAAAAGTTTTTCAAAAAGTAAAAGCAGCTGAAAAAATAACAGGTTTAAGATTAGGACCTGATGATGCATATTTAATTACTAGAGGTTTGAGAACCTTGGATGTTAGATTAGATAGACATAGAGAAAATGCAAAAAAAATTGCGG
Source organism: uncultured Pelagibacteraceae bacterium (assembly GCA_902571015.1). Lineage (GTDB taxonomy): Bacteria > Pseudomonadota > Alphaproteobacteria > Pelagibacterales > Pelagibacteraceae > Pelagibacter. Next base: position 16,478 of record CACGAC010000004.1, on the reverse strand, counting down.
CTTTTTTGTCAAAAAATAAAAAGATTAAACTTCTCTATCCATTTAAGAAAAATTCCTTAAATTTTAGAATGTGGAAGAAATATTATTCTGGTGCTTCAGGATTAATGGGGCTTAAAATAAAATCAAATAATATCAATTCTGTTAGAAAATTTGTAAATTCACTTAAATTATTCGGCTATGGTTATAGTTGGGGAGGTTTTGAGAGTTTGGTTTTACATCAAGAATTTAGGGAAACAGGAAATAGAAAATTCATGAATTTAGCAAAGGATGAACATTTAGTCAGATTTCATATAGGACTTGAGGATCCAAATGATTTAATTGCTGATATTAAACAAGCATTAAGACACTTGAAATGAGTACAGAAAAATTTTTTCAATCAAGAACGGCATTAATCACATTACTCGCTGCTTGTTTTGTTGTTTTAATTTCACTTGGTGTACGACAAACATTTGGTTTGTTTTTCATGGATTTCAATGAAAGTCTCAAAATAAGTAATACAGCTTTTGGTTTTGCGATAGGAATGCAGATGTTAATGTGGGGATTAACTGGACCTATTTTTGGCGCTATTGCAGACAAGTATGGTGGTCATATAGCAATTATTTCAGCATTTATTTTTTATGCAGCTGGAATATTTTTTTTATATACAGGACCTAATACAGGAATCTTTTTTCAAATACACATGGGGTTGTTAATTGGAATTGGACTGGGGGGAACAGCCATAAGTATACCAATGTCTATTGTTGGAAAACACTTTCCTTTATCTACAAGAACTATTGCAATGAGTTTTGTGACTGCTGTCGGATCATTTGGTTACTTTTTGTCACCAATTTTCACAAGTTACTCTCTTAATGAATTTGGATGGAATTATACTTTATTCGTTTTTGGAATGTTTTTAATTGCTGGTCTGGTGGCCGCTTACTTCGTAAGATCTCCATTTGCAACTGAAAATGTAGAAAAAACATCAGACCAATCGTTTTCTGAAGCACTCAATGAAGCATTTAGAACAAAAAGTTATATTTTACTTGTATCTGGTTTTTTTGTTTGTGGATTTCATATTACTTTAGTTGGAACTCATGTTCCTAAGTATGTGATAGATAGAGGTCTTGAGGATTGGACTGCTGCAGCTATTTTATCTTTAATTGGGTTATTTAATATTTTTGGCTCTTTGTTAAGTGGCTATCTTTCAGCTAAAATGAGTAAAAAAATAATCTTAAGTGCAATCTACTTTTTGCGAGGAGTCTCAATAGTATTTTTTATATTTACTCCAGCTAGTAATATTGCAGCATTTATATTTGGAGCAAGTTTTGGGTTCCTCTGGTTGTCGACAGTACCGGCTACCAGTGGAATAGTTGCTCATCTCTTCGGAACAAAATATTTGGGCTTGTTATATGGGTTAGTTTTTTTAAGTCACCAAATTGGTTCGTTTTTTGGTGCATATCTTGGAGGTTTATTCCACGATACTTATGGGTCATATGACTATGCGTGGTATTTAGCAATTGCTTTATCTGTTTTTGCAGCAATAATTCATTTACCAATAAAGGAAGAACCAGTTTTAAGATTAAAAACAGAATAAATTGAAAAGAACAAATCAATTAACAAAACTACATTTATCAGGGAAACCCTACATTATTTATAAATCTCAAAACGGGTTCGATCTTTACACTGATTTTTCAAAAAAAATAATTTTAAATAATAAAAATATTAAAAGTTTTTTAACAAAAAAAAATAAAAAACAATCAAACAATACTGATCTTTTCATTGGTTTTTTTGGATATGAGTTATTAAATAATCTGATTGATGTAAAAATTCCTAAACAAAAAAATTTTAAATTTCCAAAGGGTATTTTTTATAAACCAGAAAAAAAGATCAAACTCAGTAACAAGTTAAATTATAATTTCAAAAATTTTGAATGTGGGAACTTTAAAATCAATATTAATAGAAAAAATTATACAAAAATATTTAATAAATTTAAGAAAAAGATAAAGAGTGGCGAGACATATCAAATTAAAATTTGCACTAAATATAAAACAAAGTCAAAAATCAATCCGTTAGATTTTTTTTCAAGGTTATCTGATACCAATCTTGCTCCAGAGGCCTTTATGATTAAAGATTATAATTATTCAATTATTAGCTGTTCTCCGGAAACTTTAATTATAAAAAAAGGAAGTGACATATCTACAAAACCAATAGCTGGGACTGTAAAAAAAACTAAGCAATTAAATAAAATAAAAGCATTAAATTATTTTAGAAAAAATTTAAAAGAAACCAAAGAGCACAATATGATTGTTGATATGGAAAGAAATGATTTATCAAGAATTTGTAAGGTAGGTTCAGTAAAATTATCTAAACAAAAAATCGTTGAGGAATATAAAGACCTTTTTCATTATGTTAGCCTAATTAAGGGAAAATTAAAAAAAAATATAAATAATTTTGAAATAATTAAAGCAATGATGCCAGGCGGCTCAGTTATTGGGTGTCCAAAGATAAATACGCTTAATCTTTTAAATAAACAGGAAAAAGAAAATAGAAATATTTATACAGGAAGTTTTGGTTATATAAAATTCAATGGTGATATGAGATTTAATATAATTATAAGATCAATTTTAAATTTTAAAGATATATCTGAAATTTCAGTTGCTTCAGGTGTTGTCGTCGATAGTAATGCCAATCATGAGTTTAATGAGAATTTTCTTAAAGCAAAAGCGTTAATAGATTTATTCAAATGATTTATGTAATTGACCATAACGACTCTTTTACTCATAATGTGGTTCATCAATTTTCTTTATTTGATAAAGTTGAGTGCGATAACTACGATGAAATTAATGAAAATAGAATTAGGCAAGCATCAACAATAATTTTCTCACCTGGACCAGGAAATCCCAAAAATTATCCAATCACTTCAAAAATTTATAAAAAATATAAAGGTAAAAAAAAAATCATAGGGATTTGTTTAGGATTTCAACATATTCTATTTTGTGAAGGTGCAAAAATTATTGAACAAAAAAAAATTTATCATGGTTTTCAATCAAATATAAAAGTTATAACTAATAAATCTTTATTCAAAAAAGGGAAAATATTTAAAGTTGGCAGGTATCATTCTCTAAAATTAAAAGAGCCTTTCAAATCTAATAATTTTGAGATAACTATGAGATGTTTAAATTCAAAAGTCGCGATGGCATTTGAAAATCAAAAGGAAAAAATATATGGATTTCAATTTCACCCAGAATCTTTTTTAACTATCAATGGTAACTTACTTATTAAAAAAATCTTATCAGCTTAAAGACTTAAAACAGATAGAGTTTCAAGATCTTTGGGGAGATCACGGAATTTTTACAACGATGTGGATTTTTGGCAAACCAGCGAAAATTTTATTCTTTGATAATCATTTAAAAAATTTAATTTTATCATTAAAAGAATATCAAATAAAAAAAAAATCTTTAAAGTCAGATATTTTAAAAATAATTAATAAAAATTTATCCAAAAAGAGGAAATATAATCATCTATTGAGAATTGCCATAAATAAGAAAATTATTTCAATATCTTTAAGAAAAAGAGTTAAACCAAAATTAAATTTTAATTTAAGGTTAGTTAAATTAAAAAGAGAAAAACCAGAATTTAAAAATCTTAAATACAAAAAAATCTTATCTTATTTGTCTAAAATGGATAATTCCCAATCAGATATTGCATTAGTATCCAATAAAAAATTATTAGAAACTGGAACCTCAAATTTATTATTTGTTAAAGATCAAAAATTTTTTACGCCCAAAAAGGATTATTATGAGGGAAATACTTATAAATTTTTTAAAACAAAAATAAGAAAGATAATTAAAAAAGATATTTTGGTTAAAGAAATAAAAAATTATGATGAAATATTATTAATAGGATCTGGGAAAGGGGTTGCTTCAGTTAAAACTATAAATGAGCTTAAATGGAAAAGAAAAAACCTAAAAAAATTCAAGTTTCTATCAAAACAATATGATGCTGTTATAAATAAATGTAATTCTTATAGATTTTAGCAAATGAAAGACCCAAACAATCCTTGTTTATTTTGTAATGTTAAAAAAAGTGGATGTTCTCATGAAAATGAATTGGCATATGCAAGTTATGACTCATATCCGGTTTCAGAACATCATTGTTTGATTATACCTAAAAGACACATAAAAGATTATTTTGATTTATCTAATGATGAATTGGTCGCCTGTAATGATCTTTTAAAAATTGTAAAAAAAGAAATAATCAATAAAGATCCATTAGTTAAAGGATTTAATTTAGGAACTAATATAGGAATTGTATCTGGTCAATCTATCTTGCATTGTCATTTTCACCTGATTCCCCGAAGAGAAGGAGATGTAGATAATCCTCAGGGTGGAGTACGATCGGTCATTCCAAACAAACAACATTATAAAAGAAATAATTAGCCTTTTATAAAAGACAAATTGACCCCAGTTTGAGGTTGAACTATAAATTCAACTATATATAAAACTTAAAAACTAATTCAAAATTTAACAAAAGGCGGAAATGTTAATTAATAATCCATTTTCAATTTTATCAGAAACTATTTCACCGTTTGCAATGCAATCTTTTATTATTGCAATGGTTTTGTTGATTGCAGTTGGAACTATTATTCAGATGATACATCATAAAAATTTGACTTATTTTTTTAATAACGCAAAAAAAGCAAAACTATCAGCGACAAAAGAACTAGGTGTTGGAGAAAAAGTTTCCGTGATTGCTAAAACAACAGTCGTTGATATTGGCACTACCTCTGAATTAGGTTTTGGTAAAAGAAGATTAGCCCATGTTCTAGGAATGTACGGAACAATTTTATTTTGGGTGTCTTCAGCTGTTTTAGTTTTTTGTTACACAGGTGCTGATAAACCAAGTTCTCAAACTTGGTCATTAATTTGGCATGCAGGAGCAATATTAACTTGCTTGGGTGGGTATTGGTTTTGGTTTTTTTTAAGAGTTGATGTTTCAGCAGAAGCTCATCCTTGGTATAGAATCATTAAGGCTGATTTATTTGTTTTAGCTTTACTTGCATGTTCAACTTTTGGGTTAGCATGGTCTTACACTCAATTTAACGGACAAACGGGATTATCATATTTATTTTTAACTTTATTTGTTGCATCTAATTTAATTTTATTTGGTGGTGTTTATTGGTCTAAATTTGCCCATATGTTCTACAAACCTGGAGCAGCAATACAAAAAAATCTAGCTGAAGCTGATGGTTCAAGAGACAATCTTCCCCCACCAGCAGATGCCCCTGAGCAATTTGGCTTAGGTATAAAAAGAGAAGAGCCAAAACACTATTAATATGTTATTAAAAAAAGGAGAAAAATAAATTATGTCAACTTTTGTATACATGACAAGATGTGATGGTTGTGGACATTGTGTAGATATATGTCCTTCAGACATCATGCACATAGATGAAAATATTCGAAGAGCAAAAAACATTGAACCAAATTTTTGTTGGGAATGTTACTCATGCGTTAAAGCATGTCCTAATCATGCAATTGACGTAAGAGGCTATGCTGATTTTGCTCCTATGGGTCACAGTGTGAGAGTAAGAAGAGAAGAAGAAAAAGGAACTATCTCTTGGAAAATCAAATTCAGAAATGGAACAGAAAAAAATTTCGTATCCCCAATAACAACAAAACCTTGGGGTAAATTTATTCCTAAACTTGCTGAAGGTGACACTCCTAACCAAGGAGAAATTAATTCACAAAGATTATATAGTGAGCCAGAGGGTTTAAATACTAATAAAGAATTACCATCAGTTCCAAAAGATTCTTTTAAAAAAGGTGTTTATTATTAATGGCTAAGCACAAAACACATTATGAGGAATGTGATGTATTAGTTGTTGGTGGTGGAATGGCTGGCACTGGAGCAACATTCGAGGCCAGACATTGGGGAAGAGATTTAAAAATTATTTGTGTTGAAAAAGCAAATATTGATCGAAGTGGTGCAGTCGCACAAGGTTTATATGCAATCAATTGTTACATGGGTATGCAATGGGACGAAAATCAACCTGAGGACCATGTTAGATATGCCAGAAATGATCTGATGGGAATGGTTAGAGAAGATTTAGGTTATGATATGGCTCGTCATGTAGACTCAACTGTTCACATGTTTGATGAGTGGGGTCTTCCAATGATGAAAAATGAAAAAACCGGAAGATACTTAAGGGAAGGTAAATGGCAAATCATGATACATGGTGAAAGCTATAAACCAATCGTTGCTGAGGCAGCAAAAAAATCTGCAGATAAAATTTATAATAGAATAATGGTTACTCATTTATTGATGGATGAAGCTCAAGAAAATAGAATTGGTGGAGCTGTTGGATTTAACATGAGAACAGGAGATTTTCATGTATTTAGAGCAAAAGCAGTTATTGTTGCTGCAGGTGGTGCGTCGCATATTTTCAAACCAAGAGCGGTTGGAGAAGGTATGGGAAGAACTTGGTATGCACCATGGAGTAATGGATCTGCATATGCACTACCTATTGCTGCAGGTGCAAAGATGACTCAAATGGAAAATAGAATTGTATTGTGTAGATTTAAAGATGGTTATGGACCTGTTGGAGCATATTTTTTACATTTAAAAACATATACACAAAATGCTAATGGCGAAAATTATGAAAAAAAATGGTATGATCAAACTAAAGAATTAGTTGGTGAATATATTGATCATCATCCAACACCTACTTGTTTAAGAAACCACGCATTTATACAAGAAGTCGCTGCCGGTGGCGGACCGATCCACATGGTCACTAAAGAGGCTTTTCAAGATCCACATTTAGAAACAGTTGGATGGGAAAACTTTTTAGGGATGACAGTTGGACAAGCTGTTGTTTGGGCATCACAAAATATTGATCCAAAGTATACAAACCCTGAATTAACAACTTCTGAACCTTACGTAATGGGATCACACGCGACATGTTCAGGAGCATGGGTTAGTGGACCTGAAGATTTGTCTCCACCAGAATACTTCTGGGGTTACAACAGAATGTTAACAATCGATGGGCTTTTTGGTGCGGGAGATACAGTGGGTGGTAGTGCACATAAATTTTCATCAGGATCCTTTACAGAGGGCAGATTAGCAGCAAAAGCAGCAGTAAAATATATTGAAGATAAAAAAGCTGAAGGAATTAACGTAACAGATAAACAATGTGATAATTTTAAAAAAGCTGTCTACAAACCATTAGAAACCTATACAGTTGCTCAAAACGAGATAACTGGAGGAACAGTTTCACCAAGTTATATTTCTCCAATACAGGGATTACAAAGACTTCAGAAGATTATGGATGAATATGTTGGGGGTATTACTTCAAACTATATGACTAACGGAAATTTATTAAAAAAGGCTTTAGAACTTTTAGCCTGGTTACAAGAGGATTTAGAGCACGTTGGTGCAGAAGATTATCATCAATTGATGAGGGCTTGGGAGTTGAAACATAGAGCTTTGACATCACAATGTGTGACTGAGCATACTTTATTTAGGGAGGAAACTCGTTGGCCAGGTTATTATTATAGAGGAGATCATATGAAGTTAGATGATGAAAATTGGCATTGTTTGACAGTTTCAAGAAGAGATCCTAAAACTGGTAAATTTACTCTAGAAAAAGTTCCGGTTTATCACATAGTTGATGAAAAAGAAAAAAAGAAAGCCTCATAATTTATTTTAAACAAATATATGGATCTTTTATCAAAGTCAGATGAGGAGATTTTTACTATTGGTAAACCTTTTTGGGAAAATTTAGTTCGAGCCTCTAACATGAAGGATTATGGAGGTTTTACTAAAGATTTTTCAACTCAAATGTTGTTCGGAGCCAATGAAGTAGAGCTTGGTAAACAATGGGCAAACAATAAAATCATCACAAATTTAAATGAAACTTACGAACCATTTGGAACTTTAAGACGAGGTGACCACATTACAGTGCTTATCAAACAGACTAATAAGGAGATACCTGGGGAGTTTTTAGGAAGATTGGTATTAGGGGTTGAGGATGGTGAGATCAAGATTTTTGGAGCTACAATTTATTAATTATAGTTTGACAATTTTTTTACTGGGTGTATTCAGGGATTTAGATGCATCTTTCAAATTTAAAAATTCTAAATATCATAGCTAATAAAAAATCAACTTTTATTAAAACTGGAATTTTTTCAGCTATAGCTGCATGTTGGGGTGTTATCTTAGTTGGGACTTTTATTACTTTTAAATAAGTAATATTTTAAGTTTTTATATTTGATGGACGTTTTTTTACCTATAGCCCAAGTCTTTATTAACCCAGTTGAAATACTTTTGATTAGCGCCATTGTTGGTGTTCTTTCAGGTTTGTTTGGGGTAGGAGGTGGTTTTTTAATGACACCTTTTCTAATCTTTATGGGTGTACCCCCAGCTTATGCGGTAGCAAATGAGGCTAACAATATCTTAGCAACTTCTGTGTCTGGATCTACCACTCATTGGTTAAAAAATACTTTAGATTACAAAATGGGATTAATGATCGTTATTGGTGGAACAATTGGAACTGTATTAGGTATTTTTACTTTCACTTATTTTAAGGATATTGGAAAAATAGATACAGTAATTTCTTTAGCCTACATGTACATTCTTGCAATAATTGGGACTCTGATGCTGGTAGAAAGTTTAGGTGAAATTGATAAAGCCAAAAAAAATATAGTAGAGAAGAAAAAACTACATGTCCATTATTGGATCCATGGACTCCCTTTTAGAATGAGATTTCCAAAATCCAAATTATATGAAAGTATATTTACACCAATCGTAATTGGATTAATTGTTGGTTTTATTGCGGCTATCATGGGTATCGGTGGTGCATTTATTTTAGTACCAGCAATGATTTACATTATCAAAATGCCAACAAAATTAGTGCCTGGAACTTCCTTGTTTGTGACAATTTTTGTTAGTGTGATAGTGACATTTCTCCATTCAATTAATTATGGATCAATTGATTTAATGTTAGTTTTAATGTTAGTTGTCGGATCAATAATAGGTGTTCAAGTAGGCCAAAAGCTTGGAGAACAAATTGACAGCTCTGGATTAAAAGCTTTGTTAGCAATTTTATTATTAATAGTCGGGATTGTAATAGCTTACGATACCTTTTTTGCAGAGGAGATGAAGAATGGAATTACATCTGTTACTTCACCAGATTTAAATTTCTTCTCAAAGTTTATTAAGGAGTTTTCAGAAGATATGCCATTCTTTTATGGATTATTTTCAATCTTATTCGCTGTTATTTTAGGAATAGGAGCTGCATTTATTAGAAGATCGATTTCTAAATTTAGAGAAAAGTATTTTAAAAAGACAATTAAACAATCTAAATAAAAAATTTTACATATATCTCAATTGTCAAAATACTTACAATTCCCACAGTCAACATTGATGTAAATCCAACAATAAAAGGTTTATAGCCCATATTTTTAATATCTTTTAAATTTGTAGATAAACCTATAGCTGCCATAGCCATAGTCAAAAAAATTTTAGAAGAAGATTTAATTGAATTAATTAAATCAATCCAATTATTATTAGTTGAAAAAACTTCATCACCTACATTTCTTAAAATTATCATCCCAACAAAACCCAAAACAAAATATGGAAATATACCTAAAATAGAGTAACCCCTTTCTTTTGTTTGACCTCTATTATAAAGAAAAGCAAAAAGAGGAATCATAACAATTAAAAAAGTATTTCTTATGAGCTTTGTAACTGTTGCAATATTTAAAGTCTCAGGACTATTAAACTGTTGTTCGTATATTAATCCTGCTGCAGCTACCTGTGAGGTTTCATGTATGGCAGTACCTAAAAAGAGACCTGCAAATAATGAGTTTCCCTCAAAATAAAAATTTGCAAAGTAGGGGTATAACAACATCGATAGTATTCCGAATAAAGTAATGTTAGCAATTGCATAAGAAATTTCACTTTTATTAGCTTTTATTACCGGTGCAGTTGCCATGATCGCTGTAGTGCCACAAACAGTGCTACCAATTGATATTAAGTAGGCCATCCTTGTTGGTATTTGGAGCTTTTTAATTATGAGCTTTATTACTATTAAAACACTAACTATACAAATTATTATTAATGGAATTGCTACTTTTCCAAATTCTAAAAATTCAAAAGGTTTTAATTGTATTCCTAAGCAGATAATTCCAAGTTTTAAAATATAGTCTCTACTAAAATCTAATCCTTTTTGAAAACTTTCCCGAATTTTAAAAAAATTTCCAAAAAAAATTCCTAGTAGAATAGCTATCATCGCTGTAGAGATTGGGCTTTTGCTATATCCTAAAAGTTCAATACCAATAATATTATTAAAACCTTGAGAAAGAGAATAAAGAATAAATGCAAGTATTATACCTGGTATTAACACCAAGTAATCTTTTAAGACCATCTTTTATAAAGTGATTATGCGCTTCTATAAAGTTTAGTCATAACGAATTCCTTATGACCTAAAGCTTCTGCACAAGTTAATCTTCCATTAGCAACTCTAAGAGTTGTCTCAATAAGTTTATCTCCCGCCTCTGATAAATTCATTTCTCTTGAAAGAATTTTTGATACATCGCAATCAATGTGTTCACCCATACTTTTAACGGTCAATGGATTAGCAGTTAATTTAACGACTGGTTCAATTGGATTTCCAACAATATTACCTTGCCCAGTTGGAAACAGATGAATATTAAATCCTGCTGCTGCTTGCAGTGTTACACACTCTGCTGCAGCTGAAGAAGTATCCATAAAGTATAATCCTTTACCTTTCTTTGGTTCTTCTGCTGGCTCTAAAACATCTATAAATTTACAATCACCAATTTTTTGAAAATTTCCGAACGCTTTTTCTTCAATAGTCGTCAAGCCTCCAGCAATGTTCCCAGCAGTTGGTTGACTTTCCGATAAATCATCCGTTGCTTCTTTTAGAATAAAATCATTATATGCGCTCCAAGTTTTCATAAATTTATCTGAAGCCTCTTTTGTTGCACCTCTAGTTGCACAAACTTTTTCAGCACCAGTTAGTTCTGAAGTTTCACCAAAACATAAATGAACCCCAAGTGGCTCAAGTTTATCCATTAAGTTCCCAACTGTAGGATTTGACGCAAGACCTGAAGTAGTATCTGATTCTCCACATTTAACTGAAATCCATAAATCACTTATTGGACATTCCTCTCTTTGTTTTTCTGAAGCCCACATGACAAATTCTTGTGCTTTTTTGGAAGCTTTCATAACTGTTCCAATATCACCTGTTCGTTCAATGTGAAAACCTTCCACAGGTTTTCCAGTTTTTGCTATTCCATCTACAATTCTTTTTGTCCACTTTGGCTCAATACCAATTACAATCACAGCAGCAACATTTGGATTGCTTCCTGTACCTATCATTGTTCTAAAGTGTAATTCTAAATCTGCTCCAAACTGTAATCGTCCATATGAATGAGGTAATGCGATAGTTCCTTTTATATTGTTTGCGACTGCTTCTGCGCAAGCATTTGAAATATCATCTACTGGTAAAATAATTACGTGATTTCTAGTTCCCGCTCTTCCATTTTCTCTTTTGTAACCTAAAAAACTTTTTGGAATTTCCATCAATTTACCACTTTTTTGTTTTTACGTTATGAACATGTACATGCTCACCTTTTTTTATGGATTTAACAACTTTTCCTATGTCGTGACCATATTTCAAGATTGTGTCTCCCTCTTTTAAGTCCGTCATAGCAATTTTATGACCCAATGGTATTTCATCCATTGATTGAATATCCGTTGAACTATCATCCTCCATAATCCAGCATTTACAGTCTTGTTTTGGTGTTATTTTTTCGATTACTACAACCCCTACATTATCCTTTTTATCGTGAATTATGATGTCAGTAGCCATTATATCGTGTCGATTTGTTTGTTTGAATTTTCAAAAATCTTATATATTAATCGCGACAATTAAGAAATAGTTTTATAAAAAAATTATTACATTTGCTAGATTAGAAAGGTTCTATTAATGACGAAAATGACAACAGAGGAAGCTTTTGTAAAAGTTTTACAAATGCACGGCATCGAACATGCTTTTGGAATAATAGGTTCAGCATTCATGCCTATCTCTGATATTTTTCCTGATGCAGGTATTACTTTTTGGGACGTAGCTCATGAAACAAATGGTGGACTAATCGCCGATGGTTATACAAGATCTACAGGTAAAATGTCTATGGTCATTGCACAAAACGGGCCAGGTATCACTGGATTAGTAACCCCGATTAAAACTGCTTACTGGAACCATACACCATTATTATTAGTTACACCTCAGGCAGCAAATAAGACTATGGGTCAAGGAGGTTTTCAAGAAGTAGAGCAAATGAATTTATTTAAAGATATGGTTTGCTACCAAGAAGAGGTTAGAGACCCATCAAGAATGGCTGAAGTTTTAAATAGAGTAATTGAAAAAGCAATAAGAGGTTCAGCGCCTGCGCAAATTAATGTTCCAAGAGATTATTGGACTCAAGTTATCGATATTGAATTACCACCAATAGTAAGATTAGAAAGACAAGGTGGAGGAGCAGAGGCTATAGGTAAAGCTGCAAAACTTTTATCAAATGCAAAGTTTCCAGTTATTTTATCTGGTGCAGGAGTTGTAATTGGTGGTGCTATTGAAGAGACAAAAAAACTTGCAGAAAAATTAGACTCTCCAGTTTGTTCTGGTTATCAGCACAATGATAGTTTTCCAGGAAGCCATCCTTTGGCTGTAGGACCTTTAGGATATAATGGGTCAAAAGCTGCTATGGAATTAATCTCAAAAGCAGATGTTGTTTTGGCTTTAGGAACTAGACTAAATCCATTTTCGACACTTCCAGGATATGGCATAGATTATTGGCCTAAGAAAGCTAGCATAATCCAAGTTGATATCAATCCCGATAGAATTGGTTTAACTAAAAAAGTTACTGTTGGAATAAGCGGAGATGCAAAATTAGTTGCTCAACAAATATTTGATAAATTATCATCTAATGCAGGTGATATAGATAGACAAAAAAGAAAAGACTTAATTCATCAAACAAAATCTGCATGGTTACAAAAATTATCTAGTCTTGATCATGAAGATGATGATGAAGGAACAGTCTGGAACAAAGAAGCAAGAGAGAGAGATAAAGATAGAATGTCACCAAGACAAGCTTGGAGAGCAATTCAAGCTGGAATGCCTGAAGATGTAATTATCTCAAGTGATATTGGAAATAATTGTGCAATAGGAAATGCCTATCCAACTTTTGAAAAACCAAGAAAATATTTAGCACCTGGTTTGTTTGGTCCATGTGGTTATGGTTTTCCATCAATACTTGGAGCAAAAATTGGATGTCCAGATACACCTGTAATTGGTTTTGCGGGAGATGGAGCTTTTGGAATTAGCATGAATGAGATGAGTTCGTGTGCTCGTGAGGAGTGGCCAGCAATTACAATGGTTATTTTTAGAAATTATCAATGGGGTGCTGAAAAAAGAAATACAACTCTTTGGTTTGATAATAATTTCGTCGGAACTGAATTGGATCCTGAGTTAAGTTATGCGAAGGTAGCTGATGCTTGTGGTTTAAAAGGAGTAACAGTTAAATCAATGGAGGAAACAACTGCTGCAATCAAGCAATCTTGTGAGGATCAAAAGAAAGGTATCACAACATTTATAGAAGTAATTTTAAACCAAGAACTTGGTGAACCATTTAGAAGAGATGCGATGAAAAAGCCTGTAAGGGTGGCTGGTATTAAAAAAGAGGATATGAAAAAGCAGCCTTCTTTGAATTCTTAATGTAAATCCATAGGCCAGTTATCTTTACCATTATATCGATCTAACTCTTTTTTTGTTATTGGTCTGAACAAAACCCAAGCAATAACAATTACTAAAGATAATAATATTAATGTTTTCATTTTTTATCTTATTATTGTCTTAACAGAACCGAGCTTATCGATTTTACCTTTATAAAGACCTTTACCTATTGGAACAACTCCTACAGTTGAACCAGTAAATACATAAAAATTTTTATTCAAATTAACTTTATCTTTTTTTAATTTGTTTAAGACAAACCTTAATGAGTTTAATGGATTAATAAAAACTGCACTAGTATTACCATTAATATTTTGCTTTGTTTTTTGGTTTGAAATATTTGTTTTTAAATTTCCGATATTAATTTTTCTATATTTTTTCTTTTGACCTATCAAAAATTTTACATTAGCTCCAAAATCACTACATAAATCTCCAAAAGAAGTTATTCCTTTTTTTCTTTGTCTATAACCAACGATTTCTATACAAGGAGCCATATGAGAAATAAATTTAAAAATATTCTTCATCGTAATTGTACCCTTTGAATTAAAAAAAGATCTTTTAATTAGATAACAAACTTCTAACTCAATGCCAAAAGTAGTTTTACTAATCTTGACACTTTTACCACTTTTCAAAAAATTATTTTTATAAACCGATGCATAAAATGGCTCTTTTTCCTTTAACTTTTTCATTACCGGAATTCCAGTTCCTCCAGCTTTGTAACCAATTATAGGTTTTTTAACTTTACTCTCACAAAGCATTCTAAATTTGTTTGCCTCAGTCAGTTTTTTTGTAAATCTTCTAGGTAATGGTGCGATAATTTTATTTTTAAGAAAAGCTTTTACTAATTTATTTGAAGTTCTTTCTATTAATGTGCTCATATTTTTGAATTATTTTTTTATTTAATTAATAAACTATATTTTATGATCCAAAGTTTATCAAACTAAAACCAGCAATAAAGAAGACTATCAACCAAACCAAACCTTTTATCAAAAAAAAAGTAAATCCTCCAACTAGAACATATTTACCCCATTTACTTTTTGACAAAAAATTTTTAAGCTTAGTCATCATTTAGATAAATCTTGCTAATTCAATAAAGACATTGGATCAAGTCTAGTTTGAAACCAATTTACCCTAAAATCTAGGTGTGGGCCTGTAGATCTTCCTGTAGACCCAACCGTGCCTATGATATCTCCTTGATTAATTTGATCACCAACAGATACCATCACATTTTCTAGATGAGAATAAATTGTTGAAATCCCGTGTCCATGATCCATTATAATTGTACCACCAGTATAATAGAGATCATCCTCGGCCATCGTCACAACTCCAGATGCTGATGATTTAATCATAGTTCCTTTTTTTGCCGCTATATCAATTCCATAGTGAGGCCACTTTGGTTTACCATTTAAAATTCTCTGGCTTCCGTAAACACCACTTATAATTCCCTTTACAGGCATAATGAATTGGTTTTTAAAAAAAGGTAAATCAGAATTGATTGCTCTAGCTTTTCCAATTCTGTTGTTTTCTTCTTTTATTCTTTTGTAAACTGACTCAGGTGGCGTAACTTTACTTTCTTCTAAGCCATCTATTCTCTGAATGTTGTATTTTCTTTTAAGAACTTTTTTAATTATTTTTTCACTCTTTCCGTTTGTTATTTTAGTAATAATTAAATCAAATTTTCTATCTCTATCAATACCAAAAGCAAAATAACCATCTTTAGAAACTTTCACTTCTTTTTTATCTATAATTATTTTAGAAGAGGGGTCAGTTATTCCTATGATATAATGACCCTGTAAAAATTTTCCTTTAAATTCGATAGCATTTGAATAAGTTGAAATAAAAAAGATTATTAAAAAAAATAATCTTGGTATTATTTTGCAGTCCATCCGCCATCAACTAATAAAGAGGTTCCAGTAATCATTGACGCTGCATCAGATGCAAGAAATACAGCTGCACTTGCTACATCTGAAAGTTCAGCAAATTTTCCCAATGGAATATTACCCAAAACCTCTTTTTTAAACTTTTTACTTTTCAAAAATTTACTTGTCATTGGAGTAACAACAAAAGTTGGGCAAACAGTATTTACCCTTATGTTATATTTAGCTAGATCAATCGACATTCCTTTTGTTAAGCCTTCTAAGCCAAATTTTGTCATATTATAAACACTTCTAATAGGACCACCAACATGTCCCATTTGAGAAGACATATTTACAATTGCGCCGCCAATTTTTTTTCTATTTTTGAACTTAATCATTTTTAAAGCACATAATTGAGCAAGATTAAAAGTTGCCATTGTGTTTATCTTAACCAAATACTCCATATTTTTTGTTTTAACTTTGGTAAAATGTTCTGGAATATTATTGCCTGCATTGTTAATTAGTATGTCTATTTTCGTCTGCTTATTAATTATTTCTTTAATTTGATTGTAATTTGTGATGTCACATACATATGATTTACATTTAGACTTTATTTTTTTAATCTTTTTTGAAACTTCATCTAAATCTTTTTTTGTTCTACTTATGATGATCAAATTCGCACCAGCTTCAGCAAGCGCTATAGCACATGCTCTACCAAGTCCTTTTCCAGCTCCAGTTACTACTGCAGTTTTATTCTTTAAATTGTAGTTTTTAAGATACATCATAAAAATAATATTTTAATATCAGTATAAATCAATTCAATAGCAACAATT